>NZ_CP110679.1:3253556-3605070 GCF_026167525.1 Sphingomonas sp. M1-B02 | reverse complement strand
GAGCGTTACAAACCCCGGCGGCGAGAAGCGGCCGGAACTCTGTTTTAGGTACGAGAATCGGAGTCGAGCAAGGGCCGCCTACGTAAACAAACTGAAATAGTTTTGTTGACTCGCCACAAGCCACGGAAAACCGCCGATTCTATATTTAGGCTGTTCTATTTCAGATACTTAGCGGCATCGGGGCCGCTGTTGGCACTCCGACTCGTGCGTTTCTGCGGGTTAGCGGCGGTTAACCCTCGCCGGGGGTCGCAGGCTATTGTGCACACGCGAAAAACCCCGCCGGACCGGGTCCGACGGGGGCGATTGTTGCAAAAAAGTGAAGCTTAAGCGAGCGTTGCGACGCGCTTGTTGAGCCGCGAGAACTTCCGCGAGGCGGTGTTCTTGTGCAGGACGCCCTTGGCGACGCCGCGCATCAGTTCGGGCTGTGCTGCCGCAAGTGCTTCGGCGGCGGCGGCCTTGTCGCCCGAGTCGAGCGCCGACTCGACCTTCTTGATGAAGGTCCGGATGCGGCTGACGCGCGCACCGTTGATTTCCGCACGGCGATCGTTCCGCCGGATACGCTTCTTCGCTTGCGGCGTATTCGCCATCGGGTCTCGTTCCTGCTCAAATAGAAGGGGCGCGGGACAAGCCGCCCACGCCCGGAAAGACGGGCCCCTTAGCCTCTGGGGTGATTCGGGTCAACCATTGTCGCGGTCACTTCTGACAATGCGGGCACCAGAAAGTGGATCGCCCGCCATCGACTCGCCGCTCGACCAGGCCGCCGCATTCGCAGGGCAGTCCCTCGCGGCCATATACGCGCCACTGCTTGGCGAAGTAACCCAGTTCGCCATCGGGGCGCGCATAGTCCTTCAGCGTCGATCCCCCCGCCTCGATCGCCGCGGTCAGCACCTCGCGCACCGCGCTCACCAGCCGGCCCAACCGCGCCTTGCTGATCGTCCCCGCCGGCCGGGTGGGGGCGATCCGCGCGAGATACAGCGCCTCGCACACATAGATATTGCCCAGCCCCGCCACGATTCGCTGGTCGAGCAGCAGCGCCTTCACCGGCGCGATGCGGTTCTTGAATGCCTTGGCCAGCTGCGCCGCGGAAAAATCCGCTCCCAGTGGCTCGGGCCCGAGCGCCTGGAACGCCGGCCAGGCCGCCACGTCCGACGTCGGCACCAGGTCGATCGACCCGAATCGCCGCGCATCGTTGAGCGCCAGCCGATGGTTCGCCGTCTCGACGATGAAATGATCGTGCTTTCCCAGCTCCTCAGGGTCGATCCGCCAGCGCCCGGACATGCCGAGATGAAAGACCAGCGTGTCGCCGCGATCGGTCTCCACCAGCCCATATTTCGCGCGCCGCGAGAGGCCGGTCACCGTAGCCCCCGTCAGCCGCTGCCCCAGGTCGACCGGAAACGGCCGCCGCAGGTCGCCGCGCCGCACGGTCACCCGCTCGATCCGCTGCCCTTCCAGCACGGGCCGCAGCCCGCGGACGGTTGTTTCGACTTCAGGAAGCTCCGGCATGCCAAGCCCCTAGCCCCGCTCCGCCGCCCCCGCTAGAGCGCGGACATGCCCGACACCGTCTCCTTCGGTTACGAAGACATCGCCCCGGAAGAAAAGACCGCCCGAGTCGGCGCGGTCTTCTCCAACGTCGCCTCCAAATATGATCTGATGAACGATGCCATGTCCGGCGGCCTCCATCGCGCCTGGAAGGATCTGTTCGTCCGCCGGGTGAAGCCGCGCGCCGGCGAGCATATCCTCGACATGGCCGGCGGCACCGGCGACATCGCCTTCCGCATGGCGCCCTCGGGCGCGGCGATCACCGTCGCCGACATCAATCCCGAGATGCTCGCGGTCGGAGTCGAGCGCGCCGCGAAGCGCGGGATCGACGGTCTCGTCTGGTCCGAGGCCAATGCCGAGATGCTGCAGTGGCCCGACAAGTTCTTCGACGCCTATACGATCGCCTTCGGCATCCGCAACGTGACCGACATTCCCAAGGCGCTCCGCGAAGCCCACCGCGTCCTCAAGCGCGGCGGCCGCTTCTACGTCCTCGAATTCTCGACGACGCTCTGGCCCGGCTTCGGCCAGCTTTACGATGCCTATTCGCACCATATGGTCCCCAGGCTCGGCAAGCTGCTCGCAAACGACGCGGACAGCTATCGCTACCTGATCGAATCGATCCGCCGCTTCCCCGACATGCCCAGCTTCGAGCGCATGATCGGCGAGGCCGGCTTCAGCCAGACCAGGGTCGAGCCGCTGCTCGGCGGGCTGGTCGCGATCCATTCGGGCTGGAAGATTTGATGAAGCGCCATATTGATCCTCCCCGGCACGGGGAGGGGGACCATGCGCAGCATGGTGGAGGGGGCGCGCCACAAGCGAGCCGCCCGTGGCACGCCCCCTCCACCACGCCGCTACGCGTCGCGGTCCCCCTCCCCGTGCCGGGGAGGATCGACATATGACCGCCCCCGTCACCCATCTCTGGCGTCTCCTCAAATGGGGCCGCATCCTCGCGCGGCACGGCGCCCTGACGGGCATCGAGCGCGATCCCAACACCCCCAAGCCGATCCGCCGCCTTGCCCGCATCGCCCGCTTCGGCGCCCGGGTCCCCGCAATCCCGCGCTACGCCGACGCCTTCCAGGCGATCGGCCCGGCCGCGATCAAGCTCGGCCAGACGCTCGCCACTCGTCCCGACCTCGTCGGCGAGGCGGCGGCGCACGATCTGCTCCGCCTGCAGGACGCGCTTCCCCCCGTCCCCTTCGCGATCATCCGCCAGCGGATCGAATCCTCCTTCGGTCGCCCGCTCGAGACCCTCTTCGCCACGATCGACGAAGTCCCGATCGGCGCCGCCTCGATCGCGCAGGTCCACGCCGCGGTCACCGCGCAGGGCGCCCGAGTCGCGGTCAAGGTGCTGCGCCCCGGCATCGAAGTCGAATTCGCGCGCGCGATCGACACCTATCAATGGGCCGCGGCCCAGGTCGAGGGCATGGGCGGCGAGGCGGCACGGCTCCGCCCCCGCCTGATCATCGAGCATTTCAAACGCTGGACCGCGCGCGAACTAGACTTGCGCCGCGAAGCCGCCTCGGCCTCCGAACTCGCCGACGGCATGACCGCCGAGCCCGATTTCTACGTGCCCGCGATCGACTGGCAGCGCACCACCGGCAAGGTGCTGACGCTCGAATGGATCGACGGCATCAAGCTATCCGATCGCAATGCGCTCATCGCCGCGGGACACGATACCACCGCGCTCGCCGACAAGCTCATCCGCGCCTTCCTCCGCCAGGCGATCGCCGAGGGCTTTTTCCATGCCGACATGCACCAGGGAAACCTGTTCGCGCTGGCCGACGGCCGCATCGCCGCGATCGATTTCGGGATCATGGGCCGGATCGATCGCCGCGCCCGCGTCTGGCTCGCCGAGATTCTCTACGGGCTGATCACCGGCAATTATAAGCGCGTCGCCGAAATCCATTTCGAGGCGGGCTATGTCCCCGCGCACCACAATGTCGCCGAATTCGCGACGGCGCTCCGTGCGGTCGGCGAGCCGATGCGCGGGCTCCCGGTCAAGGACATGTCGGTCGGGGCGATGCTCGACGGGCTGTTCAACATCACCCGCGATTTCGACATGCAGACCCAGCCGCATCTACTGCTGCTGCAAAAGACGATGGTGATGGTCGAGGGCGTCGCGCGCGGGCTCGATCCCGATATCAACCTGTGGGAGACATCGGCCCCCTTCGTGCGCGAGTGGATCCGCACCGAGCTCGGGCCCGAGGCGGCGGTGGCGGACCGGATCATCACCGATCTGCAGACGCTCGCCCGCCTGCCCCAGCTGATCCGCAACATCGAGCTGCGCTATCCCACCCCCGGCGGCGCGCCGCCCTCGCCCCCGCTCAAGGAAATCGAAGTCGTCCGCGTCGGCGGCGGCTGGCGCTACGGCGCCATCGCCATCCTGGCGGCCGCTGCAGGCGTGGCGGGTACCTTGCTCCTCACCTGAGCCTCAGCCGCGATAGCGCAGCGCATCGACCAGCAGCGCGAAGGCCGGCGAGACCTGCCGCCGGCTCGGATAATAAAGATGATAGCCCGGAAAAGGCGGGCACCAATCGTCGAGCACGCGCACCAGCCGCCCGTCGGCGAGCGGCGCGGCGAAATGATCCTCGGGCAGGAAGGCCACCCCGAAGCCCGCCACTGCCGCCGCCACGATCATCGCGACATCGTTGAAGACCAGCTGCCCGCCCACGCGCATCTTCAGCTCGCGCCCGTCGCGCTCGAACTCCCAGGCATAGAGCCCGCCATAGGTGCGCAGCCGCAAATTGATGCAGTCATGCTCGGCCAGGTCCTGCGGGATCAGCGGCCTGGGCTTGCGCGCGAAATAAGCGGGCGCGGCCACCGCCGCCATGCGCAGCTCGGGGCCGATCGGAACCGCGATCATGTCCTTCGCCACCTGATCCCCCAGCCGCACCCCCGCATCGAACCGCTCGGCGACGATGTCGGTCAGCGACAGATCGATGTTGATCTCGACATGCACGTCGGGATGCGCGGGGAGCAATTTCTCGAGCACCGGCCACAAGATTTCGCGCGCCGCCACTTCCAGCGTCGTGATCCGCAGCGTCCCCGCGGGCTTGGCGCGAAATGCGGAGAGTGCCGCGAGCTCCGCTTCGATATCGTCGATCGCCGGCCGCAGCGTCCGCAACAGCCGCTCGCCCGCCTCGGTCGGCATCACGCTGCGCGTCGTGCGGGTCAGCAGCCGCACGTCGAGCCGGGTCTCAAGCCGCCGCACGGTATGGCTCAGCGCCGATTGCGACGTGCCCAGCTTGGCCGCGGCGCGCGTGAAGCTGCGCTCTTCGGCAACGGTCAGGAAGGCGTTGAGATCGGCAAGCTCGTCGCGCTGCATATATGAATCCGGAACATGACTACATGCACTTATTAGCGCCTAATGGTGGACGGGCGCAGCCCTTATCTAAGAAGTGCGCCTTGCTCGACGAGCGGAGCCTCACCTTCCTTTTCAGAAAGCCATTCCATGACCGTTCACGCTTATGGCGCCCAGGCGGCCGACCAGCCGGTGCAGCCCCTGACGATCGAGCGCCGCGCGCCGGGCCCGCACGATGTCCAGATCGATATCGCCTTTTGCGGCGTCTGCCACTCCGATCTCCACACCGTCCGCTCCGAATGGGGCGGCACGCTCTATCCATGCGTCCCCGGGCACGAGATCGTCGGCCATGTCTCGGCAATCGGCGCGGACGTGACCAGGTTCGCGGTGGGCGACGTGGTCGGCGTCGGCTGCATGGTCGACAGCTGCCAGAGCTGCGCCTCGTGCGACGAGGGTCTCGAGCAATATTGCACCGGCACGGGCTTCGTCGGCACCTATAATGGCGCGACCACCGACGCGCCCGGCCACACCTTCGGCGGCTATTCGGAACAGATCGTCGTCAGCGACAAGTTCGTGCTCAGCATCGCCCATCCCGCGGACCAGCTCGCCGCGGTCGCACCCTTGCTCTGCGCCGGCATCACCACCTGGTCGCCGCTGCGCCACTGGAATGCCGGCCCCGGCAAGAAGGTCGGCATCGTCGGCATCGGCGGGCTCGGCCATATGGGGGTGAAACTCGCGCACGCGCTGGGGGCACATACGGTCGCCTTCACCACGTCGGAGGGCAAGCGCCAGGACGCGCTCGATCTCGGCGCCGATGAAGTCATCGTCTCGCGCAATGCCGACGAGATGGCGGCGCACGCCGGATCGTTCGATCTGATCCTCAACACCGTCGCCGCCAGCCACGATCTCGACGCCTTCACCGCGTTGCTCAAGCGCGACGGCACCCTGTGCCTGGTCGGCGTGCCCGAACATGCCCATCCTTCGCCCGACGTGTCGGCCTTGATCTTCAAGCGCCGCGCGATCGCCGGATCGCTGATCGGCGGCATCGCCGAGACGCAGGAAATGCTCGATTTCTGTGCGGAGAAGGGCATCGTCTCCGAGATCGAGATGATCGACGCCGCGCAGATCGACGAGGCCTATGACCGCATGGAGCGCAGCGACGTCCGCTATCGCTTCGTGATCGACAACTCGACGATCGCCGCCTGATCCGGGGCGCGGACTCCCTCAGCTCCGAACGAACAGGTTCTTGAGCCAGAAGGGGCCGGTCCGCGCCGCCGATCGCCAGTCCAGTTCCTCGTCCGCCGCGGCGGCGCGATACCCCCGGGGGTCGAACGTCTTGACTCGCGCGCCCTTGAACGCAGCGCCGTTGCGGGTGACCAGGGTCAACGAATGTTCGAGCGCCGTCGCCGCCAGCAACGCATCGCGGCTGTCTGCGATCGCGATCTGGCCGCGGCGGCGCACCACCGCCGCGTCGATCGCCAGCACCCGCCCGTCGAACGCGCGCATCACATGCCCGTCGATCCAGTTCCGCAGCGCACCGCCCTCGGCCTTGTCGCGCCGCTCGGTGCGGATTGCGTGCGTCTCGAGCTCGAGCAGCGTGAGCGCCGAGAGGAACAGCCGCTCGCGCGCAACCCCTGTCGCCCAGTCGGTCAGCCCCGGCTCGGCATGCCCCGACGCCGCCTTGCGCAGTTCGAAGACGATCGGCGCGTCGAGCAGATACATCAGAGCGGCTCGCGCCGATCCCAATCCTTGGCCCGTTCGGGCTCCGGATCGGGGAGCCCCGGCATCGCCAGCAAGTCGACGACGCTGTCGCGCTCGCCACTCATCCGGCGGAACGCGTCGAAGCTCATCAGCACATGGGTCGGCTTGCCGCGGTCGGTCACGAAGACCGGCTCGAGACGCGCGAATCGCTTCGCGGCGCTCACGTCCTGATTGAACTCGCGGCTGCTGAACACCTTCATTTCGTACCTACATACCTAGATTGTCCGCGTTGTCATGTAGGCACCTTACTACACTGTGCCGCCTGCGCAACAATCGGGGCGTCGCGACTTGGAAAATGCAGGGTACGGGCATTTAGGCGATTGCCCCGCTGCCCGTTCCGGCATTTCCTGACCGACGTGCGAAGAGGCCGACGGTCCGCGCGCATATCGGGGGAGAGGGAAATGCTGTCGCATCTGTATGAAGATTCGCTGCGAGCGTTCGGCGACATATTGGGCGCGCACGGGCCCGCGGTGAATGCGGCGCAGTCGCTCACCCCCGCCGACTACAGCATCCATTTCTTCCTCCAGCTCGGGGTGATCATCCTTGCTTGCCGGGTAGTCGGCTGGCTCGGCCAGAAATTCCTCGGCCAGCCGCAGGTGGTCGGGGAGATGATCGCGGGCGTGGTCCTGGGGCCCTCGTTGCTCGGCCTGCTTTTTCCGGAGTTCCAGCTCGCCCTCTTTCCCAAGGAAACCAAGAACGTCCTCTATGCCGGCGCCCAGCTCGGCGTCGGGCTCTACATGTTCCTGGTCGGCACCACGCTCCAGCTCGATCATTTCAGGAGCAAGGGGCGAAGCGCCTTCGCCGTGTCGCTGTCGGGCATCATCGCGCCCTTCCTCATCGCGGTGGCGATCACGCCCTATCTGCTCACCGTCCCTGGCCTCTTCGCGCCCGGAATCACCCAATCCAATGCGACGCTGTTCCTGGGTGCCTGCATCGCGCTCACCGCCTTTCCGATGCTTGCGCGCATCATCAACGAGCGCGGCCTCGCCCACACCTCGCTCGGCACGCTTTCGCTAACGGCGGGCGCGTTCGACGATGCCGCCTCCTGGTGTGTCCTGGCGATCGTTCTCGCCACCTTCGGGGCGGGCGCCGGGATCGCCGTCATCGCGATCGGCGGCGGCCTGCTCTACGCCGCCTTCGTCCTCATCTTTGGACGCCGCCTGCTCGCTCCGCTCGGCCGCATCGTCGAGGAGCAGGGAGAGATGAGCACGACGATCCTGGCGATCACGATCATGCTGTTCTGCTTCTCGGCCTTCCTGATGGACGCGATCGGCATCCACGCGGTGTTCGGCGGCTTCCTGCTCGGCGTCGTGATGCCGCGCGGGCTGTTCGTCGACGAGATCAAGCGCAAGGTCGAGCCGCTCGCGGTCGTTCTCCTCCTGCCGATGTTCTTCACTTATTCGGGGCTCAACACCCGGCTCGACATGGTCAATTCGGTGCCGCTGCTGCTGCTGGCGCTGGGCATCCTCGTCGCATCGATCCTCGCCAAGTTCGGTGCCTGCTGGGCGGCGGCGCGGCTTGCGGGCGAAGACAACCGCACCGCGCTCGGCATCGGCGCGCTGATGAACTCGCGCGGGCTGATGGAGCTGATCATCATCAACATCGGCCTGCAAAAGGGCGTGATCGGGCCAACGCTCTTCTCGATAATGGTGCTGATGGCGATCGTCACCACGGTGATGGCAACCCCGCTCTTCGAACTCGTCTACGGAAAGAAGGCGCGGCAGACCGGCGAACTGGGCGCGGTCCCCGGCGACAAAGGCTTTGCCGCGAAAACCGCTTAGGACGCTGCCCGGTTGATCGCGCGCACCAGTTCGCGGTGCCCCGGCAGGTCCGCGGCGGCCTGCGTCCCGAAGCTGCGCACCCGCGCGAACAGCTGCTCGGCCTCGCCTCCGTGCGGGAAATCGCCGCGCGCGGCCGATAGATCGGTCGGATATTCCATCCCGTACAGGATGTACTGATAGTTGAAGAAGGCGAAGGTCTCGAGATCGATCACGAAGTCGAACCGATTGGGCGGCCGATGGCGCCATTCGCCCAGCAGTTCCCGCAGTCGCTCGGGAATTGACGAGGGATCCGCATTGTCGCGCCAGAAGGGCTCGCTGCGGCGGCTCAGGCAATAATGCAGCTTCAGGAAATGGACGATATTGTCGTAGCGCGCCGTCATCAGCGCGTTGAACCGCCGTGCCGGCGCTTCGACCGGACCGCTGTGCGGAAACAGCTCGGCGATCATGTCCGCCGCCGCCTCGATCAGCACGACGCCCGTCGACTCGAGCGGTTCTAGGAAACCCGCGGAGAGCCCGACCGCGACGCAATTCTTCACCCATTGCTGCGGGCGATAGCCCGGCTCGAAGGGAATGCTGCGCGCAGCAAAATCGTCGTGCCCCACATAATCGCGCAGCAATTCCGCAGCGCGCGCGTCGCTCAAATGCGCGCTGGAATAGACGCAACCGATCCCGCGCGCGCCCTCCAGGCCGATGTCCCAGGTCCAGCCGGCCTCGTGCGCAGTCGCGATCGTGACGCTCTCGATCGGCGCGTCGGCCCGTTCGTGCGGGACCTTGCATGCCAGCGCGCGATCGGTGAACAGATGGTCGCGCACCGAATGGAAGCGCGCACCCAGCGCCTCGCCGATCAGCTCGGCGCGAAAACCTGTACAATCGACGAACAGATCGGCTTCGAGCGCCCCCTGCTCGCGCGAAACGATGTGCGCGATCGCACCGTCCGGATCCAGCTCGACCCCGGTCAGCAGCCCGCGCAGATGCTGCACCCCCAACGCCACTGCGCGCTCCTGGATCAACGTCGCCAGCTTGCGCGCGTCGAAATGATAGGCGTAGCTCAGCGGCCCGCCATAGCCGCTCTCGTTCGTGCGCTTGGGCGCACGGCGCTCGGCCGCGACCTGGCTCTGGATCGTCACCGCCTCGGCAAAGGGCGTGCGGGTGGCCGGCTCCTGGAGCAGCCAATAGGGCACCAGATTCATGCCGTCCGTCTGAAACGGAGCCTCGAACGGATGCAGGTAGCGGTGCCGCCGCCCCGCCTCGGGCGCGTGCAGCCAATCGTCGAAGCGCACGCCCTGCTTGAAGGTCGCCGCGGTCGCCCGCAAAAACTGCGTCTCGTCGATGCCGAGGAATTTGAGCGTCGAGCGGATCGTCGGGAAGGTACCCTCGCCCACGCCGATGATCCCGATCTCGGGCGATTCGAGGACGGTGATCTCGATCGCGGCCCGCTCGGCGACACCAAGCGCCTTGGCGAGATAGGCGGCGGTAAGCCAGCCCGCGCTCCCGCCGCCCACGATCAATATCTTCCGCTTCCCGGCCATGCCGCACGCTAGTCGAGCGCGACGATGCTGAACAGCCGGGGACAAGCTCTCAATTGTTGGCACGCCGCTTTACATTGCGGGATTTTCGCCGCTATCTTCTTGCGACCGCCGGCAGAGCGGATGGGAGAGCAGCATGAAAATCGCACAGGCAGCCCGCGTCCTTCTGGGTGCGATGGCATTGGCACTCGCCGCCCCCGCACTCGCCCAGCCCGTCGGTACCGCCGCCTTCGACGCCGACTGGCGCTTCGCAAAGGGCGACGTCGCAGGCGCAGAACAACCCGCTTTTGCCGACGCGTCGTGGCAGCCCGTCGACCTGCCCCACGACTGGGCGATCGCCGGCCCCTTCGACCGGAACGCCGCAACCACCGGCTCGGGCGGCTGGCTCCCCTCGGGCGTCGCCTGGTACCGAAAGCACTTCGCCCTCCCCGATTCCGCCCGCGGCAAGCGCGTCTTCATCGAATTCGACGGCATCATGGAGCGCGCCGGCGTCTGGATTAACGGCCACCATATCGGCCACCGCCCCAATGGCTATTCCAGCGTCCGCTACGAGCTGACGCCCCACCTCAAGTCCGGCGAGAATGTCGTCGCAGTCCGCTCGGACACCTCCGCCCAGCCGGCCTCACGCTGGTATGCCGGCTCGGGCATCTATCGCCACGTCAAGCTGATCACCCTCGGCGACGTCTATGCCGATGCCTGGAGCACCACCGTCCGGGTCGCCACGCTCGACGCGACCGGCGCGGGCCTCGCGGTCGAAAGCAGCGTCACCAATCGCCTGGCCACCCCCGTTCAGGCCAGACTCGAAGCCGTGATCCGCGCGCCCGACGGCCGCGAGATCGCGACCTACACCGGTGCCACGCAGGAACTCGCACCGAACCGCGCCACCAGCCTCTCCGCCGCCGGCACCCTCGCCAACCCCCGCCGCTGGGACATCGGCGACCCCGCGCTCCACACCGCGCTCGTCCGCGTGCGCGCCGCCGATGGCAGCCTGCTCTACGAGGAACGCGTCCCCTTCGGCATCCGCGACGCGAGGTTCGAGGCCGCGACCGGCTTCTGGCTCAACGGCAGGAACATCAAGCTCAAGGGCGTCGCGATCCACGCCGATGGCGGCCCGTTCGGCATGGCCGTCCCGCTCGGCTTCTACGAGCGGCGCCTCAAGGGCCTCCAGGCGCTCGGCGTCAACGCGATCCGCACCGCGCACCACCCCTTCTCGCCCGAATTTCTCGATCTGTGCGACCGGCTCGGCATCCTCGTCATGAACGAGGCGTTCGACATGTGGACCGTCGCCAAGAACCCGCAGGACTATCACCTCTTCTTCACCGACTGGTTCTCGCTCGACGCACGCGATTTCGTCCGCCGCGACCGCAATCACCCGAGCGTCATCATCTGGTCGATCGGCAACGAGATCCACGACACGCCCTACCCCGTCGTCGCCAAGTCGATCGTCGAGCGGCTGATGAATATCTTCCACGCCGAGGATCCCACCCGCCCCGTCACGATGGCGCTGTTCCGTCCCAATACCACCGGCGACTACAGCAACGGCCTGGCCGACATGCTCGACGTCGTCGGCCAGAATTACCGCGAGAACGAACTGACCAAGGCGCATGCCGACAAGCCCACGCGGAAGATCATCGGCACCGAGAACAGCAAGAACCGCAGCTCCTGGCTCCCCGTCCGCGACAATCCGGCTTATTCGGGCATGTTTCTGTGGACCGGCGCCGACTATCTCGGCGAGGCCGATCGCGCCGGCTGGCCCGCGATCAGCAACCCTTCGGGCATCGTCGATCGGATCGACGGCGTGAAGCCGATCGGCTGGGAGCGCGCCGCCTGGTGGTCCGAAAAGCCCGTGGTCAAGCTCGCCCGCCGCGTCACCGAAGTGATCGACATCAGCGAACTCCCGACGATGGTCGGCGTCGCGATGCCCCAGCCCCGCGGCCCCGGTATCCTCGCCGACTGGACCCCCTTTAATCTCGGCGCGCATGCCGAGAAGGTCGAGGTCATGTCCAACGCCGAAGAAGTCGAGCTATTCCTCAACGGCCGCTCGCTCGGCCGCAAGCCGCGCAATGCCGACGATAGCGCCATCGCCTGGACGGTCGATTTCGCCCCCGGCGAGATCCGCGCGGTCGGCTATCGCGGCGGCCGCAAGGTCGGCGAGGACGTCCTGCGCACCGCCGGCGCCCCCGCCGCGATCCGGCTGGTGCCCGAGGCAACCAGGCTGGGCACCGGCTTCGACGATGTCACCGCAGTCCGCGTCGAAGTGGTCGATGCCAAGGGCGTGCTCGTCCCCACCGCGACGGACTCGGTCACGCTCGAGGTAAGCGGCCCCGCCACCCTCGTCGCCTACGACAATGCCAGCGTCACCGATCACACCGCCTTCACGTCTCCCATCCGCGCAGTGGCGGGCGGCAAGGCAGTCGCATTTCTGCGCGGTGGCGAGGGCAGCGGTACGGTAACGGTCAGGGCACGCGCCGGGGCACTGAAAAGCGCAACGCACACCTTCCGGCGCTAACCCCTTCCCCCGCGCGTTACGGCGCGGAGGGAGAATGACATGCAGCACCGCCGCTTCGGAAATACCGGCAAGGACGTCGCGATCATCGGCCAGGGAAGCTGGCATATCGACCATGGCGACCGGGCGTCGGCGATGGCCGCACTCCAACGCGGCATCGACGCCGGCATGACGCATATCGACACCGCCGAGATGTATGGCGACGCCGAACCCCTCGTTGGCGAGGCGATACGCGGGCGCCGCGACGGTCTGTTTCTCGTCTCGAAGGTCCTGCCGAGCAACGCCTCGCGCGCCGGGACGATCGCCGCCTGCGAAGCCTCGCTAAGCCGTCTCGGCACCGATCGGCTCGATTGCTACCTGCTCCACTGGCGCGGCCGCCACCCGCTCGCCGAGACTTTCGCCGCGTTCGAGACGCTGGTCCGCGACGGCAAGATCCTCTCCTGGGGCGTCAGCAATTTCGACGAGGACGACCTCGACGAGGCGCTCGCAGTCGCCGGCCCGGGCAGGATCGCCTGCAATCAGGTCCTATATCACTTGAAGCAGCGCGCAATCGAGCATGCCGTGCAGCCCTGGTGCGAGCGCAACGACGTCGCGTTGGTCGCCTACAGCCCGTTCGGCCATGACGATTTCCCGAGCGCGGAGAGCAAGGGCGGCCGCGTGCTGGCCGAGATCGCGGAGGCGCATGGCGCGACGCCGCGCCAGATCGCGCTGGCGGCTTTGGCGCGGCACAGCTTCGTTATCCCGAAAGCGTCGTCCGCCGGCCATGCCGTACAGAATGCGGCGGCCGGCGATCTTACCCTCACCGAAGTGGAGATCGCGAAGATCGACGCAGCCTTTCCTGTCGGGCCAAAGCCTTCGACACTGCCAATGCTCTAACCTGATACGTCATTCCGGCGGAGTTCAGTTGAGTTCACCGCACCGGCGAGTGGAAATCCACCTCGACGATCCCCAGCCGCCAGCCCGCAGGCACCGAATCCGCACCCGTGTCGCCCGCCTTGCGCGCGGTATCGAGCTCAACGACCTTCCCGAACGCATCGCGGTCCGCCACCGGCCCGGTCTGCTGGATGCGGAGCACCCTGCCCTTCGCCGGCTTGAACGCTAGATACGCATAGCCCAGCTGCCGCTCGGTCTCGCCTTCCCAGATGACTTTCCCGTCCAGCGTGATCCGCAACGGATAGCTGCGCGAGCGCCAGCCGACGAGCTTCAGGTCGATCTCGCTCAGCGTCACGTCGCCGCCGAAGCCATATTCGATCCAGGCACCCGCCTGCGTGCCGTCGCTGGCCCAGCGCGAAAGCTCGTTGTCGTCGGTCGAACGCCCGGCCTCGGCTTGGTTCGATCCGGATATCGTCGAGACCGGCAGCAGCGTGCGACGCGTCGTGCGATAGGTTTGTGCGGCCGGCGTCGGCCCGCGGGTCAGCAATCCGGGCTGATGGTCTTCGGGAAAATCGCTCGAAAGTCCGCCCGTTTCGGCACGCGGCAGGACGCCTAGGATCTCCACCGTCGCCGGATTCAGCCCCTCGGCCGTGGCGGCAACCCGCACCACGCCCGCCGCCTTGCCCGCCCGCAGCAGCACGCGGTTCACCCCGCCCTCGACCGGCAGCGCCTGCGAGAGGACATAATTATCCTCCTCGCGCGCGGTCCCGGCATATTGGGTGGTCTGGTCGGCGCCGGCGGGCTTGGTCGGCTCGGCCGGACCCGAAGCGATCTCGGCCCGCGGATTGCCCGACGAATCGCCCTGCGCAATCCCGCCGCGCCATTGCGCGGGTCCGTCGAGCGTGAAGCGGATCTCGTCGTTCGCGGTCGGCACGCGCCGCCCCCTGGCATCGACCACCTCGACATCGACCAGAGCGATGTCCGCCCCGTCCATCACGAAGCCCCGCGGCGAAACCAGCGGCTTTAGCCGCAGCGCGACTGCCGGCCCGGTCGTCTCGACCGAAGCTTCCGATCGCTTGCCGCTCGCCACTGCCTTCAACGTGCCCGGCGCCCAGGCAACGCCCTTCCACGTGAACAGGAAGCCCGAGCTCTTCTCACCCTTGCCCAGCGAACGCCCGTTGAGGAACAGCTCCACCGCGTCGCCGTTCGACACGACCTGCACATCCTTCACCGTCCCCGGCGCATAGTTCCAATGCCCGATGATGTGCGTGCCCGGCGTGACGCTGTCGACCCAATCGCTCCACATCACCTTGTGCGCGTAAAAGCCCTCTTTCGGAATCCGCACCGCATCGACTTCGCCCGAGCGGCGGTAATTGTTGTCGCCGCGATAATGGGTGTTGGAATCGGAGAAGATGATGTTCACCCCGCCCGAACTCACGCGCTTGCCGGTGCCCGGTCGCACGCGATAATAGTCCCACCAGCGCTCGACATTCTGGACGGCATGGCTGTCCTGGTTGCGATTATAGTCGGGCGAATCCTTGTGGAAGGGCGGGGTGAAGTGGTCGCGATATGCCCGCGCACCCTCGTCGCGCGAATATTCCATCGCCCACATCGGAATGTCGCCGCTCTTGTTCACATAGAGCATCTCGCCGCCATATTCGGCGACATCGCTCTCCAGCATCTCGCGCGATCCGATTGCCCTTCCGCCATGCGGGTCGAACGCGTCGCGGATCGCCTTCAGCTCGGCCATATGCGCGTCGCTGATATTCTCGTTCCCGCCCTCGTAGAACAGAATCGAGGGGTTGTTGCGGTTATAAACGATCGCCTGGCGCATCACTTCCTTGCGCTGTTCCCAGCGGCGTCCGGTCGTGTCGCTCTCGGCATCGCCCGCCGGCATCGCCTGCATCAGCCCGACGCGGTCGGCAGACTCAACGTCCTGCTTCGAAGGCGCGATGTGCATCCAGCGCACCAGGTTGCCGCCGCTCTCGACCATCAAAGCGTTCGAGAAATCGCTGATCCAGGGCGGGATCGACACGCCCACCGCGGGCCACTCGTTCGAGGTCCGCTGCGCATAGCCATGGACCTGGATCGCCCGACCGTTGAGCTCGATCCGCCCCTCGCCGAATTTCGTGTGGCGAAAGCCGGTCCGCGTATCGATGCTGTCGATCGCCTTGCCGTCCAGCATCAGGCTGGTCGTGACGGTATAGAGGTAGCCATAGCCCCAGGCCCAGAAATGCAGGTCGCCCACGCGCGCCGACGCGGCCAGCGTCCGCGTCTCGCCGGGCGCCAGCGTCGCACTCCCGCCGTCGAACCGCGCCACCACGCGCCCCTCGCGATCGCGCATTTCGGCGCGGTAGCCGATCGTGCGCGCGGCGGCGCTGTCGTTGCGCACCTGGGTCTCGGCGTGGATCGTCGCGGCGCGCTTGGCGAGGTCGAAGCCGTCCGCCCAGACATATTGCCCGGTCGTCCCCAGCCCCGCCTGCAGCGGCAGCGTCTGGTAGACGGGCCCGGTCAAATGCAGCCGGACATTCTTGGTGATCCCGCCATAATTGACGTTGAAATTGTCGTTGTTCCACTGGACGCCGCTGCCGCTCGCGCGCTCCTTATATTTCCAGTCATTGTCGACCCGCACCGCGATGAGATTTTCGCCGGGCTTGAGTGCTGTGGTAATGTCCGCACCGAAAGCCATCGCGCCATTTTCGGACAACGCCACCGACTTCCCATTGACCCATACCTCGGCCGCCTGCCGCACCCCCTCGAATTCGAGGAAGGCCCGGCCCCCCGCCGCGCGCGCCGGCAGCGTGATCCGCTTGCGATACCAGATGATACCGGTCGACAGCTTCTTGATGTCTCGCGCGAATGCCTCTTTCTCGTTGAAGGCATGCGGCAGCGTCGCCTGCCCCCAGCGCGCGTCGTCGAACCCCGGTTGCTCGGCGCCCGGCAGCGCGCCGGTCGCGGTCCGCCAGTCCTGGTTCAAATTCCAGCTGCTCCGCGGCGACGGGGTTGTCTTGGAGGCATCGTGCGCCCGAGCGGGACTGCTGATCGCAAGCATTGCCAAGGCCCCAACTGCGCTCCAGCCGGCATTCCGCATATCACTCTCCCGATCACGGCGATTCGAACCGGCCGCCGATACTTCCACTATTTGAGACATAGTATCGCCATGCGGAAAAATTGGTCAAGCCACTTCTGGCGTTGGTCTTACCTGAGCCTTTCCTGCCGCTGAGATGCAATCCCGGCCACTTCCTCTCGACACTCCCTCCGCCCCGCGTGTAGTCCCCCGCCTGCATGGCCCAACCTGCGCCTCTCTGGCTCGCATCGCCGAGCCGCTTCGCCACGCTGCGCAGGCCGCGGGCGCGGATCCTGCTCGGGCTGCTGGCTTTGCTGCTGCTCCTTTGCCTCACCGCGCTGGCCGGGCCCAATCCTGCCGCCATCGCCGAAGGTAGCGCGACGCAGGACCAGACCGACCTGATGATCTACGAAAAAATCGTCGCGGGCATGAAGAATGGTGCGGATTATTATACCGCCGCCACCGATGCGCTGCGTTCCGGCGGCTATCCGCTGCGCCCCTTCGTTACCGTGCGCATGCCCGGCCTCGCCACCGTCCAGGCAGTGCTGCCGAGTTGGGGACCGCTGGCGCTCTTGTTTCTGCTCGGCGGCACGGTGGGGGTCGTCTGGGCGGTCCGCCTCGGCGAAGCGGTGCCGCGCGTCGCCCCGCGGATCACCGGCGCCTTCCTCCTGATCGCGTCGATGCTCGCCTTCCTCCAGCCCGGATTGGCGGCGTTCCATGAAATCTGGGCAGGGTTGCTCGTCGCACTCTCGCTCGCGTTGCGGCGCCCGGGCCGATGGGTCGAGGCGGTGGCGATCGCGCTGGCAGCGATGCTGATCCGCGAGACCGCAGCGCTCTATGTGCTGGTGATGCTCGGCTTCGCTTGGGTTCAGGGCGAGCGGCGCGAGGCGCTGGGCTGGCTCGCCGCATTGGGGTTCTTCGCCGTGGCGCTCGGCGCGCATGCCTATGGCGTCGCGGGCGTCACCGGCCCGAGCGATCCTGCCTCCCCCGGCTGGGCCGGGCTCCTCGGCTACGGTTTCTTCGTGAAGTCGCTCTATCTCGCCACCTCGCTCCAATTGCTCCCGCTCTGGGCAGGCTCGCTGCTCGTCGGGTTAGCGATGTTCGGCTGGGCGAGCTGGAGCGATCCGTTGGGCCCGCGCATGGCCGCGACGCTCGCCGCATATGCGGTCGCGATCGGCATCTTCGCCCGGCTCGACAATTTCTATTGGGCGCTGATGGTTGCCCCGGTGCTACTCGCCGGGCTGGTGTTCGTGCCCGATGCGCTGCGTGATCTCTTCGTCCGCGCGCTCGACAGGCGGCGGATCACCGTGACAAGGGTAAGCCGATGAAGCGCATCCTCCTGATCGTCGGCGGCGGCATCGCGGCCTATAAGGCGTGCGAACTGGTCCGCCTGTGCCGCAGGGCCGGGATCGGCGTGACCTGCGTGCTGACCGAGAGCGGCGCGCAGTTCGTCACCCCGATGACGCTCGCCGCGCTCTCCGAGAATCAGGTCTACACCACGCTCTGGGATCTCAAGGACGAGGCCGAGATGGGCCATATCCAGCTCAGCCGCGAAGCCGATCTCGTCGTCATCGCCCCCGCCACTGCCGACTTGCTCGCCAAGATGGCCGCGGGCATCGCCGACGATCTCGCGACGACGCTCCTCCTCGCCACCGACAAGCCCGTCTTGGCCGCCCCGGCGATGAACGTCCGCATGTGGCAGCATGCCGCCACACGCCGGAACGTCGCCCGGCTCCGCGCCGATGGCGTGACCCTCCTCGAGCCCGACGAGGGCGCAATGGCCTGCGGCGAATATGGCCCCGGCCGCCTGCCCGAACCCGAGGCGATCTTCGCCGCGATCACCGCCGCGCTTTCGCCTGCTCCGGGGGTCCTGAGCGGCAAGCATATCCTCGTCACCGCCGGCCCGACCCACGAACCGATCGACCCAGTGCGTTACATCGCCAATCGCTCCTCGGGCCGCCAGGGCTATGCCATCGCGGAGGCCCTCGCTGCGCTCGGCGCCCGGATCACGCTGGTCTCCGGCCCGGTCACCCTCGCCACGCCCCCCGGCGTCACCCGCGTCGATGTCGAGACCGCGCAGCAGATGGCCAACGCCGTCGCCACCGCCCTCCCCGCCGACGCCGCGGTGATGGTCGCCGCGATCGGCGACTGGCGCACCGACACCGCCGACCAGAAGCTCAAGAAGGGCGACGCCCCGCCGACGCTCCAACTATCGGAAAACCCAGACATCCTCGCGCTGCTCGCCCACAGCCCGCACCGCCCCAGACTGGTCGTGGGCTTCGCCGCCGAAACGGAGCAGGTCGTCGAACACGCCACCGCCAAGCGCGCGCGCAAGGGCGCCGACTGGATCGTCGCCAACGACGTCTCGGGCGACGTGATGGGCGGCGATGCCAACACCATCCACCTGATCACCGCCGACGGCGTCGAGCATTGGGAACGCCTCCCCAAGGCCGAAGTCGCGCACAAACTTGCCGAACGGATTGCCGATGCCCTCTGAATCGATCCGCATCGCGCTCCAGCGCCTGCCGCACGGCAAGGGCCTCCCTTTCCCCGCTTATGCCACCCAGGGCGCGGCGGGCATGGACGTGGTCGCCGCCGAAACGCTGAGCCTTGCCCCCGGCGCGCGCCACGCGGTCGCCACCGGCTTCGCCATGGCCATCCCCGAAGGCTATGAGGTCCAGGTCCGTCCGCGTTCGGGGCTTGCGCTCAAGCATGGCATCACCTGCCTCAACACGCCGGGCACGATCGACAGCGACTATCGCGGCGAAGTGAAGGTGATCCTCGCCAATCTCGGCGACGCCCCCTTCCCGATCGTACGCGGGGATCGCATCGCCCAGCTCGTCCCCGCCGCCGTCCAGCGCGCCGAACTGGCCGAGGTCGAGAGCCTCGACGAAACCGCGCGCGGCGCAGGCGGCTTCGGCTCCACCGGCCAGTGACTCTCACCGACGACGAACTCGAACGCTATGCCCGCCACATCGTCCTGCGCGAAGTGGGCGGCGTGGGGCAGACCGCGATCAAGCAGGCGCGCGTCCTGCTGATAGGCGCGGGCGGGATCGGCTCGCCGGCGATCCAGTATCTCGCCGCCGCCGGCGTGGGCCATCTCGCGGTGATCGACGATGACAAGGTCGCGCTCTCCAACCTCCAGCGCCAGACGCTCTACGGTACGAGAGATATCGGCCATGAAAAGGTCGTTGCCGCCTCGATCGCGGCGCGGAAGATCAATCCGCTGACCAGCTTCGAGGCGATCAAGGAGCGGATCACCGCCGACAATGCACCGCGGCTGCTCGACGGCATCCATGTCGTCCTCGACGGCTCGGACAATTTCGCGACGCGGCTCGCGGTGGCCGATGCCGCGCTGGCGCTGCGCGTCCCACTCGTCTCGGCAGCGGTGGCCGAATTTTCGGGCCAGCTCGGCGTCTTCCGCGGCTGGGAGGCCGACAAGCCCTGCTATCGCTGCTTCGTCGGCCACGATCCCGAGCGCGCCGAGGCGACCTGCGCCGAGCAGGGCGTGCTGGGCGCGCTCACCGGGGTGATGGGCAGCCTTGCCGCGCTTGAGGTAATCCGCGCCGTCGCCTCCTTTGGCGAGGACAGCGCGGGCAAGCTGCTGCTTGTCGACGCGCTGTCGATGCGCTTCCGTACGATCGCGCTGCCCAAGGATCCCGGCTGCCCGGCATGTGGTGGACTTGCTAACCTTGTTTCGGCATCCGACGCGGCATGAGCAAGCGCGTCCTCGTCACCGGTTCCGCCGGCTTCATCGGCTTCCACACCGCCAGCCGCCTGCTCCAGCGCGGCGATACCGTGCTCGGCGTCGATAGTTTCTCGGACTATTATGACGTCGCGCTCAAGGAAGCGCGCACCGACATTCTCAGCAACCACGCCGGCTTTTCGCTCGCGCGCATTTCGATCGAGGACGAAGCCGCGTTCGAAGCCGCCTGGGCGGAGTTCAAGCCCGACGTGGTGATCCATCTCGCCGCGCAGGCGGGGGTGCGTTACTCCATCGACGAGCCCAAAAGCTATATCGGCGCCAACATCATCGGCACCCACAATGTGCTCGAACTGGCCCGCCGTCACCCCGTCCGCCACTTGCTCGCCGCCTCGACCAGCTCGGTCTATGGCGCCAACACGCAGATGCCCTTCACCGAGACCCAGCGCACCCAGACGCCGTTGAGCCTCTACGCCGCGACCAAGGGTGCGACCGAGCTGATGGGCCACAGCTACAGCCATCTGTTCGGCACCCCGATGACCTTCTTCCGCTTCTTCACGGTCTATGGACCGTGGGGCCGGCCGGACATGGCGCTGTTCAAGTTCACCAAGGCGATTCTCGCGGGCGAACCGATCGACGTCTATAATCAGGGCGCGATGGTCCGCGACTTCACCTATATCGACGATCTTGCCGAATCGATCGTCCGGCTGACCGATGCGATTCCCGGCCGCGATCCGGTCGAGAATGACAGCCTCTCCCCGGTCGCGCCGTTCCGCAGCGTCAATATCGGCGCCGGCACCGCCACGAAGCTGATGGACTATATCGGCGCGCTCGAAGAAGCGCTGGGGCGCGAGGCGGTCAAGAATTTCCTGCCGATGCAGCAAGGCGACGTGCCCGCGACCGAGGCCTCGTCGGCGCTGCTCAAACAGCTCACCGGCTATGCGCCATCGACGCCGCCCAGCATCGGCGTCCGGCGCTTCGTCGATTGGTATCGCGATCATTATCGAACTTGAAACCCCTATCGGGCGATAGGGGCACAGCTCCAATCGTTTACGGGGACTGCATGAGTATCGAATGGCCGGCGCATGGACTGAAGCTCCAGGCGCGAATCGAAAGCGGCACAGCTACGATCGGCGTGATCGGCATGGGCTATGTTGGCCTGCCGCTCGCGGTCGCCTTTTGTGAGGCCGGCTGCCCCGTTCTCGCTTTCGATCTGGATCGTGCGAAGATCGACGCGCTCAATGCGGGCCAAAGCTATATCAAGCATATCGACGGCGGCCGCATCGCGCCGCAGGTGGCGGCGGAGCGCCTCGACGCCACTGACGATCTCGCGCGGCTGGCCGAGCCCGACGTCCTGCTGATCTGCGTGCCCACGCCGCTCTCGCGCCATCTCGAGCCCGATCTCAAATATGTCGAAGCCACTACCGCGGCGATTGCCGCCACGCTGCGCAAAGGCCAGCTGGTGATCCTCGAATCGACCACCTATCCGGGCACGACGCGCGAAGTGATGCAGCCGATCCTCGAAGCCGGCGGGCTTAAGGCAGGGCGCGATTACTTCCTTGCTTATTCACCGGAGCGCGAGGATCCTGGCAACCCGACCTTCTCCACCACCAAGATCCCCAAGGTCGTCGGCGCCGACGATCCGGTCTCGGCGGACCTGGCGCTGGCGCTGTATCGCCATGTCGTCCCGAAAGTGATCGCAGTCTCCTCTGCCGCCACCGCCGAGGCGGTGAAGATCACCGAAAATGTCTTCCGCGCCGTCAACATCGCTTTGGTCAACGAGCTCAAGCTCATCTTCACCGCGATGGATATCGACGTGTGGGAAGTGATCGAGGCAGCAAAGTCGAAGCCGTTTGGCTTTATGCCTTTCTATCCAGGACCTGGCCTGGGCGGCCACTGCATTCCGATCGACCCCTTCTATCTCACTTGGAAGGCGCGAGAATTCAACCAGCATACCCGCTTCATCGAGCTGGCCGGGCAGATCAACGCAGATATGCCGCAGCATGTGATCCGCGTGCTTTCGGACTCGCTCGACGCGCGCTTCGGCAAGGGCCTGCGCGGCGCGCGCATCCTCGTCCTCGGCGTCGCCTACAAGAAGAATGTCGACGATATCCGCGAAAGCCCGTCGCTCCGGCTGATGGAGATGATCGAAGCGCGCGGCGCCACCGCCGATTTCCACGATCCGCACGTCGCCTGCATCGACAATACCCGCGAACATCCCACCCTCAACTTCCGCAAGGGCGTGGCCTGGGATGCAAAGGCCTTCGCCGGATATGACGCCGTCTTGATCGCCACCGATCATGACGCGGTCGATTATGCCGCGCTGGTCGATGCAGCCGAACTCGTCGTTGATACCCGCAACGCCTGCCGCCGCGCCGGCATGTTCAGCGAGAAGATCGTCCGCGCCTGATCGAAGCGACCCGGCATGCTGTGAGCGTCAGAGCTTCGCGATGAAGTCGCGCACCGCCGGCCCGATATCGTCCCGACCCAGCGCCACTGCGATATTGGCCTCGATGAACCCGGCCTTGTCGCCACAGTCGTAGCGGGTGCCGGCGAAGGTGACGCCGTGGAACGGCTGATCGGCGATCATCCGCGCCATCGCGTCGGTAAGCTGAATCTCGCCGCCGGCGCCCTTTTCCTGGCCTTCGAGCACCTTCATCACTTCGGGCTGGAGGATGTAGCGGCCAATCACCGATAGGTTCGAGGGCGCGGTGCCGGCCGCAGGCTTTTCCACCAGGCCTTTGACTTCGGTCAGCGCCCCGTCGCGGGCGCCCGGCGTGATGATGCCATAGCGATGCGTCTGATCGTCCGGCACCTCCTCCGCGCAGATCAGATTGCCGCCGACCTTGTTATACGCTTCGACCATCTGCTTGAGGCAGCCGGGCTTGCCGAGCATGAAATCGTCGGCGAGCAGCACCGCGAACGGTTCGTCGCCGACGATATGCCGCGCGCACCACACCGCATGGCCCAGCCCCATCGGCTCCTGCTGGCGGACATAGGCGACCGAACCTGGCTTGAGGAGCGTCGCATCGAGAATGTCGAGCGACTTGCCGCGCTCGTGCATCGTCGTCTCTAGCTCGAAGGCGATGTCGAAATGATCCTCGATCGCACTCTTGCCCCGCCCGGTGACGAAGATCAGCTGTTCGATCCCCGCCTCGATCGCTTCCTCGACCGCATATTGAATCAGCGGGCGATCGACGATCGGCAGCATCTCCTTGGGCATCGCCTTGGTGGCGGGGAGAAAACGCGTGCCCAATCCTCCGACGGGGAACACGGCCTTGCGAAGCGGCTTGAAGGGCATGGGATTTCCTAAGCTTTTCGGTTCAACGGCAGAAGCGGGTCATCAGATCCACGATCGAGTCCTTTGCCGACGGCTGCTTCGTCGCGACCAGCCACAGATCGAAATAAGTCGGCCGGTGGCGCACACCCAGCGACGCGAACCCGGCGAGGGCAGCATTTTCCTGGAGCGTCTTGCGCGTGAACCCGGTGCGGTGCGCCATATAGGTTTCGCCACGAGCGATCGCGGCGCCATGCCCGTAGAGAATGTCGAGCGGCGAAATAGGGCCCGCGGGTGATTGGTACAGCGGATCGGCAAGCTTGCCCGCAGCGATATGCGCCGCCACCGATTCGAGATCGGGGCAGGTGACGACCGCGAAGCCCTCGGGCTTGATCACCCGGCGGAACTCGGCGAGCACGCGCGGGACTTCATGCGCATAGACATGCTCCAGATTGTGCGACGAATAGACCGCATCGACGCTATCGCTTTCCACCGCCACCATGTCGGTGATCGTGCCGACGATGTCGGGGCGGGCATCCGGATTGATGTCGAAGCGGATTTCCTCCCAGCTGCCGTCCTGGAAGCCGGGGGTCATGTTCGCGATCGTCGCCTGACCGCAGCCGACATGCAGGACTTTGCGCATTGAATGAATGCTCCGAAGGAAAGGGTGCGCCGCTTTCCTACGATTGGGACGTGGATGGCAAGCATTGTCCGCCGCGGTTAGTCCAAGATTAAACCGGCCCGGCTAGGAGGTCCCATGGCAAGCGCGCACCCACCCAAGATTCTGATCGTCTTCGGCACCCGGCCCGAGGCGATCAAGCTGTTCCCGGTCATCCAGGCGCTGAAGGCACGCGGAGACCTCCAGGTGCGCACCTGCGTGACCGCGCAGCATCGCGGGCTGCTCGATCAGGTGCTGGCGATCGCCGACCTCGTCCCCGACGTCGATCTCGACGTGATGACCCCCGGCCAATCGCTCGACGATCTCACCGCGCGGCTTCTCACCGGGCTGGGCCGCGTCATGGATGACGAGAAGCCGGATCGCGTGATCGTCCAGGGCGATACCGCCACGGCGATGGTCGGCGCGCTCGCGGCTTATTATCGCAAGGTGCCGGTCGGCCATGTCGAGGCGGGCCTGCGCTCCGGCGACATCTATCAGCCCTGGCCCGAAGAAGTGAACCGCCGCATCGTCGCGCCCATCGCCGACCAGCATTTCGCGCCGACCGAGACCGCCGCCGCCGCGCTGCGTCGCGAGAATATCGATCCCGCCTCGATCCACGTCACCGGCAACACCGTGATCGACGCGCTGCACGCCACCCGTGCCCGCATCGACGGCGATTCCTCGCTCGCCGCCGGACTCGACGCGATCGAGATGCGGCTTCAGGGCAAGCGCATCATCCTAGTCACCACCCACCGGCGCGAGAATTTCGGCGACGGCATGTCGGGCATCGCCACCGCGCTCGCCCGCATCGCCGACCGCCCCGACGCCGCGATCCTGTTCCCGATGCACCCCAACCCCAATGTCGTCGCGGTGATGGACAGGATGCTCGGCGACCGCCCCAACATCGTCCGAATCGATCCGCTCGATTATCCGCACTTCATCCGTGCGCTCGGCATGGCCGAGATCGTGCTCAGCGATTCGGGCGGCGTACAGGAGGAAGCCCCCGCGCTCGGCAAGCCGGTGCTGGTGATGCGCGAGACCACCGAGCGTCCCGAAGGCGTGGAAGCGGGCACTGCACGGCTCGTCGGCACCGACCCGGATCGGATCGTTTCCGAAATCTCAACCTTGCTGGACGATAGCCTTGCCTATTCGGCAATGGCCCGCGCCCACAATCCCTTCGGCGATGGCCATGCCGCGACACGGATATCGGGGATCGTCGCACATGGTTTCGGACTCTGAACTCCAGGTAGCCGTATTGGGCCTGGGCTATATCGGCCTCCCCACCGCCGCAGTAATCGCCCGCACCGGCGCCAAGGTGCTCGGCGTCGACGTCCACGCCCATGTCGTCGATACGGTCAATTCGGGCCGCGTCCATATCGAGGAGATCGATCTCGACGCTTTGGTCTCGGGCGTGGTCGCGCGCGGCAATCTGCGCGCCTCGCTGCAGATCGAGCCGGCGGACGTGTTCGTCGTCGCGGTCCCCACCCCGTTCGGCGACAATCACGCGCCCGATATCGGCTATGTGCTCAAGGCCGCGACCACGATCGCGATCGTGCTCAAGGCAGGCGACGTCGTCATCCTCGAATCGACCTCGCCGGTCGGCACCACCGAGAAGGTCGCCGAACTGCTCGCGAAGCTGCGGCCCGATCTCAAGGTCCCCGGCCATTGCACGGGCAGCGCCGACGTCGCCATCGCTTATTGCCCCGAACGCGTCCTCCCCGGTCGTATCCTCGTCGAGCTGATCGACAATGATCGCGTCATCGGCGGCATCACCCCCCGTTGCGCGCGGAAGGCGCTGCAATTCTATCGCCGCTTCGTGCGCGGCGCTTGCGTCACCACCACCGCCAAGGCGGCCGAGATGACCAAGCTCAGCGAAAACGCCTTCCGCGACGTAAACATCGCCTTCGCGAACGAACTCTCGCTGGTCGCCGATCAGATGGGGGTCGACGTCTGGGAAGTGATTCGCCTCGCCAACCGCCATCCGCGGGTCAACATCCTCTCCCCCGGCCCCGGCGTCGGCGGGCATTGCATCGCGGTCGATCCCTGGTTCCTGGTCAGCGCCGCACCCGATCAGACCCCGCTCATCCGCACCGCGCGCGAAGTGAATGACGGCAAGGTCGAGCATGTCATCGCCCGCGCCTGCGCGATGCTGGAGGCCGATCCAACGGTCCGCGCCGCCTGCCTGGGCCTCGCCTTCAAGGCCAATATCGATGATTTCCGCGAGAGCCCCGCGCTCAAGGTCGCAACCGCATTGGCCGAACGCTTCGGCGCGCGGGTGTCGATCGTCGAGCCCTATGCCAGCACCCTGCCCGCGGCGTTCGACGGCAGCGGCAGCGCGCTGATCGACGTCGATTCGGCGCTGGAGAGTTGCGACACGCTGATCGTGCTGGTCGATCACGAAATCTTCCGCTCGATCCCGCTCGAGGAACGGGTGGGCAAGCAGGTCTATGACACGCGCGGCATCTGGCCCGATCAGCCGCACCCGGCCCCTGGCGAACCGCTGAGGCTGGCCAGCTGAACGCCTAGCGTCGTACCAGCAACGATTGCCAGTCGCCGCTCAGCGGCTGGCTTCGTTCCGCGATCAGCGCCGGCACGATCGGCCGCGCCGCCTGCGCCTCGATCTTGGGGATTTCCGCCTCCAGCGTGGCGATTCGATCGCGCCAGTGGGGATGCGAGCGGCTGCGGAACAGCCCGATCAGCCCGTCCGATCCGTATTTGCGCCAGAAGTCGATCGACGCACGCGGTGGGTAACCGGCATTGGCGAGCAGATAGGCCGACAGCAGGTCCGCCTGAATCTCGGTCTGGCGAAAATACTTCACGTTCGCCCCGAAACCCGAGAGCAAGCCGTAATCGACGCCGCGCGCGACCAGACGATCACGGTGGTGCAAGACATTGTGTGCGAATTCATGTGCGGTAACCGCGGCGACCTGATCGTCGGAATAGTCGTCGAGGAAGCGCGAACTGATCTGCACCATCGTGCCGTCGGCCGACGCACCGAAGCTGTTGATGATTTCGAGCTCGAACCGCGACTTGCAGGCGGGTACGGGCTCGATCGTGACGCGGATGGCCTCGCCGCCCCGCAATGCCTCGACAGCGATCGACGCTTCAGTCGGAAGCGCCGCGATCGCCAACTGTGCGGCGACAAGGCGCTCTGTCGTCCCCGCTTTGCCTGCAATGGCGCGCATATCCACCGAGCCGACACGAATCAGCGAATCATCGGCGCGCAGTCCGGCGCGTTCCGCCGGGCTCCCGGACACGATCGCCTCCACGGCAATCGGCGAAGCGAACCCGAAATGCGTCTGCGCCTGCGCACGAGTCGCCGAATCGAACTGGTCGAGCGTGTGCAGTTGGATTCCCGTCCCGGGCTCCAGGCGCTCGCACAGCGGGGCGTTGGCGGTCGCAAGGCGCCAGCCGATAGTCGCCAGCTTCAGATCCGCCGCGCGAAGTGCTTCGAACTGGGCGTTACCCTCAGTGGACTGCGCCCCTGCTCCTGCCGTCAAGCCAACGCAGGCGATCGATACCAGCGCGCAGGCCCGGAGGGCGCGGACGCAGCGAAGGGCTGAAAATCGGAACCGGAAGAACATTCGTCTCCATAGTCGCCATGCCGCCCCGCCGACAAGGATAGCGCCGCTGCAGGGACCATAATGAGCCGCGCGAGGAAATGCGTTGGGAGAGATTGTTAATACCCTTGGCCTTAATGCTGCGCCGCGTTATAGAAGGCGTACGCTTGCATCGCGGGTAACCGTTATGGGCATTGTGTTGAGCTCGAGACTCGACCAGTGTTGCGTTCCTGCAACGGCGAGAGTATCTCGTCGCGGCGTGGATTTTGAGGTGTTGCCGTCTGCGGGCTCCTATGCCATAGGGTCGCTGGACGAGAGCACCGGAGCTCGAAGAGGGAGTAGAATAATGTTGTCAAAGCTTCTCACGGCAGCTGCAGTCGCTACGATGGCAGCGACCCCGGTTCTGGCCGCTACGGCTAGCCCGGCTGCCAAGCTGTCGCTGTCGCGCGCTGCGACGTCGGGTGATGAAGAGAGCGAGCTCGCGCCCGCAGTCATCATCGGCGTGCTCGCAACCGCAGCAATCATCGGCGGCGCTGTTGCGCTCGCAAACAACGATGACGATCCCGACAGCCCCTAAGCTGTTTTCCGGATTATCGGATTTCGAAGTGGCGGCCTTTGGCCGCCACTTTTTTGTGCGTGAAAGATGCTTCGATTTGATTCGCGATTCGCAATCCATCGTCTTTCCGCCGCCCAAGCGAGCCTATGCTTCGATGCAATGCATTGAACCCACCTGGGTCTTCGAATATCTGCCGGGCACATAATTTTTGGCCAACATATGATTTTCAAGCTTTTTTCGAAGCGCGTCGTGACAGGCGAGCCAGTGGCAGCCGTCCCCGATGGTAAACGGGTTTATGCGATCGGCGATATACATGGCCGGTTGGACCTTCTCGAAGCGCTGCTCTCGAAGATCCATGAAGACGATCGCCGACGCGGCTCCCTGGACACGCAGCTGATTTTGCTTGGCGATCTGGTCGACCGAGGTCCGCATTCGGCGCAAGTCATCGATCGCGTCCTGCAGCTAAAGGCCGAGTATCCGGCAACCAGGATCCTGCTCGGCAACCACGAGGAGATTTTCAGCCTCGCTTTGGCCGGCGACCTCAAGGCGCTGAAGCTGTTCACACGGATCGGCGGGCGCGAGACGATTCTGAGTTATGGGATCTCCGAAGAGACATATCACGAGGCTGGTTTCCCCGAGCTCCTGACGATGATCCAGGCGGCAGTGCCGCGCGAGCATGTCGAATTTCTCGACGCACTCGAGGATCTTATCATCATCGGCGGCTATGCTTTCGTGCATGCCGGCATCCGACCGGACGAGCCGCTCGATCGCCAGCGCGTGGCAGACCTGCGCTGGATCCGCGACGAATTCCTGCTCCACCGCGGTGCGCTTGAGAAGGTCGTGGTCCACGGCCACACCATCGCCGAGGATGTCGAATTGCTATCGCACCGCATCGGCCTCGACACCGGCGCCTACAGCAGCGGCGTTCTGTCGGCGATGGGGTTCGAGGGCCACGAGCGCTGGGTCTTGCAGGCGAAGATATAGCTCGCGCCAGGCCCCCGCCCGCCCGGTGGGGCGTTACTGCCCCGGAGCGCCCTGCGGCGGAGGACCGGCGCCCGGAGGCGGGCCCTGAGGAGCGCCGCCGCCTGGGGGCGGCGCGCCCTGGCCGCCCTGCTGCTGCATCATCTGCTGCATCATCATCTGCTGGACGACGGCGGCGGGGAGGACGCGCTCGGGCGAGACGGTGAAGATCAGCATCGCATCGGCGGGAACCCGCTCGGGATCCGGGCTCTGCATGCCCGGGGCGCCATAAGCGAGATTGGCGGGGATCCAGAGGCGATAGGTGCCGCCCTTCTGCATCAGCTTCAGGCCTTCGAGAAAGCCGGGGATCGCGCTGCCCTGCTGCACCGGGAAGGGCACGGGGCGCTCGCTCTTGTCGAAAATGGCGCCGTCGCGGAAACGGCCTTCATAATTGGCGATGACATAATCGCCCTCGCCCGCCTTGGGGCCCTCGCCCGCCTTGAGCACCTGATATTGCAGCCCCGAGGCGGTGGTCACGACGCCGGCGCGGCTGCCGTTCCAGGCGAGGAACTGCTCGTTCGTGCCCTTGGCCGCGACGCGCTCACGCGTGCCGGCCCAGGCGAGGCCGAAAGCCAGCAGGATCGCGGCGACGACGCCGACCCAGATCCAGACGGAATAGGCTCGATTGAGGCCACGAAGCGGAACGGCGGTCACGGACATCAGATTATCCCAGTTTCGGCGTTCCGCCGCTTAGCTTCGCACTTTTCCCGCGAATCGGGAAAGAAAACTGCGCCGAAGCGCAGCAATCTTACCGTGCGCTGTCGCGCTCGACGCGCTTGCGCTCGAGCTTGCGGGCGCGACGGATCGCTGCCGCACGCTCGCGAGCACGCTTCTCGCTGGGCTTTTCGTAGTGCCGACGAAGCTTCATCTCGCGATAGACGCCCTCACGCTGCAGCTTCTTCTTGAGCGCCCGCAGCGCCTGGTCGACGTTATTGTCGCGAACGATGATTTGCATAAGGCCGTACAGCTCCAATCTCGAATTCAATAGAATAGGGTTCGCCGAAGCAGGGCTGCGGCGTTATCCGCGGGCACCTATCAGGGGGAATCCGATTTTTCAAGGCGTGAGAGGGGGGTGACGCCGATTATCGGCGTTTGTTGCCCATGTGCGATGCTTTGGTGCGCAACTACACCGTTCGCCATCCCCGGGCAGGACGGGATCCAGGGTCAAGCACGACTGGCCGGGCAGCGCCATCCTGGATCCCGGCCTGCGCCGGGATGACGGTCATACAGGCAATTGCGATGCTATGAGCGATGACGGTAGATTCGCAGGCATGGCGTAAATTGCCCGCCTTTGGCGCCGGAAAAGCGCGCCGGCGCCTCAAATTGTCACCCTTTCCGCTGCCTTTGGCCTCGTTATAGTCGCTGCATGGCATCCTCCGCACCCACTTCCACGCGCCACCGGCTTCGTTCGATCCTGGGGGGCTCGGCGGGGAATCTCGTCGAATGGTATGACTGGTATGCCTATTCGGCGTTCACGCTCTATTTCGCACCGCATTTCTTTCCCAAGGGCGACCAGACCGCGCAGTTGCTGAGCGCGGCGGCGGTCTTTGCCGTCGGTTTCCTGATGCGGCCGGTGGGCGGCTGGCTGATGGGCATCTATGCCGATCGGCACGGCCGCAAGGCAGGGCTCACGCTATCGGTGAGCCTGATGTGCGCGGGATCGCTGCTGATCGCGGTTACCCCGAGCTATGCGACGATCGGGGTCGCGGCGCCCGCGTTGCTGGTGCTGGCGCGGCTGATGCAGGGGCTTTCGGTCGGCGGCGAATATGGCGCGAGCGCGACCTATCTTTCGGAGATGGCGGGCAGGAAGAATCGCGGATTCTGGTCGAGCTTCCAATATGTCACGCTGATATCGGGCCAGCTCTGCGCACTTCTGGTCTTGCTCGTGCTGCAGGCAGTGATGAGCGAGGCCGCGCTCGATGCCTGGGGCTGGCGCATTCCGTTTGCGATCGGCGGGGTGCTCGCGGTGGTGGTGTTCTGGATCCGGCGGCGGATGGCCGAGACCGAGAGCTTCGAGCGCCGCGAGGCGGGCAAATCGAGCTTCTGGGCGCTGGTGACGCAGCATCCACGCGAGGCCGCGGTGGTGATGCTGCTGACCGCGGGGGGCACGCTCGCTTTCTATGCCTACTCGATCTACCTCCAGAAATTCCTGGTCAACACATCGGGCTTCGACCGGACGACCGCCTCGCAGATCAATGCGGCGGCCTTGCTCTGCTTCATGCTGATCCAGCCGATCGCAGGCGCGCTTTCCGATCGGGTCGGGCGCAAGCCGCTGATGGTCGGGTTCGGCGTGCTGGGGGTCCTGCTGACCTATCCGATCTTCACCGCGCTGGAGGGGGTGCGCAGTCCGTTCGTGGCGTTCCTGCTGATGCTCGGGGCGCTGGTGATCGTGACGGGCTATACGTCGATCAACGCGGTGGTGAAGGCCGAGCTGTTTCCGGCGCATATCCGGACGCTGGGGGTGGCCCTGCCCTATGCGCTGGCGAACGCGCTGTTCGGCGGGACGGCCGAATATGTCGCCTTGTGGTTCAAAAATGCCGGCTGGGAGCGCGGCTTTTACTGGTATGTTACGGGGATGATCGGGATTTCGCTGATCACCTATCTGCGGATGCGCGATACCGCGAAGCATTCGAAGATATTGGAGGATTAGCGGCACGGGTCCTACTCACATTCCCGCGGAGGCGGGAATCCAGAGTGACGGACGGACTGAGCAACCCTGGATCCCCGCCTTCGCGGGGATGACGATAAGGTGGGTTTAGGCGATCACCCCGCCGCCGCCACGCAGCGCGAGGACGCGGCCGATCGAATCGAACAGGGCGTCCATTGCCACCGGCTTGAACAGGATATCGTCCGCGCCGATCGCCAGGCAGCGCTCGCGCAGATCGACGGCGGTGTCGGCGGTGACGACGATGATCGGCAGTTCCTTCTTCGCATCGTCGCGCGCGCGAATCTGGCGGATCGTCTCGAACCCGTCGGTGCCGGGCATGCGAAGATCGACGAGAATGACGTCGAAGGTCTCCGCGTCGATCCGGGCAAGACCCTCCTCCGCCCAGGAAGCCTCGGCCATCGTCGCGCCAGCGACGTCGAGCATGTCCTTGACGACCCGACGGTTCATCGGATCATCCTCGATGAAGAGGATGTTCATCGGAGCCTGCCGAAGCCGGCTGAAGGGAGGTTTGCGACCATCATTTTTATCATATTGAGTGTGCTATTGCGCTAAGCCGCCTCCGACACAAGCGGCTCAGCGCTGCCCTTTCCTGATTTTTCCGGCGAGGCCGGGATGACCGCGTCGACGAGCGCCGCTCCCGAGATCGGCTTTTCGACGATCCGCCCAATCCCTGAGGATGAAAGCTGAGACCGAATCTCAGCATCGGGCTGCATCCAGAGCACCGTTGTCTCGGCAGCGCCGGAGATCGCAACCAATGCCCGCAATGTTTCCACAGCGTCCGCATCGGCCACCTTGAGGGTCGCTTCGTCCGCCAGCAAGTACGTAATGTCCCCCATGGCCAGGGCGGCAAGCGCTTCGTCCGCGGTGCCGGCGAAACGGAGTTCGGCGACGCGCGGCTCGAACAGCGTGCGCAACATGCTGCGGGCGATCGGGTTTCGATCGAGGATCAGCATGGTGCCGCCGGCGTTGGCTTCGCCCGGCGCGACCGCAGCGGGCGCTTCGGAAGGAACCAGCGGCAGATCGATGGTGAAAGCCGACCCGCGATCGGGCTCGCTGGCGACCGTGACGTCTCCGCCGAGCGCGCGGGCAAGGTTGCGGCAGATGGTGAGGCCCAGGCCGGTGCCGCCGAACTTGCGCGTCGTGCTGGTATCGACCTGGCGGAAGGATTCGAAGATGTCGTCGAACTTCTCGGGCGGGATGCCGATGCCGGTATCCGATATGACCAGCTTGAGCCGCCGTGCATCGCCCTGCCCCTCGTCGATCGCGCGCAGCGTGACGGTGCCGCGCTCGGTGAACTTGATCGCGTTGGACAGCAGGTTGAAGACGATCTGGCGCAGGCGCCCGGCATCGCTGACGATCCAGCGCGGCGCGTGGCTGAGCTCGAGCCGGAACACCAGACCCTTGGCGCGGGCCTGTTCTTCCCAGATGCGCGTGACTTCCTTGAGCGTAGCGCAGAGGTCCATCGGTGCCGCCTCGACGGTGAGGTTGCCGGTTTCCATCTTGGCGACATCGAGGATGTCGTCGACCAGCGCGCGCATCGTCACCCCGGCGCCGTGGACGATGTCGATGCGATCGCGAATCTCGGGCGTCAGCTTCGAATCAGTCAGCATGACCTGGGTCATGCCGAGAATGCCGTTGAGCGGGGTGCGGATCTCGTGGCTGGTGGTGGCGAGGAACTCGGTCTTGGCCCGCAGCGCCTTTTCGAGTGCGACATTGGTCTCGCCGAGCACGACGTTGGCGGCGCGAACCTGATTGCGGCTGCGGCGGATGGTGACGAGGCCGAAGGTCAGCAGCGCGATGAGCACCAGCGTGCCGCCGCCGATGCTGAGGAACAGCGTACGCTGGAATTCGGCGGTCTTGCGCAATTGCTCGGTAGTCAGTTGCTGGATGGTCAGCTGCTGATTGGTGTAATTGAACTTGGCCGCCATCAGCGCGGCGCTGGTCGAGGTCGCGACCTTCGCCGCCTCGTCGCTGAGCCGCTTGAGCGCCTCGAGGTGAACCAGCGAGAGCCGGATGTGTCCGGTCTTGCGGAAGATTTCGTGCGCATAGAGATGCGCGTTGCGAAACTCGTTGGCGGTCGTCGCGGGATCGATGCCGGCGAAGCTCTCTCGGATCAACTCGGCGGCGCGGGGATAATTGCCACGATCGGCGGCCAGCCGGGCGCTGGTGGCAAGCAGATGCCGCCGGGGCATCTCGGCATCGGAGCCGCGGACCAGCGCGAAACCGCGCGCGAGCGTGCGCTCGGCTTCATCGAACCGCTTGAGATCGACCTGAGCACGGGCAAGGTTCACGAGCACGCGGACTTCGAGCGTCGGCTTGGCAAGCCGCTGGGCGAGACGCAGCGCAAGCTCGAACTCCACGGCGGCTTCGGCATAGCGTTCGAGCGAGAGGAGGACGTTGCCGCGATTGTTGTGCAGCGAGAGTGAAAGAGTCGCGTCTCCGCCATAGGCCTGGGCAGCCTGCTTGTAATAATTCTCGGCGCGCGCACCATCGTTTGCAGATTGATAAAGCGACGCGATGTTCTGGAGCGCGATCGCTTGGCTGCGGGGCTCCCGCACCTCGCCGTAGATTCGATAGGCCTGCTGGAAATTGTCGAGCGCTTTCTCGGCCTGCTCGCGCTGCATATACAATGCGCCCTGCGAGATCAGCAGATCGCCGCGGACCTTCAGCGGCTCGTTGATCGACTCGACGAGACGAAGCCCCTGCGCGAGCAGCGGTACGGCCAGATCGGGACTGGCGCTGCGCAGGTGCGCTTCGGCGCCTAGCCACCGCGTCGTGGCGAGGCCGATGATGCGCTGGCGGGGATCGCTGATTTGCTGCGCGAGCGCTTCGGCAGCGGCAATTTGATCGAGCTTGTCGGGTGCATCCGCTACGACGCTGTCTTTGGCCGCGGTGATGGCTGCCTCGACGGACGCGGGCACGGGTCCAGCCGCGGCCGGGAGCGCGGGAAGGCCAAGCGACAGCAAGATCAGAATGCGGAGCAGCGTCCGCATCACGCGCGCTTCCAGAAGCTCTCTGGCCGGATGAAGGACGATGGCGACTCGCCCGATGTGGCGCGCGCCGCATCCTCCGCGAGGAAGTTGCGGAAGGCATCGAAGCCGAGCGGGCGGGAGATCAGATAGCCCTGGACCATGTCGCAGCCCATCACGCTGAGCAAGGCCAGCGCCGAGGGCGTCTCGACCCCCTCCGCCGTGACTTCCATCTCGAGCGCGTGCGCGAGATCGATGGTCGATCGGACGATCAGCGGATCGCGATTGCTGCTGGTGAGCTGAAGGACGAACATCTTGTCGATCTTGAGCTCGCGCGCGGGCAATTGCTTGAGGTAGGCGAGCGACGAGAGGCCGGCGCCATAATCGTCGATCGCGAGCTGGACGCCGATATCGGCGAAGGTCTGCAGATGGCGGATCGCGCTGTCCGGATCGCGGATGACCGCGGTCTCGGTGATCTCGAAGCCGAGCTTGGCGCCGCTGGAGGTGACGATCTCGCACGCCTCCGCGACGAAATGGGCGTCGGCGAGCAGCATGCCCGAAATGTTGAGGAACAGCGTCAGATCATAGCCGTCGGCGGCGAGGCGCTTCTGATCGGCGATGACCTGGCGCAGCGTCCAGATGGTGAGCGCGCCGATCTCGCCGGCCTCCTCGGCAACCGAGATGAAGTCGCCGGGCAGGATCAGCCCGCGCTGGGGGTGCTGCCAGCGGATCAGTGCCTCGGCGCTGGCTATTTCCTGGCGACGGACATGCACCTTGGGCTGATATTGCAGGAACATCTCGCCCTTGGCGATCGCGCGGGGGAGTTCGCGCATCAAGGTGAGCTTGTCGAAGGCCAGGTCAGCGCGCGAGAGATCGAGCATCACCGCCTTGCCCTGGCCGCGCGCCTGCTCGAGCGCCGATTCGGCGGCCTCGGTGAGGCGAACCTCGTCGCTGTCGTCCGAGGGCGAGGCGGCGATGCCGAAATGCAGATGCAGCGTGTAGGGTTCGCCGTCGAGATCGAGCGGTTTCAGGAATGCCGTGCGGAGGCGATCGATATCGGCGGCGCCTGCTTCGGGGGAGTCGCGCTCGAACGCGATCTCGATCAGCGCGCGGCCGGCGGTCACAATCCGGATGTCGGGGCAGAGATCGATGATCTGCGTCGCGACGTCCTGCACCAGCGCATCGGCGCGCGGGCGCCCGAGATGGCGCCGCAGCGTGGCGAAATTGCCGATCTCGCACAGGCAGAGGATCCGCCAGATACCGGCCTCCCCGCGCTGGCCGCGGCCCCAGGCCGGCAGCTTGGCGGGAGCGGCGGGCGCCGGCGACGGTCCAGCGGTGTCCGCAGCGATTGCGGGCTCCGTTCGCCCATCGCGATTGGCATTGGCCGATGGCATTATGGGCTCGATCCTCGCCGACATCCGCAGACCCATAGCCAGAGAGCCTTGAAGGAACGGTTAAGCGGTTCTCGGGGCCAGGCAATACGTGCCGGGCTCAGGAGAGTTCCGGATTGATTTATGCTAAACAGATCGTTAACCATCCGAATCGCGCATCACTGCGCACGATGGGAGAACAATGATGTTCGCGTTCAATCTTCTCTTCCGCGACGGCGCGACCGGCGAAGACATTCGCCCCTTGTGACCGACGCTACTTCCGGGCCGGCGGTGAGGCGATCTCAGCAGTGAGAGCGCGCTGACCGGCCCGGACGGTTTCAAAGAGGCGGCCTGCGGGCCGCCTTTTTTAATGCCGCCGCGCTCGGCCCGCAGCGCCCCCTCCCCTTGTTCTGACCGCAGGCTGCGCTAAGTGCGCAACGGACATTCACCCGAAGGGGAAACACGTTGCGCATCGCGATGATCGGCACGGGCTATGTGGGCCTGGTATCCGGCGCCTGCTTCTCGGACTTCGGCCATGACGTGGTCTGCGTCGACAAGGATGCGCGCAAGATAGAGCTGCTCCACCAGAATGTGATGCCGATCTACGAGCCCGGGCTGGCCGAATTGGTCGCCTCCAACGTCAAGGCCGGGCGGCTGACCTTCACCACCGACCTGGCCGAGGGCGTGCGCGATGCCGACGCGGTGTTCATCGCGGTCGGCACCCCCAGCCGGCGCGGCGACGGGCATGCCGATCTCAGCTATGTCTATGCCGCCGCGCGCGAGATCGGCGAAAACCTCACCAAGCCGAGCGTGATCGTCACCAAATCGACCGTGCCGGTGGGCACCGGCGACGAAGTCGAGCGGATCCTGGCCGAAGTGGCGCCGGACAGCGGCGCAATGGTCGTCTCCAACCCAGAATTCCTGCGCGAGGGCGCGGCGATCGCGGACTTCAAGCGGCCCGATCGCGTCGTCGTCGGCACCGACGATGAAGCTGCCAAGCAAGTGATGCGCGACATCTATCGCCCGCTGTCGCTCAACCAGTCGGCGCCGATCCTGTTTACCGGACGGCGAACGTCCGAGCTGATCAAATATGCCGCCAACGCCTTCCTGGCGGTCAAGATCACCTTCATCAACGAGATTGCCGACCTGTGCGAGGAAGTGGGCGCCGACGTCCAGGAAGTGTCGCGCGGGATCGGGATGGACAATCGGATCGGCGCCAAGTTCCTCCATGCCGGCCCCGGCTATGGCGGTTCGTGCTTCCCGAAGGACACGCTGGCGCTGCTCAAGACCGCGGCGGACAATGAGACCCCGCTGCGGATCGTCGAGGCGACGGTGCAGGTCAACGACGCGCGCAAGCGGGCGATGGGGCGCAAGGTGATCAAGGCGATGGGCGGCGACGCGCACGGCAAGACCGTCGCGGTGCTCGGCCTGACCTTCAAGCCCAACACCGACGACATGCGCGACGCGCCGAGCCTCTCGGTGATCGCGGCGCTGCAGGATGCCGGCGCGAAGGTGCGCGCCTATGACCCGGAGGGCGTCGAGCAGGCGCGGCCGATGCTGCAGGACGTCGAGTTCAGCGACAGCCCCTATGCCGCGGCCGAGGGTGCCGACGCGCTGGTGATCGTGACCGAGTGGGACGCGTTCCGCGCGCTCGATCTGGGCCGGATGGCCAAGATCATGGCGACTCCGCTGCTGGTGGATCTGCGCAACATCTATCCCCCCGCCGAAGCCGAGCGGGCGGGGCTGACGCTGGTGGGCGTGGGGAAGCCTAAGGGCTGAGACCCGGGCGGTATGCCCGGCTAAACATAAACTAGATCGCGCGCCCGGCCTCCGCTTCCTAAATCGCGTGCCATGCCGCATCCACAGAGCCTGATCCGCGAAGAGCATGGCGCGCCCCGAAGCGCGACACCGCCGCTTACGCACCTCCAGCGGCTCGAGGCCGAAAGCATCCACATCCTGCGCGAAGTGGTGGCCGAGGCCGAGCGGCCGGTGATGCTCTATTCGGTGGGCAAGGACAGCGCGGTGATGCTGCACCTGGCGCGCAAGGCATTCTACCCCGCGCCGCCGCCCTTCCCGCTGCTGCATGTCGATACGACGTGGAAATTCCGGGCGATGTACGAATTGCGCGACCGCGCCGCCGCGGACGCGGGAATGGAATTGCTGGTCCACAAGAATCCGGATGCGATCGCCCAGGGCATCAATCCGTTCGATCATGGCAGCCTCCACACCGATCTGTGGAAGACCGAGGGACTGAAGCAGGCGCTGGACCATCACGGCTTCGATGCGGCGTTCGGCGGGGCGCGGCGCGACGAGGAGAAGAGCCGGGCGAAAGAGCGGATCTTCTCGTTCCGCACCGCCTCACACCGCTGGGACCCGAAACGCCAGCGGCCCGAGCTCTGGCATTTGTACAATGCGCGGAAAGCCAGGGGCGAGAGCATGCGGGTGTTCCCGCTCTCCAACTGGACCGAGCTCGACATCTGGCAATATATTCTGGCCGAAGGGATCGAGATCGTGCCGCTTTACTTCGCGGCACCCCGGCCGACGGTGGAGCGGGATGGCATGCTGCTGATGGTGGACGACGATCGCTTCCGGCTGCGTGACGGCGAAGTGCCGTTGGAGCGATCGGTCCGGTTCCGGACCTTGGGCTGCTATCCGCTGACCGGCGCGGTGGAGAGCGAGGCGGATACGCTGGAGGCGGTGATCCAGGAGATGCTGCTGACCACGACCTCGGAGCGGCAGGGGCGCGCGATCGACCATGACCAGTCGGCGAGCATGGAGAAGAAGAAGCAAGAGGGGTATTTCTGATGCGGTCCCTTCTCAAAATCCTCCCCGGTCCGGGGAGGTGGCAGCGCGGCGCGCTGACGGAGGGGGCTCTCCTCTTGGCGACTCCTGCGCGGCACGCCCCCTCCACCATGCTTCGCATGGTCCCCCTCCCCGTGCCGGGGAGGATATTTTGACCTCCTCCTTCCGGCCGGATGCGCTGATCGCGTCCGACATTTCGGCCTATCTTGCGCAGCATCAGAACAAGTCGCTGCTGCGCTTCATCACCTGCGGATCGGTGGACGACGGCAAGTCGACACTGATCGGGCGATTGCTCTACGATTCGAAGCAGATTTTCGAGGACCAGCTGTCGGCGCTCGAGGCGGACAGCAAGCGGGTGGGCACGCAAGGGCAGGAGATCGACTTCGCCTTGCTGGTCGACGGGCTTGCCGCCGAGCGCGAGCAGGGGATCACGATCGACGTCGCCTATCGCTTCTTCGCGACGGAGAAGCGCAAGTTCATCGTCGCGGATACGCCGGGCCACGAACAATATACCCGCAACATGGTGACGGGCGCGTCGACCGCCGACCTTGCCGTGATCCTGATCGATGCCCGCAAGGGCGTGCTGACCCAGACGCGGCGGCACAGCTATCTCGCGCACCTGATCGGCATCCGCCACATCGTGCTCGCGGTGAACAAGATGGACCTGGTCGGTTACGACCGGGCGCTGTTCGACCGGATCGTCGACGACTATCGGAGCTTTGCCGAGAGCATCGGCATAGCGGGTTTCACCCCGATCCCGATCTCGGGGTTCAAGGGCGACAATATCACCGCGCTCAGCGACAACACGCCCTGGTATAGCGGGCCGACGCTGATCGAGCATCTGGAGCGGGTCGAGGTCGAGACCGAGGCCGCCCGCGCCAAGCCGTTCCGGCTGCCGGTGCAGTGGGTCAACCGGCCCAATCTGGATTTCCGGGGTTTTGCCGGGATGATCGCGAGCGGCACCGTGCGCCCGGGCGACGCGGTGCGGATACTGCCTTCGGGACGGACGACAACCGTGGCGCGGATCGTGGCGTTCGGCGGGGATCGCGACGAGGCGGTGGCCGGCGAATCGGTGACGCTCACGCTGGCGGACGAAGTCGATTGTTCGCGCGGCGACGTGATCGCGCTGGCCGATGCGCCGCCGGAAAGCGCCGATCAGTTCAAGGCGAAGATCGTCTGGATGGACCAGACCGAGCTGCTGCCCGGTCGGGCCTATTGGCTGAAGCTCGGCACGCAGACGGTGAGCGCGGTGGTGCGCGAGCCCGAATATACGATCGACGTCAACACGATGGCCAAGATGTCGGCCAAGTCGCTGGGGCTCAACGATATCGGCGTGGCCGAAGTCGCCGCCGACCGCGCTCTGGTGTTCGAGCCCTATGCCGACAGCCACGATCTGGGCGGGTTCATCCTGATCGACAAGGCGACCAACGCGACGGTTGCTGCGGGCATGCTGCACCATGCGCTGCGCCGCGCGCAGAATGTCCATTGGCAGGCGGTGGAGATCACGCGCGAGGCGCATGCCGCGCAGAAGGGCCAGCAACCGCGCTTGCTGTGGTTCACCGGGCTTTCGGGATCGGGCAAGTCGACGATCGCCAATCTGGTCGAGAAGAAGCTGCACGCGATGGGCAAGCACAGCTTCCTGCTCGACGGCGACAATATCCGGCACGGGCTCAACCGCGATCTGGGCTTCAGCGATGCCGATCGGGTGGAGAATATCCGCCGGGTGGGCGAAGTCGCGCGGCTGATGACCGACGCCGGGCTGATCGTGCTGACCGCCTTCATCTCCCCTTTCCGCGCCGAGCGTGAGCTGGTGCGCGGCATGATGGCGGCGGGCGAATATTTCGAGATCTTCATCGATACGCCGCTGGAGGTGGCCGAAGGCCGCGACGTGAAGGGGCTCTACAAGAAGGCGCGCGCGGGGGAGATCGGCAACTTTACCGGCATCTCCAGCCCCTATGAGCCGCCCGAGCGACCCGACATCCGGATCGACACGACGAAGGAGTCGCCCGAGGCGGCGGCCGAGCGGATCGTCGAGACGATCATGGGGACGTGGAGCCCGGTGATTTGACCGACGCCGAACTTGCCCGCGACATCGCGACGGAGGCCGGCGCGCTGTTGCTCGCGATCCAGCGCGACTGCGCGGGTGGGGATCGGGGCGATCGCGAGGCGAATTCGCTGATCCTCGAGCGGCTGCGCGCGGCGCGGCCGGACGATGCGATACTCTCCGAGGAGTCGGCGGACGACCTGGCGCGGCTCGATCAGCGCCGGGTGTGGATCGTCGATCCGCTGGACGGGACGCGCGAATTCGCCGAGCGGCGCGACGATTGGGCGGTGCATGTGGCACTCGCGGTGGACGGCGCGGCGGCGGTGGGCGCGGTTTCGCTGCCGCGGCTGGGCGTGACCCTGTCGAGCGACGCCCCCTCCCCGCTCCCGCCGGCGCATCGCCCGCCGCGGATGCTGGTCAGCCGTAGCCGGGCCAGCGCGCTGTGCATCGACGTTGCGGGGCGGATCGGTGCCGAGCAGATCGGCATGGGATCGGCGGGCGCGAAGGCGATGGCGGTGGTGCGCGGCGAGGCCGAAATCTACCTCCACAGCGGCGGCCAGCATCAATGGGACAATTGCGCGCCGGTCGCGGTGGCGCTGGCGGCGGGGCTCCATGCATCAAGGATCGACGGCTCCGCGATCGTCTATAACCGGGCGGAGACCAGCATCCCCGATCTGCTGATCTGCCGGGCAGAATGGGCAGAAATCGTCTTAAGTACCGTCTCTAACTGCAGCTGAGCGATTCGCCGCGACTCGCGGATTCACCGCGAGTCGCGCATGGACTGCCCCTACCCGACATGGTAAATGCCGCGTTCGGGAAGGGGGCAGTGAGGCGTGGGTATCTGGTTCCTGGTGGCGGTGGGATTCATGTTCACGGGCTATGCAGTCTATCTGCTTGGCCTGCGGCGTGAGCTCGTCCAGCCTAACCGCGCCTCCTGGCTGATCTGGAGCGCCGCGACCGGGCTGGAGGCGCTGACCTATGCGGCGGTGAACCCCGGCGCGCCGCAGGGCTGGGTATTCGCGGTCTCCGCCGTCGCCTGCATCATCGTGACGATCGGCATCTGGCGACGGTCGTCCTGGGCGCCGCCCTCGGCGACCGAGACCTTCTGCATCGCCGCCTGCCTGACCGCGCTGGTGATCTGGCTGGTGTTCCGCGAGACCTTCTGGGCGCATATGCTGGTGGTGGTCGCGGTGCCGGCGAGCTTCTGGCCGACCTGGGTCAGCGTATGGGAAGACCGTTCGCGCGAGCGTTCGCCGGCCTGGGGGCTGTGGACCTTCGGCGATCTGGCCACGCTGCTGATCGCGGTGCGTGGGCCCGAACTGGGGGTGGCCGAGCTCGGCTATGTGCTGGTCGAGCTGCTGTGCCATGCCAGCGTCTGGTTCCTGATCGGGCTGGCGACGATCAACCCGCTCCGCTCGCTGGGCGTGCGGCGCGGGGGACTGCGGATCTTCGACCGCTATCGGCACTCGGACAATCTGTTCAAGGTGGGCGAGAACCATCTGGGCAAGGCGGTCTATGCCGCGGCGCCCTTTGCCGAGGGCGACGTGCTGATCGAATTTACCGGCCGGCGCTTTCGATCGGACCAGGTGCCGAGCCTGATGCGCGGCGGCGGCGACCGCTTCGTCCAGGTGACGCCGGATCATTATATGGGGCCGTCGGGCCGGATCGACGATCTGGTGAACCATAGCTGCGCGCCCAATGCGGGCCTGCGCTTCACCGATGCGGGCGTGTTCCTGGTCGCGGTGCGTGCGATCCCGCCGGGCGAGGAAGTGGTCTGGGACTATTCGACGACGCTGCGCGAATCGAATTGGCACATGATCTGCCAGTGCAAGGCGCCCGAATGCCGGCAGGTGATCGGCAATTTCGCGTCGCTGGCGCCGGACCGGCAGGAATGGTTCCGGGCGCGGAATTTGGTGGCGCCGTACCTGCGGCGGAGCGACGATGTGAGCGCGACGAAGAAGGTTGTGGGGTGGTGAGCTAGTCCCTCTCCCTTTGGGAGAGGGAGGGAGCCGACATAGTCGGCGGAAGGGTGAGGGTCGAGGGGGAAGAACTGTCCTCACCCTTCCCACCGCTGCGCGGCGGGCCCCTTCCCGCTCCCAATGGGAGCGGGAGTTTAGGCCGCCAGTTCTTCTTCGGTCTCCATGATCTCGGTTCGCCCGAGCGTCAGCACCGCCCGCGCACCGGTGCCCAGGCCGTCGCTGCGCAGTTCGAGCGTGCCTTCCATCGCAAGCATCGAATTGGCGCACCAATGCAGGCCCAGGCCGCCGGACTTGTGCTTGCGGGTCGAGAAGCCGCGCTGGAACAAGGTCGGCGCGGTGGCGGGGTCGAAGCCTTCGCCGTCGTCGCGGATGATGATTTCGACGCGGTCTTCCTTGTCGTGGATCGCAACCGCGATGCTGCCCCCGCCCCGCCCGGTAGCGGCGATCGATTCGGCGGCGTTGGCAAAGAGGTTGCCGATCACCTGGCTCAGGATCACGCGATTGCCGAGCACCCAGTGTGGGCGCGAGGGGAAGCTGAAGGCGATCGAGGTTTCGCCCGAATAGCGCGCGATCGTCGCATTCTGGGCGACGATGTCGCTCATGTCGCAGGCGTCGAGCGGTGGGCGCTCGTGCGCGGCCTCCTGTTGCATGCCGATGATTTCGAGGACGTGGTGGAGCGCTTCGCGGCCGATGCCGAGCTGATCCCTGCGATCCTCGCGCTCCTGGTCGATCGCCTCGAAGGCGGCGGCCAAAAAGGCGACGAGCTTCTGGCGGCGGACCGGCGAAAGGTCCTCGCGGGTGAGTTCGGCCAGCGCCTTGTCCATCGTCGGGCGATCGAGCGCGAGCGGGCGGCCGAGGCCCTGGCTGAGGACGGTGCTGATCGGATTGAGCGCGTTGCGGACATTGTGCATCACCGCGACGGCGCTTTCGCTGCGGCCGAGGGTGAAGCTTTGGACCTCGAGCTGCTCGCGCAGATCCTTCAATTGCTTGAGCATCGAGTTGAAACTGGTGACGAGGCTGCCGATCTCGTCGTCGCGCGGCTTGTCGGTCAGCAGGCCGAGCTGGCCCGAGGCGCGCACGAGCCCCATGTGACGCTCGACGCGGTTGAGCGGGCGCAGCACGAGGCGGCTGATCATGCGGCGCAGGACCCACAGGACCACGGCCAGCAACAGCGACGAACCGACGACCGCGAGGATCAGCATGCGGGTGCCGAGCGTGGAGAGATCGCGGGGCACGGCATAAGCGGCGGTGGCGACGGCACGGCCATCCGGACCGGGGATCGGCACGGCGATCCGGGTGCGGCTGCGGCTGGGGGTGATGGTGACCGCGGCGACGGGATCGGCGAGGCTCGCTTGGAGCTGGAGCAGGGTGCTGAGCTGGGCCGAGGTGATCGCGCGCGCCATCAGGACATAGCCGCGCGGATCGCCGCTGCCATCGCTGCGGCGGACCTGCGCGACGCCGATCGCGGCGAGCGTATCGCCGAGCCGGAGATAGAAGCCCGCCGAACTCTTGCCCTTCAGCGCGGCGCCGACGTCGAGCTTGGCGATCGCGGCGTTCAGCCGGGCGCGCATCGCCGGCACGTCGGCCTCGCGCTCGATATCGAGCCAGCGCGAGATGAGGATGCGGCCGTCATTGGCAACATAGGCCATGCCGTTGACGTCGAGATTGACCATCGCCAGCGTCGAAAAGCTCTCCTGCTCGAACGCCGCGGTAGGATTGGCCATATAGTCGTAGGACGAATTCCAGTCGCCATAGTCGCGCACGCCATTCTCGACCTTCGAGGCGACGTCGTGGACGACTGCCTGGGTGCGCGCGACATGGCCCTCGACCGCGTCGCGCTCGAGCCTGTTGAAGCCGGGCGTGATGACGGTCGCCAGCAACAGCGCCAGCGCCGCGGCGCCGAGCAGCCCGACCGCGGTCAGGATCAGGACGAGCTTGGCGCCGAGCGAGGCCGGCGCGCGCGGGCGCCTGGTGATCGGCATCAGCCGTGGGTTCCGTTGCTCGCTTCCAGGGCGGGTTCGGCCACATCGTGCAGGACGCCTTTCTCGGCGAGCAGCAAGGCATCTTCGGCATCCATCGGGCGCGCGAGATAATAGCCCTGGACGTGGCTGCAGCCGGCCAGACGCAGCGCCTGGAGCTGGGCCTCGGTCTCGACGCCTTCGGCGACGACTTCCATGCCCAAAGCGCGGCCGAGATGGATGATCGAGTGGACGATCGCCGCGCTTTCGCGCTCGCGACCCATGCCGTCGACGAAGCTGCGATCGATCTTGAGGCAATCGAGCGCGAAGCGGCGGATATTGTAGAGCGACGAGTAACCGGTGCCGAAATCGTCGAGGGCGATGCGGAAGCCCATCTGGCGCAGCTTGAACAGGATCTCGGCGGCACGCTCGACATTGTCGAAGATTGCGGTCTCGGTGATCTCGATCTGGAAGCGGTTGGGATCGACCCCGGCATGCGTGACGCGCTCGACGACATGCGCGACGAAATTGTGGCGGCGGAACTGGCGCGGCGAGAAGTTGACCGAGACATATTGGCCGGGCCAGGTCTGCAGCGTCTTCACCGCTTCGTCGATCACCCAGTCGCCCAGCTCGTGGATCAGGTTCGATTCCTCGGCGATCGGGATGAACATGCCCGGCGAGACCATGCCATATTCGGGGCTGCACCAGCGGACGAGCGCTTCGAAGCCGGTGATCTCCAGCTTCTCGCGCGCGACGATTGGCTGGAAGACGAGCTTGAGCTCGCCCTTGGCGATCGCTTCGGAAAGCCCGCCTTCGATCTGGCGGCGGAAGCGGATCGATTCGTCCATGCTCTCGTCGAACACGCGGACGATGCCGCGGCCCTGGCGCTTGGCTTCGTTGAGCGCGAGATCGGCGCGGCGCATCACGTCGATCGGATCGCGGATCGTATCGGGGGCCACGACCATCAGGCCGATCGAGGCGCCGCCCTGGACCGAATGGCCGAGCACCTTGAAGCTGATCGTGCACGCCTTGAGCAGCCGTTCGCAGAGCATCACCGCTTCGTCTTCGCCGGTGACCTGCATCAGCATCGCGAACTCGTCGCCGCCGAGCCGCGCGACGAAGCCGCCCTCGGGGCAGTTTTGCTGGAGGATCTGGCAGACCATCCGGATCAGCTCGTCGCCGGCCAAATGGCCGAGCGTATCGTTGACGAGCTTGAAGCGATCGAGATCCATCATCGCCATGGCGAAGCAGTGATCGCCCTTCACCGCCTGGCCGAGCATGCGGAGGAAGGCGAGGCGATTGGGCGCTTCGGTGAGCGAATCATGGTTCGCCATGTGGATCGCGCGCGATTCGTTGGCGGCGAGCTCGTGCTGCTGCTCCTCGAGCTGGCCGATCTTTTCGGCGAGCAGCCCGCGGGCATGTTCGAGTTCCTGATCGACCTGCCAGCGATGGCCGAGCGCGGTCGCGGTCTGGATGACCTCTTCGGCCTGGAAGGGCTTCGCGATGTAGAAGATCTTGTCGGCGGGGCCGGCGGCGCGGCTGATGTCGAGCGGCGAGAAATCGGAATAGCCGGTGACGATCACCAGATTGATGTCGGGATCGAGCGCGCGGATGCGCTTGGCGGTCTCCTTGCCGTCGATGCCGGGGGGCATGCGGACGTCGATGAAGGCCACGGAATAGCGTTCGCCGCTTTCCAGCGATGCCTGGATCGCGGCGACGGCGTCGAGACCCTGCATCTTGTGGGTGCAATCGAAGGTGATGACGGGCTCGTCCGCGGCGGAATCGGCAGGCACTTCCTCGTCATCGTCGCCGAACAGCTCGGCTGCCATGGCGCTGAGCGCGGTCTCGTTGCCGTCGCTGCGCGACGTGGTGAAGCACTGCCGATAGGATTCGTGCATCGCCGGTTCGTCGTCCACGATCAATATGCGCACGGTGCCAAATTCCCCTGATTTCCTGCCTCAACGAGGTAAGCGGGCAGCGTTAAGGAGAGGTAAAAATGCGCCTTGCAGCCCGCTTTCGTCACCGGCCAAATGGTTAACGGCGCGCGCACCCTACCCCCCGTTATTGCCCGGAGAAGACCGGCGCGTCCGGATTGCATAGAAGCCTGCCTGCGGACGCTTGCCGCCTCGAGAGCGCCGCTAGTACCGTACCATCGAGGCCCAGGCCGGAGCCGCTTCCCCCCCCTCAGCAGCTCCGGCCTGTTTTCGCGCAGGTTTACCCGCGCGCGTCGCCCCTCTAGCGTGGCCTCCAACCTCTGGAGGACCCATGGCCGACCCGCTTATCGCCCGATCCCTGCTCTTCGCGCCCGGCGATTCCGAGCGCAAGCTGGCCAAAGCGGGCGGAAGCGGGGCCGATCTGCTGCTGCTCGACCTGGAAGACGCGGTGGCAGAGGCGCGCAAGCCCGACGCGCGGAGCATGGTGGCCGAACATCTGCGCAGCGCCGATCGGCAGCAGCCGCACTGGGTGCGGATCAATCCGCTCGACACCGGCCATGCCCTGAGCGACCTCGCCGCGATCGTGCCGGCGCGGCCCGACGGGATCATGCTGCCCAAGGCGACCCGCGCCGAGGCGGACCGGCTGCATCATTATCTGACCGCGCTGGAAGCCGCGGCCGGCCTGCCGATCGGCGGGATCCGCACGATGGTGGTCGCCACCGAAACCGCCCCCGCTCTGTTCGGGCTGGGCGACTATGCCGGCTGCCCGCGGCTGGCGGCGCTGACCTGGGGGGCGGAGGATAGCGCCGCGGCGCTGGGGGCGAGCGACAATCGCGACGAGGACGGCGACTATGCCTTCCCCTATCAATTGTTTCGCGCACTCTGCCTGGCGGGCGCGGCGGCGGCGGGCGTCACCGCGATCGAGACGATCCATGGCGACTTTCGCGATGCGGCGGGGCTGGAGGCAGTCGCGGTGAAGGCGCGTCGCGCGGGCTTTCGCGGGATGATGGCGATCCACCCCGATCAGGTGCCGGTGATCAACCGCGCTTTCTCACCCTCCGAAGCCGAGATCGAGCGCGCCGAGCGCATCGTCCGGGCATTTGCCGACAATCCCGGCCAGGGCACCATCGGGATGGACGGAGCGATGCTCGACATGCCGCACCTCAAGCGCGCGCAGGCGGTGCTGGCGCTTCGCGTCGGCTGAGTCGACGCGGTTGCTTCCCGCGAATCCAGGGCTAGGAACTTGAACTATGCCAGTTAGAACGCGCGTCTGCCGATGATACGGTCCGCAGCCGAGGAGTTGCCGCCGATCGACGCGGATGAGTTTCGCCTGATCGCGGACAGCGCGCCCGTGGCCGTCTGGGTCACCCGGCTCGATGGGCGCCGCAGCTTCGTCAATCGCGCTTATGCGGCGTTTCTGGGCGTCTCCTATGAAGCGGCGCTGGAGTTCGACTGGCGCGCGATCATCCATCCCGATGATGCGGCGCGGCTGATGGCGGAATCGCTGGCCGGCGAAGCCAGCCTCGACACGTTCGAACTGCAGGGCCGCTATCGCAGCGCCAGCGGCGATTGGCGCTGGCTGCATTCCACCTCGTCGCCGCGGCGCGACGCCAAGGGCCGGCATGTCGGCTTCATCGGCGTCGCGCACGACATCACCGAGGCAAAGGAAGCCGAGCTTTCGCTGCGCGAGCGCGAGGCCCAGCTCTCCGCGTTCATCAGCCAGGCCACCGCCGGCTTCGGCCAGGTCGACCTGCAGGGCCGCTACACGCTGGTGAACGACCGCTTTTGCGAGATTGCCGGCTGGAGCCGCGAGGAACTGATCGGCATGTCGATGTTCGACCTGACCCATCCCGACGACCGCGAACGCAACAAGCCGCTGTTCGGGCGGGCGGTGGCCGACGGCACGCCCTATACGCTCGAGAAGCGCTATGTGCGCAAGGATGGCGGCGTGGTCTGGGTCAGCAACAGCGTCTCGGTGATCCGGCGGCCGACCGGCGAGCCGTTCGGCGTGCTCGCGGTGACGATCGACGTGACCGAGCGGCACGAGGCCGAGGCGCGGCTGCGCAAGAGCGAGGAGAGCCTGCGCCTGGCAACCGGCAGCGCCGGGATGGCGACCTGGGAACTCGACCTGGCGACGATGGAGGGCAAATGGTCGCCCAATCGCTTCGACCTGCTCGGCATGGAGCGGCGAGCCGACAGCCAGGGGACGTTCGACGAGTGGCTGGAGCGGGTGCATCCCGACGATCGCGAGATGGCGCGCGGCGCCGCCCTGCACTGCTTCGAGGACGGCATCCCCTACACGCTGGAATATCGCATCTGCCGTGCCGACGACCAATCGGAACGCTGGCTGCTGAGCCATGGCAGCCGGATCGATTATGCCGACGGCCGGCCGAGCCGCTTCGTCGGGGTATCGTTCGACATCACCCACCGCCGCAAGGCCGAGAGCGACCTGCGCGAGAGCGAGGCGCGCTTTCGCCGCATCTTCGAACAGGCCAATGATTTCTTGATCACGACGACGCTCGACCAGAAGATCACATCGGTGAACCCCGCGGTGGCGACGACGCTGGGCTATGCGGAATCGGAGATCATCGGGCGATCGATCGCCGACTTCATGGATCCCGAGCAGTTCGCGATCAGCATGGCGTCGTTCAACCAGAAATTGCAGGAAGGCGGCAATACCCGGCTGACGATCAGCGTTCGCGCCAAGGATCGCCGCACGCTGATCTGGGAAATCAATTCGCGGCTGACGACCGACGCGCAGGGCGTGCCGACGGGCCTCCATGCGATCGGGCGCGACGTGACCGAAGCCAAGCGTGCCGAGGCGCATTTGCGGCTGCTGGTCGACGAGCTCAACCACCGCGTGAAGAACACGCTGGCGATCGTCCAGGGCATCGCCCAGCAGAGCTTCAAGAGCGACGTCGATCCGCGGGTGGCGCGGCGGGCCTTCGAGGGGCGGCTCGCCGCGCTTTCTGAGGCGCACAACCTGCTCACCCGCGAGCATTGGGGCGTGGTCCCGATGACCCAGATCATCGGCGACGCGGTGGCGCCGCATGGCGGACCGGCGGGACGCTTCACGCTGGAGGGGCCCGACCTGCCGCTCGTCCCGAAGACCGCGATCTCGCTCGCGCTGGCGATCCACGAGCTGGCGACCAACGCCGTGAAGCATGGCGCGCTCTCCGATGCCGAGGGTTGGGTCTCGATAGGCTGGACGCGGCACCAGGGCGACGGGCCTGGACGGCTGACGATGGTGTGGGAAGAGCATGGTGGCCCGCCGGTCGCGCCGCCGACGCGGCGCGGCTTCGGCACGCGGATGATCGAGCGCGGGCTCGCCGCCGAGTTGGGCGGCACGGTGACGATCGAATTCCGGCCGGAGGGGCTGGTCTGCACGGTGGACGCGCCGTTGCCAGAGGGGGCCGAATGACCGAGCTGATGGGGCTGCGCGTGCTGGTGGTCGAGGATGAGCCGATCGTGGCGATGTGCCTCGAGGATATTCTCGAGACGCTGGGCTGCGTCGCGGTGGGCCCCGCGGGGCGGCTGAGCGAGGGGCTGGCGCTGGCGCAGGACGCGGCGATCGACGCGGCGATCCTCGACATCAACCTGGGCGGCGAGCGCAGCACGGCCATCGCTTCGATGCTGCGCGCGCGCGGCGTGCCCTTCGCCTTCGCCAGCGGCTATGGCTCGGCGCCCGAAGGCTTTGCCGACGAGGTTCCGCTGATCGAGAAACCCTATCGCGAAGGGGATATCGACGCGGTGCTGCGGGCGCTGGTGCGCTGAGCAAGCCGGCGGGCGCGCCTCCCCGCCGTCAGAATTCGCTCGAGACGGTCAGGCGCAGCGTGCCGGCGCGCTCGCCCGAGGCGCCGCGCAGGGCGGTCTCGATATCGAACGTCCAGGCCGCGGGTAGCAGGAAGCGCGCGCCCAGGCTGACCATATATTGCTCGCGCTTCCAGCCATTGCTGTCGACGCTGTAGAAGGCCGGTCCGGCGATATCGGCATAATCGAGCCGCTGGACACCGGTATCGGCGAATTCATAGTTCCATTCGGCGCGGATACGCGGTGCGGCCGAGCCCCAGGCGAACTTCTGGCGATATTCGAAGCGCGCGCCGAGCGAGCCGGTGACCGAACGCAGCCGCCTTTCGTCGAAGCGCAAGTCGAAGCGGCCCGCGCCGCTCTCGGTATAGGCGCCCAGCTCGCCGTCGAGGAGCTCGCCGCGGCCGTAGAGCGACCAGCTGAGCGGACCGCTTTCGCGCTCGATCCCCGCGGCCAGCGCGCCAAGGGTGAAGGATCCGTCGCGATTGCCCGAGGCTACGGCATTGACGCCCGCCACGCTGCGGCGGGTGCGGAAGCTCAGATCGCTGCGGCCGATCATGCCGTCGAGGAACAGGCTCTCGGCGGGGACGATGCTGGCATAGGCGGCGACCAGGCTGTTCTCGCCGCGCACCCGCGCCGCGCCGCCGCCGATATGGCTGACATCATTGCCATAGCCGCCGCCGACCCCGAGGGTGACGCCTTCGGCCAGCTTGATGTCGGCACCGGCGCTGAGCCCCGATGTGGTGGCGGTGATCTTGGTGCGATCGGTGGTCGCATCGAGCGTGCCGATGTCGATCGCGCCGCTGCTCCAGAGCGCGATCGAGCCGATCCGGCGACCGCCCGTACCGTCGTCGTCCTCGGACGATCCGGGCGGCGGCGCGTCTGCGCTGCGGCGGTTGCGGGCGATGGCCGGAGCGCCGCCGCGCAGCGACGAGCCCAGCTCGTCTGCGCGGAGCCGCTCGGGGCCGCGACGATTGGCATATCGGCCGAGTTCGGGATCCTCGCCCGAGAGGCGCATTCGCTCGGTAATCTCGAGCGCCGATGCGTCGAACGCCGGGCTGGCGCGGACCACGCCGCGACCGTCGCGCGAGGCGAGCCGCACGCCCATCTCCGCTCCGCCATTGCCGCCGCCGGATCCGTGCAATTGCTCGGCGCGGGCCATGAAGTTGCTGACCTGGCTGCGCGCGAAGCGGCGCGCGGTCTCGACCTGGGCGTCGACGATGCCGCGGACATTGGGATCGGCCGCTGGATCGGGCCGGGCGGTGACCGTGACCGTGATGGTGGCCGGGTTCGACGCGCCGCTCTGGTTGCTGATCGTATAGGTGACAAGGACGGTGCCGCCGAAGCGCGCGAGCGCGGTGACGTCGAGCCGATAGGCGCGGCTCGCCCCCGCCCCGCTCTCGACGAGCGCGGTCTTCACGGCATTGGCCGGGGCGACGCTGACGATCGTCGCCGCCGTGAACGGCGCGCCGCTGGCCCCGGCGGTGAGATCGACCGACACGGTCTGGCCGTCGCCCACCGACGCGCTCTTCGGCAATGCCACCGGGCGATCCGGCAGCACGGTGATCGAGATCGTCGCGGGCGCTGAACTGCCGCCGGGGCCGACTGCGATGAACTGGAAGCTGTCGCTACCGGTGAAGCCGGGATTGGGGCGATAGGTCGCGACGATCGGCGTCACGGCGAGCGTGCGCAGGCTCCTGGCCCCCGCCCCGCCGGTCGAACCGCCATTGGAAAGCGTGACGGTGCCGTTGGCGGGCGGCTTCGAGATCTGGAGCGAGGTATATTCGCCGCCGGCCAGCGCAGAGAGATCGACGTCGATGCTGGTGACCTTGCCGCCCGTCGCGGCGGGGACGTTGGCCCCGCCCGAACTGACACTGGGCGGCGGCGGCGCGGTGACGCTGACGGTCACGGTGGCGACGTTGGAGGTGCCGCCAGGGCCGGTCGCGACATAGGTGAAGCTGTCGGCGCCCGCAAAATCGAGCGCCGGCACATAGGTGACGACATTGCCCGTGACGCTGGTCGTGCCGTGCACCGGGGCGCTTGCCACGGCGATGGCGGTATGGACGCCGCTGATCGACGCGGCGAGATCGATCGCGGTGCCGCCGCTCTCATAGGGGATGGCGATGCCGCTGCGATCGGCAGCCACCGGCGCCGCTGGTGTCGCGACGGTGAGGCGAACCGTGGCAGGCGCGGAGGTGCCGCCGGGTCCGGTCGCGGTGAAGGTGAAGCTGTCCGTCCCGAAATAAGTGGGGGCCGGGACATAGGTGACGACGCTCCCCGCGAGGGCCGCAGTGCCGTGCGCCGGCGCGGTCGCGATGGTGAGCGCGCTGCTGACGCCGCTGACCGACGGGGCCAGATCGATCGGGGTCCCGGCGCTGGCATAGGCCACTGCGACGCCGTTTCGATCGGCGGCCGTCGGCGCCGGGGGCAGGCTCACGGTGACGCCGATCGTCGCGGGCGGCGAGGTGCCGCCGGCGTTGGTCGCGGTATAGGTGAAGCTGTCTGCGCCGTAATAGCCGGGTGCCGGGGTGTAGACGATCGCGGTTCCGCTGGCCGTGGCGGTCCCGTGCTGCGGCGCCGTCGCGATGGCCACGGCAGTGGCGGCGGCGCCCGACAGCGGCAGCGCGACGGGATTGCTGGTCGATCCGAACGCCACGGTGATGTTGGCGGGACCTGCGACGGGGATCGGCGGCGTGCCGATGGTCAGCGTATAGGCCTGGCTGCCGCTGAACGGGCCACTGCCGGTCGCGCTATCGGTGGCGGTGACGGTGAAGCTGTAGCTGCCCTGCGCGGCCGGCGTACCGGCGAGCGTGCCGTTCGCCGCCAGGCTGAGCCCGGCGGGAAGCGCCCCGGCGCTGACCGCAAAGCGATAGGGGGCAACGCCACCGGTGGCGCCGAGCGTCGCGGTGTAAGCGGTCTCGGCCTGGCCCGCGGGCAGCGTCGGCGGCGTGACCGAAACCGCGGCGCCGGCGATGTCGAGCGTATAGGCGCGGCTGACCGTATAGGGCCCGCTGCCGCCCGAATTGTCGGTGGCGGTGATCGTGAGCGCGAAGCTGCCCGCCGCGGTCGGCGTACCGCTCAGCGTGCCGTCGGTCGCCAGGGCCATGCCGGCGGGAAGCGCGCCGGCGCTGATCGCATAGCTATAGGGCGCGGTGCCCCCCGACGCGGCGACGCTTCCGCTATAGGCCAGCCCGACCGATCCGGCGGGCAGCGGCGGCGCGGACAGCGCCAGCGCGGGCGCGGCGACGACGAGCGTATAGGCCTGCGAACCGACCGCGCCCGAGCCGTCCCTGGCCGCGATCGTGAAACCGTAGCTGCCGCCCGCGATCGGCGTGCCCGAAAGCGCGCCGCCGGTGGCAAGCGTCAGGCCCGGCGGCAGGCTGCCCGATGCCAGCGTGAAGCTGAATCCACCGGTGCCGCCGCTCGCAGTCACGGTCTGTGCATAGGCCATCCCGACGGTGGCCGGAGCCAGCGTGGCGGGCGCGACGACGATCGCGCCCGGCGATACGACCAGCGTGTAGCTTAGCAAGCCCGAATAAGGCGCGCTGCCGCCGACGGAACTGTCCGTCGCGCGGATCGTGAAGGCGAAGCTGCCCGGCGCGCTCGGCGTCCCGCTGATCGTGTCGCCGGTCAGGCTGAGGCCCGCCGGGAGCGATCCGGCCGCGAGCGCGAAACTGTAGCCCCCGACTCCGCCGCTCGCGCCGAGCTGCTGGCTGTAGGCAACGCCCGCCGTGGCCGGGGCGAGGACCGGCGGTGAGACGCTGATCGAAAGCGGCGCGATCGTGATGCTGTAGGAACGGCTGCCGGTGAAGGGGCCGGTGCCGGTCGAGCTGTCGGTTGCGGTCACGGTGAAGGCGAAGCTTCCGTCGGCCGTCGGCGTGCCCGAAAGCGCGCCGCCCGGCGCGATCGTGATCCCGGGCGGAAGCGCGCCGGCCGTGAGGGCAAAGCTGTAAGCGCCGGTGCCGCCGCTTGCCGTAATTGCCGCCGCATAGGCCGAGCCGACCGACCCGCCGCCGAGCGATACGGGCGCCACCGCGATGGCCGGGGGGTTGACGGTAAGCGTATAGGCACGGCCCACGGTATAGGGCCCGGTGCCGGTCGAGCTGTCGATCGCGGTGACGGTGAAGTTGAAGGCCCCGCCCGCGGTCGGGGTTCCGGTCAGCGCGCCGCTCGTGGCGTCGAGCAGGATACCCGCCGGGAGCGCGCCCGCGGTGATCGAATAGGCATAAGGGGCGGTGCCGCCGCTCGCGCTGGTCGCCTGGCTGTAGGCGACGCCGATCTGCGCAACGTTCAGCGCCGTCGGCGCGATCGTCATGCCGGGGGCGTTGACGGTCAGGCTGTAAGCCTGGGTAACCACGATCGCGGCCGCATCTGTGGCCTGCACGGTGAAGCTGAAGGTACCCCCCTGCGTCGCGGTGCCGGCGAGGATCCCGCCCGACGAGAGCGTGATCCCTGCGGGAAGCGCGCCCGCGCTGATCGTGAAGGCATAAGGCGCGGTGCCGTCGACCCCGACGAGCGTCTGGCTGTAGGCGGCGCCGATCACCGCCGCGGGAACGACGCCCGGGCTGATCGTCACCGGCGGATCGATGTGGAGCGCGAATGCCTTGTCGACGAAATGCGGGCCGCCGCCGCTGCTGTCGGTCAGACGCACGGTGAAGGCGTAGTCGCCCGCCGTCGTCGGCGTACCGCTCAACAGGCCTCCGGTGCTGAGGCCGATGCCCGGCGGCAACGCCCCCGCGGCCAGCGAGAAGGCGTAAGGCGTGGTGCCGCCCGAGCCCGCCAGGGTGCGGCTATAGGCGCTGCTCACCTTGCCGGCCGGCAGCGGAGTCGCCGTGGTGATCGCGAGGACGGGCGCGGCGACGGTCAGACTATAGGCGTGGGCGACGGAGGCGGGGGTGCCGCTGGTCGCATCGGTCGCGGTGATCGTGAAGTTGAAAGTGCCGGTCGCGGTGGCGGTGCCGGTCAGCGCGCCGCTGCCGCCGTCGAGCGCGATCCCGGCGGGAAGCGCGCCGCCGGTCACAGCATAGCCGTATGGCGTGATCCCGCCGCTCGCAGAGACCGACTGCGCATAAGCGACGCCGGCGGTGGCGCCCGGCAGCGCCCCCGCGGCGGGTGTCAGCGTCAGCGTGGGCGCCGCGACGGCGAGGGTGTAGGCGGCGGATACCGTATAAGGGCCGCCGCTGCCCGCCGTCGAGGAATCGGTCGCAGTGATCGTGAAGCTGAAATTGCCGCTCGCCGTCGGGGCGCCCGACAGCGTGCCGCCGGCGATGCTCAGGCCGGCGGGCAAGGCTCCTGCGGTGACCGAGAGCGTGTAGGGCGCGGTTCCCCCGGTGGCGGTTATCGCCTGCGAATAGGCCGTGCCTGCGGTTGCCGCGGGCAGCGCACCGGCGACAGGCGAAATGCCGAGCGTCGGGGCGGCGATGACTAGCGCCAGCGGTCCGCTGGCTTGGGTGAAGGGACCGGTTCCGGTCGATTGATCGGTGACGCTGGCGGTGAAGTTGAACGTCCCGCTCGCGGTCGGCGTGCCGGTGATCGTGCAATCGGGCTGGAGCGCCGTGCCGGCGGGCAGCGCGCCGCTCGCCAGCACCGGGTTGCAACTATAGCTGCCGGCGCCGCCGCTGCTGTTGAGCTGCACGCCGGCAAGCACGACGTCGCGGGTGCCGGTCCCGGCGAGCGTGGTCGCCAGGGTGGGATTGTTGACCAGGACGGTGACCGCGACCACATTCGAATCGCCGCCGACATTGGTGGCGCGGATGTAGAAGCTGTCGCTGCCGCGGAAACCCGCGGGCGCATCGTAGATGACCTGGCCCGCCGGGTTGATCTGGACATTGTTGACGCCCCCTGCCGTGCTTTGCGAGGCGGCGGCGAAGGGCCCGCCTGCCGTCTTCGCGACTCCCCATGCCGTGGGCACGTTGGTCGCGCCCGAGCCCGCGGCGGCGTCGATGGGATTGCCTGTCGAACCATAAGCGACGGCGGCGGCGGCGAACCCGGTCAGCGCAGGCGCCGCGACATAGCTATATTGATTGGCAACGGCCGTACTGCTGGTACCGGCGGGGTTCGTCACGCGCACATTCACCGTCCCGCTGCCGGGCGGCGCGGTGGCAGTGATGCTAAGATCGCTGTTGACCGTGTAGGATGCGGGAGACGCACCGAAGCTGACTGCGGTCGCGCCGGTGAAGCCGGTGCCGGTCAGCGTCACCGCATTCGTCCCGGCGACGGGACCGCTGGCGGGCGCAAGTCCGGTGACGCTGGGAATCGCGGCCACTGTGAAGTTGCGCGTGGCGGTCGTAGGGCCGAGATTGTTCGCGGCGTCGCGCGCGAAGGCGGTCACGCTGTGCGCGCCAAGCGGCAGCGCCGCGGGGGTGTGGCTCCAATTGCCGCCGGAATCGGCGGGCACGACGACGGGCGTGGCGTCGATCGTCAGCGTGACGCTGGCATTTGCTTCTGCGGTGCCGCTGATGTTCGGGGTGGGCGACGTGGTCTGTCCCTCGGTCGGCGTGGCGATCACCGGCACGGCGGGCAGGACCGTATCGATCGTGATCGACCCCGCCGTCGATTGCGGGCCGAGATTGCCCGTCAAATCGGTTGCGGTCGCCCAGAAGCTGTAGGTCGCGTCGGCAAGAAGCGGGGCGGCGTAGGTCCAGTTCGTCCCCGTCAGCGAGGCCGTGCCGCTGAAGGCTCCGTCGATATAGACGCGCACCGTCGAATCGGCCTCCGCCGTGCCGGTGAAGTTCAGCGTGTTGTCGTTGGTCCGGGTGCCGGTGACGGGAGCGGTGATCACCGGCGCGGGCGGCGCCACGGTGTCGACGATGAAGGAGATCGTGGTCGAATCGGCGCTTACGATACCGTCGCCATTGGTCGCCCGTGCGCGCACCGTATGCGATCCCTCGGCCAGCGCAACCGGCTGGGCAAACGTCCAGGCGCCGCCGGTGGCCGTGGTCGTGCCAATCGAACTGCCGTCGACCAGGACGGTGATCGTCATGCCGGGATCCGCGGACCCGGCATAGACAGACGAGGCGCTGCCGACGCGAGCGGCGTTCGTCGGGGAGGTCACAACCGGCGCGGCCGGCGGTGCGACGTAGCGGAAATCGTCGGCCGCGCTGTTGGCACTGGGGCCCCCGGCCGTCGTCACGACCACATCGAAGGTGCCGGCGGCGTGCGCTGGCGACACGGCAGTGATCTGGGTGGTACCGTTCGGCGTGACGCCGGTGGCGGCGGTCCCCCCGAAGGTGACCCCGCTGATGTTGCTGAAGCCGGTGCCGCTGATCGTCACCGACGTGCCGCCCAGTGTGGTCCCGACCACCGGCGTGATTCCCGAGATGGTCGGCGCCGCCTGGACCACCGAGAGCCCTGTCGGAGTCGATGCCGCGATGCCCGTGACGGCCGCGGGTCCGGTCGCCGAGGGGGCTCCGCTGGTGAAATTATAGGTGGCCGGCGTGGCGGATGCGACGGTCAGGGTCAGCGTGCAGCTGCCACCTGCAGCGATGCCGCCACCCGTCAGGCCCAGGCCGCCACCGCCGAAGGATGCCGCGCCGCCGCAGTTCGTGGCGGGGGTCGATCCCGTCAGCCCGGCCGGCAGCGTCGTCGGCGCGACCGCGACTCCGCTGAGCGCCACCGCATTGGGGTTGGTGAGCGTCAGCGTCAGCGTCGAATCGGCGTTGATCGCGACCGAGGTCGGGCTGAATGCGGCGCTGATCGTCGGCGCGCCGACGACGTTCAGCGTCCCGGTCGTCGCGGTCGCGCCGGTGAGGGCCACGGGGCCCGTGGCGACCGCGGTGCCGGTGGTGAAGCTATAGCTGCCCGCCGTGGCGCCGGTGACTGCCAGGGTCACCGTGCAGGTCCCGCTGGCGGCGAGCGAATGTCCGGAGGAACTCAGCGCGCGGGTGCCGCCATTGTAGCTGCCGCCCGCGCAGGTTCCGCCGACCGCGCCGCCGGTCAGCCCGATCGGCAAGGTGCCAATGTTGAAGCCGACGCCGGTGAGCGCGACTCCGCTATTCGGATTGGTCAGGGTGACGGACAGCGTGCCCGCGCCGCCGACCGCGACGGTCGCCTGATCCCAGGCAGCAGCGATCGTCGGCGGGCTGGGCGGGGTCTGCACCGTCAGATTGGCACTGGTGCCCGGCGAGCCGGCGTTGGCACCAGTCGCCGAGGGCGTTCCCGACGAAATCGAATGCGTCGCAACCGTCGACGACGTGATGTTGAACGTCATCGTGCACGTACCGCCGGCTGCCAGCGAGCCGCCCGAGAGCGTCACCGCCCCCGCGCCGGTGGCGCCGGGGGCCGCCGTGACGGTGCCGCCACAAGTATTGCTCGCACCGGGCGACGCGGCGACGGCAACGCCGGTCGGCAGGGTGATCGAGTTGCCCACGCCCGAAAGCCCCGCAGTGCTGTTCGGATTGGTCAGCGTCACCGTGACGGTGCTGGTGCCCCCCGCATAGATTGTGGACGGGTTCGGCGTGCCAAGCGCCGCGGTCGGAGCGCTGGGCGCGATGACGGTGACGTGAATATCAAAGTATTTGAAGACGCCCCCACTGGTCCATTGTTGCTCGAACTGGACGGTCTCGCCGGAGAAAGCGGCGGCATTCGCCCGCGTGCCCGAGGCCCCGGATCGGGGAGAAACGATATCGGTCCCGATTACGCCCGGACCGGGCGTGTAGACGATCCGGCGATAGATCCCGTTGCTCGTCAACTTGACCTTAGAGCCATTGGGGAAGGTCACATAAATATTGTCCGCGACCGTCGTTGCGTAGACAGGCGGTATCTCGAAGGTGATCGAATCATTCTCCAGACTCGGGCTGTTCGGCGGGCATTTGCTGTTGAGCACCGACAGATTGGTCTGCGTATCGACGATGACGACGTCGCTCGACCCGGCGACCACCGACAGAGTGGGAATGTCATCTTTCGTAAGGGGCGAAGTACATCCCGCCACCGCTGTCTGAGCCCAGGCGGCGTTCGCATTGCACATCATCAACAGCAGAAGCAGCGCTGCAGACAGATGCGCTCGAATCGACTTGCGATTCGCGATCGGAGTCCTCTTATCTGCGCTTGCCTGCACGCGATTTTCCCCCTGGCCGTCCTTCAGGACGACATTCCCTGCGCCGCCCCGCGCGGGAATCCCCATTTGTCTTTAATATATCAGTTGCAGGGTCTAGTCGACTCCACGATCTCGACAATATCTTACCGCCAGAATGGATAATAACGTCCATACCGGATTGATTTCATATGCGGTTGACTTGCAGATTAACCAGCTTACTAATCTGTATCGAGACTCCACGCTCGCGTTGCGTTTTGCCAGCTTATTTTTTGTGAGACATGCTTTGCATCTGTCGGATAGCAAAGGCGTATTGCTGCGCCTTTGCAATGTCGGCGACTTTGGGGGGAAGATCGTGAGCCAGAGCTATGTGGGTCAGATCATGATGACCGGATTTGGTTTTGGGCAGAAAAACTTTGCCCAATGCAACGGTCAATTGATGGCCATCGCCCAGAACCAGGCGCTGTTTTCCCTTCTAGGCACCGTATATGGTGGCGACGGCAGAACGACCTTCGGTTTGCCCGATCTGCGCAGCCGCACCCCCTTTGGCGCGGTCCAGTCGCAGGACGCGGCCTGGCAGCCGCCGACGACGCAGCTCGGCCAGATCGCAGGGCAGGAGCAAGTGCAACTGCTCACGACCGAGCTTCCTCTGCACAACCATAGCGTGACGGTAACCACGGCGCCGGGCGGGCGCCCGGCACCGCGCGGCTCGGGCCTGACCTTCGGGACGACCGTGCCCGACACGTCGCTTTTCTACGGGGCTGCCGCGTCGCTCGTGCCGATGAGCGGTGGGCCGCTGGGGCAGGCGGGAGGCAATCAGCCGCACCCGAACCTGCAGCCTTATGAGACGATCAACTTCAACATCTGCCTCTATGGCGTCTTTCCGTCGCGCAACTGACCGCGTGAAGACGTCCGGGGCGAACAAGCCAGCTTTTCGGGGGAGTGAGTGACATGAGCCAACCCTATGTCGGTGAGATCCGCCTGTTTCCCTATCCCCGCGGCGCGCCGGAGGGCTGGCAGGCCTGCGACGGATCGCTGCTGTCGATCGCGAACTATGAAGTGCTGTATCAGTTGATCGGCACGGTATATGGCGGCGACGGGCAGAACACCTTCGCAGTGCCGGACATGCGCGGGCGGATCCCGATCCACCAGGGAACGGGACGGGGTCTTTCGAGCTATTCGCTGGGCCAGCTGGCGGGCACCGAGCAAGTGACGCTGACGTCGCTGCAAATGCCTTCGCACGATCACCAGCTTGTCGCCTCCACCGTGCAGGGCACCTCTGCGTCACCGCAAGGCAATGTGACGGCGGTGCAGACGACGGAGACCTTCTACGGTGTCGGGGGCGACGGCAGCACGCCCTATCCCCTGCCCGCAAGCACGGTCGGTTTCTCCGGGGGCAATCAGCCGCACGACAATGTCGGACCGACGCTCGCACTCAATTACTGCATCGCCTGGGCCGGGATCTATCCCGCGCAGTCATAAGGCCAATCGGCGCGGGCGCGCGGGCCTGTCCCGCAACAGCATGGGAGCATTTTGATGAGCGACCCCTTTCTCGGCGAGATCAAGCAATACGGTTTCCCTTTCGCGCCCCGCGGCTGGGCGTTTGCCGCAGGGCAGACCTTACCGCTTCGCCAGTATACATCGCTATTTTCGCTGATCGGCACCGTCTTCGGCGGGAACGGCACGACGACGTTCCAGCTCCCCAATCTGGCAAGCCTGCAGGCCTGCGGCAGCGGCACGGGACCCAATACCTCGCCCCGACAGATTGGCGACAGGTTCGGGAGCGCCTTCGTCACGATCACCAGCGACACGATGCCGATGCACAATCACGGCATGCAATCCTGCACCGGTTCGCCGAACCCGACTGCGATACCGGCGTCCAATTCGTGCCTGGGCGCATTCACCACCACGGCGATCTACGCGACGCCGGCAACCGGGGCGCCGATGAGTCCCTCGATGGTGCTGCCCACCGGGGGCGGCCAGCCGCATAGCAACCTCCAACCCTATCTCGGGCTCAACTTCTCCATCGCGATGGTGGGGCAATTCCCCTCATTTTCCTGAGTTGAGATGGCAGCGGGCTTCCCGCCGGCGGCCGCCACGCCGCCGGCGCTTTCCGATTCGCTGCGTGCCAGGGGGATCGCGCTGCGCCCGGCAGCGACGGGCGACCTGCCCTTCCTGCGCGATCTCTTTGCCGATTTCCGCGCGATCGAACTCGCGCTGACGCCCTGGTCCGAGGCACAGAAGCGTGCTTTCACCGACGACCAGTTTCGCCTGCAGCATCTGCATTTCACGCGGCACCATGCGCGGGCCAATTTCTGGGTGACGGTGCAGGCGTTGCCGCTAGGCCCGTCCCGCGCCATCGGCCGCCTCTATCTCGATCGATCGACTCGCGACTGGCAGATCATCGATATCGGCTTTGCGGCGGAATCACGCGGCCAGGGGCTGGGGCACCTGATGCTGAAATGGATCCAGCAAAGCGCCGCGGCGGCCGAAGCCGGATCGGTACGGCTGCAGGTGGCGTCGAACAATCCGCGCGCGCACGCCCTCTACGCGCGGCTGGGTTTTCGTGACGACGGCGACGGCGGCGAAACGCATCAGCCGATGGCCTGGCGGCCGCAGGTCAGTTGAACACGGCCTCATAGACGATCGCCCCGCCATCCTGCGCTACGGGTACCAGGAACATGCTGAGGCTTCCGACCGTCGGGTTCTGCATGCGATACATCTTCTGCGGCAAGATCACCGGCGAGGCGCTCTTGAACAGCAAAGAGAAGGGTTCGCGCAGCATGCCCGGAAATGCATGTCGCTGAAGCGGCTTTACCTCGATCAGCGTCACGGTCATCGCCGCTTCGCCTACGCTGATCTCGAACTCCTGATTTGCCGCACCGGCGAATTTCTGAACCGACAATAGCTGCACGACTCGTCCCCCCGCCGCCAACTTATCGCGATTTGGCGGAGTGTCGAGCCGCGACTATTCGACGGTGACCGACTTCGCCAGATTGCGCGGTTGATCGACGTCGGTCCCCTTGGCGACTGCGACATGATAAGCCAGCAACTGCACCGGGACTGCATAGACCAAGGGCGCGATCAGCGGATGGACGCTGGGCATCTCGATCGTCGCCACCGCATCGTCGCCGGCGAGCGCCAGGCCCTCGGCGTCGGAGATCAGCACGACGCGGGCGCCGCGGGCCTTGGCCTCCTGCATGTTGGACACGGTCTTGTCGAACAAGGGGCCCGAGGGGGCCAGGACGATCAGCGGGACCTGATCATCGATCAATGCGATGGGACCGTGCTTCATCTCGCCCGAGGCATAGCCTTCGGCGTGGATGTAGCTGATTTCCTTGAGCTTGAGCGCGCCCTCCAATGCCAGCGGATAATCGGGGCCGCGACCGAGATAGAGGACGTCGCGGGCCGCGGCGATGGTGTGCGCCATCGCCTGGATCTCGTCGTCATGCGCGAGCGCCGCGTTGATCGCGGCGGGGGCCTCGATCAGGTGGCCGACGATGTCGCGCTCTTCCTCGGGGCTGAGCTTGCCCTTGGCGCGGGCGAGATTGACCGCAAGTGCCGCCATCACCGACAGCTGGCAGGTGAAGGCCTTGGTCGAGGCGACGCCGATCTCGGGGCCGGCATGGGTGGAGAGCAAGAGATCGACTTCGCGCGCCATCGAGCTGGTCGGCACGTTGATGATACCCGCGGTGGTGAGCCCCGCGGCCTTCATATGCTTGAGCGCGGCGAGCGTGTCGGCGGTCTCGCCTGACTGGCTGACGACGACGCCGAGCGTGTTGGGGAGGAGGACCGGGTCGCGGTAGCGGAATTCGCTAGCGACATCGACTTCGACCGGCAGGCGCGCCCAGCGCTCGATCCAATATTTGCCGATCATCCCGACATAGGAGGCCGTCCCGCAGGCGACGATCGTGACGCGCTCGACGCTGCTCAGGTCGAAGCTCATGTCGGGCAAGGCGACCATCTGTTCGACCGGGCGGATGTAGGAGCGCAGTGTCTGCGCGACGACGACGGGCTGCTCGTAAATCTCCTTGAGCATGAAATGCGGGTAATTGCCCTTGTCGATCGCCTCGGCGGTCGCGCCGGATTCGACGATGGGGCGGGTGACGGGATTGTTGTCGCGATCGAACACTTCGATGCTCTCGCGGGTGACCACGGCCCAGTCGCCCTCGTCGAGATAGGCGATGCGCTGGGTGAGCGACGCCAGGGCATGCGCGTCGGATCCGAGATAATTCTCGCCCTCGCCATAGCCTACGGTGAGCGGCGCGCCGAGACGGGCGCCGATCAGCATGTCGGGCTCGTTGCGAAACAGGAAGGCCATGGCGAAGGCGCCGTGGAGCTGGGGGAGGACCGCTGCGACGGCGTCGCGCGGGGACTTGCCGCCCTCGAGCTCGCGACTGACGAGGTGGGCGACGACTTCGGTATCGGTCTGGCTCAGGAAGTGGCGGCCCTCGGCGATCAGCGCGTCGCGGAGCGGCTTGAAATTCTCGATGATGCCATTGTGGACGATCGACACGTCGCCGACGATGTGCGGGTGGGCATTGTCCTCGGTCGGCGCGCCGTGGGTCGCCCAGCGCGTGTGGGCGATGCCGATCGCGCCGGGAAGCGGGCTTTCGGCGAGGCGATTGCCGAGATTGACCAGCTTGCCCTCGGCGCGGCGACGATCGATCTCGCCATGATGGAGCGTGGCGATGCCGGCGGAATCATAGCCGCGATATTCGAGCCGCTTGAGCCCCTGGAACAGCCGCTCGGCGACGTCGGTGGTGCCGAGAATGCCAACAATTCCGCACATGATCGATAAGCCCTTTAAAGCGTGTAAGGCACGCGTATACCCGGCATGGATGCCGGAAAGTCCCTAGTATTTCGTGTGACCAGCATTGCGCCGTTGACCTGCGCCGTCGCGAGGATGAGTGCATCCATCAATTTGATGCGCCGCTGAAATCGAATCTCGGCGGCGGCAAGCGCGATCCGCTGATCCACCTCGACCAGATCGAAAGCAACGAGCAAATCCCTCACAAGATCACGCGACGACGGTGGTTCGCCAGCGAGCAATTCGGTCCATACGATACGGCTGATCCGGTGACGCGGATAGCTTCGCAGTTCGGCGATCGCAGGTGGGAGATCAAGCAGCCAGTCGACCAGGATGTTGGTATCGAAAAATGGATCACTCACGGATCGTCGCGGTCGCGACGCATGTCACGCTGATATTCGACGGCATCGCCGATATCGTCGCGATCCTTCCAATAGCCCGCCCCCCGCGCGATCCAATCCTTGTTATGCTCGACGCGATAGGCGGCGACTGCTTCCCGCACCATGGCCGCACGCGACTTCCCCAGTGCCTCGGCCTCGCCATCGAGCCAGCGAATGTCGTCCTCGGGGATGTCGACCAGCGTGCGCATGGCAATTAGATATCACCCCGCGATATCATTTTCCAGCCTTGTCCGCCTTCTTGGCAGACATGATCTCGCGGAAGCGGCGCGCCCAGCCGGGTTTTACGTCCTGCTTGGCGCGGGCGATGCCGAGCGCGTTCGCCTCGACGTCCTTCGTCACCACCGATCCCGCGGCGACGATCGCGCCGTCGCCGATCCTGACCGGCGCGACGAGCGCGCTGTTCGAGCCGATGAAGGCGCCGTGGCCGATCTCGGTGCCATATTTCAGGAAGCCGTCATAATTGCAGGTGATCGTCCCCGCGCCGATATTGGCCCCCGCCCCCACCTTCGCGTCGCCGAGATAGGTCAGGTGGCTGGCCTTGGCGCCGGGGCCGAGCACTGCCTTCTTCATCTCGACGAAATTGCCGACCTTCGAGCCTTGCTCCAGGACCGATCCGGGGCGCAGGCGGGCATAGGGGCCGACCGAGGCGCCGCTCATCACGATGGCCCCTTCGAGGTGGCTGAAGGCGTGGATATCGACGCGGTCGGCGATCTCGACGCCGGGGCCGAAGACCACGTTGGGCTCGATCACCACGTCGCGGCCGACCCTGGTGTCGTGCGAAAAGAAAACCGTCTCGGGCGCGACCAGCGTGGCGCCGTCGGCCATCGCGCGGATGCGGCGCGCCTGCTGCCATTCGGCTTCGAGCGCGGCGAGCTCACCGCGGCTGTTCACCCCGGTGACTTCATAGGCCAGCGTCTCGATCACCGCGGAGGGGTGGCCCTCGGCGGCGGCGAGCATGACGATGTCGGGCAGATAATATTCGCCCGCGGCATTGTCGTTGGTGACTTTGGCGAGCAACGCGAACAGATCGGCGGCGCGGACCGCCATCAGGCCGGAATTGCACAGCGTCTCGGCGCGTTCGTCGGGCGTCGCGTCCTTGAACTCGACCATCTTGATGATGTGGCCCTGCCCATCGGCGATGACTCGGCCATAAGCGGCGGGATCGGCGGGACGGAAGCCGAGGACGACTGCGGCGGGCGCATCGGGGCCGTGGAGGCGTTCGAGCATGCGGCGCATCGTCGCGGTGGAGACCAGAGGAACGTCGCCATAGAGGATCAGGACGTCGCCTTCGCAGCCCGCGAGCGGCGCTTCGGCCTGGCGGACGGCGTGGCCGGTGCCGAGTTGCTCGACCTGTTCGACGGTCTCGGCGCCGTGGGGGTGGACTGCCTTCTCGACCTGTTCGCGGCCAGCCCCGACCACGACGATCGTGCGCGCGGGATCGAGCGCGGCGACGCTGTCGATCAGATGCAGCAGCATCGGCCGCCCCGCGATCGGGTGCAGCACCTTGTGCAGATCGGACTTCATCCGCGTGCCCTTGCCCGCGGCAAGGATGACGGCGGCTATTGGCGATGTCATTGGCCCCTCCGCGGATCGCCCTGCCATGATAGTCTTGCCAATTCCATAGCGGCGCGCGTCAGGGCGTGTGGCCCTTGCGCCATTTGGTCCACAGGTGGCGCGCGAGCATCGCCGGGGGCATGCGGATCCAGTGGCTGCGCACGAAGAAGGCGAAGCGGGTGAGCTTGTGGCTCTGCCGGCCCCAGCCGTCGCGGGCGAGCAGGCGACGGCGGTAGAGCGGGTCCGACCGCTGCGGGGTGAAATCGACGCGGATTGGGCTGGAATATTCTTGGAGCGGCGTACCGTAGAGTTGATGCGACAGGCGCAGCGCCTGCATGACGGCCGATTGCAGGCCGTGGTACCAACCCTCCTCAGCAACGCTGAGGTAAAAATGCTCGTCCTGATCAGCGAATTCGCGGCAGAGCTGGTCGATGTCCCAGAGATTGCGCATGCCTCCGGCGAGGTCTCCATCCGCGAGCAGGTGCGCCGCGGCGTGTACGATCATATGTTGAGGGCACAGGATACGAAGGCCGTTCTCTAGCTCGACACTCTGCTCCATCATTTGGGCTGGATAGGGCGTAATCCGTGCAGTGAGCGGCAGGATCGTATGGTGGACGTCGATCATCCGATCGCGGTCGCGGTGGATCAGCGGGGGGAGTTCGTGCATCCAGCGGCGATAATATGCGTCGTCATAGGGGTCGGGCTTCACCCATTCCCAGCCGGCGGCGAGTAGCAGCGCTTCGGCTTCCTCGATCCGCGGGCGGGGGACGAGGATATCGAGATCGCCGATCGCGCGCCCTACCCCGGCGGAGAGGCCGGCGGCGACGTAGGCGGTGCCCTTGAGCAGGACCACGGGCATGCCGCTGTCCGCAAGCGCGCGGCGGGCCATCTCGGCTTCCCAGAGCGCGGCGGCGCGGCCTTGTTCGGCGGCGGTGCGCGCGTCTTCGAGGATGCGCGCGGCGGCGGCGGGTTTGGGCAGTCCTGCGACGCGGTGGGCGAGCGTGCCGATGAGCTGCTCGGCGCGGGCGATGGCGAGGAGGGCCGTCCAGCCTTCGCCGTCCAGCGATTCGGTCGAGGCGGGGTCGCGGAGGGCCTGGACGAGGATCTCGGCGTTCATGATGCGCCGCTCCTCCTCGTCACCCCCGCGAAAGCGGGGGCCCATCTCCTGCAATCGCCCGGTCGTACAACGGCTGTGGTGCCGCTGTCATGTCCGGGAGATGGGCCCCCGCCTTCGCGGGGGTGACGGATTTGGGTCATAGGTTACCCCACAGCCGCTCGACCTGCGCGAGCGCGGTCTTGGTGTCGGGATAGTCGAGCGCGCGGGCCGGAACGGTGCGGACGAGCGTCGTCAGCCCCTCGAAGCCGGGCTCGGCGAGCGTGACATAGTTGGTCGAGGCCTGGGTCAGGCGGACGAAGGTTTCGCTCGGCATGACCTCGCGCTCGGCGCTTTCGAAGCCGAAATTGGGAAACAGGATCAGCGCCGGCCGCGCGGGGGCGTCCATTGCGGCGATCGCGCGGGCGTCGGGTACCAGATGGCGGATGAGTCCCTTGGGCGTGCCCTCCAGCCGGGGGCCGAAGCGCGCCTTGGGGAGCGCCTGTTCGAGCACGCCAACCGCTTCGTTCTTCAGGCTGATCAGGCGGGGGAAGCCGTGGATCAGGCCGGTGGCGGGATCGAGCAGCGCGAACTCGTCGCCCATCAGCCGCCAGCCCTGCGCCATCAGCAGCGCTGCCAGCGTCGATTTGCCCGCGCCCGAGGCGCCGGTCATCAGCAGCGCCTTGCCGTCGCGCTCGACTGCCGAGGCGTGGAGCAGCAGATAGCGGCGCTGGCCGAGCGCCATCTGGAGGTTCATCCCCATTTCGGCTGCGAGCAGCCCCTGCGCCAGCGGCAGCGGGGCGGCATCGGGGATCACGAAATCGCCGCCGATATGCACCGAAGGGCGCAGCAGCAGCCGCCACGGGCGCGCGGCGAAGAGGTGGACGTTGAAATCGGGGATGTCGTCCTGGGGCTTGGGATACTCCGCGTAGAGATCGTCGAGCGCGGCGATCGGCGCGCGCCAGTCGCAGCCGATGCGGAAGCCGATCGGGCCGATGCGGAGGCCGGTTACGTGGCGCATCGGCGTTCCACCAGTCCGGCGGCGACGAGTTCGTCGAGCCGCACCGCGAGCGACAAGGGATCGGCGTCTACCAGATCGAAGCGATCCGCGAGCCGCTGGAGCAGGCTCTCGCTGGTCAGCGCTTCATCGCCCAGCGCTTCGAGGATTTCGGGGACCGGCGAATCGACGACATGCGTGATGCCGGATGCGCGGTGGAAGATCAGCGTCAGCGCATCGAGCGGGACGATGCGCAGCGTTGCGGCGGGGGCGGCATGGTATCGGATCATGGCCTGCCCCTCCCCGCGTGGCGAACGACGGATTGGATCAGCGCGGCATCTGCAGCGAGGCGAAGCAGGTGAAGCCGCTGGTGCCCGATTGCAGGCGGCGGATATAATTGGTGTAGGCCCGGCTGCGCTCATAATCGGTGCCCGGCAAGGTGCCGCCCGCCAGCGCCCTCTTCACATCCTCGGCCTTGTAGGAGATTCCGGGGGGCGGATAGGCGCCCTTGGTGCCGGCGGGCACCAGCGAGCCGTCCGCCGCGATATAATTGCCGGCGCGTGCCGGATCGGGGACGGGAATCTCGCAGCTCAGGACGGACGCACTGGTCTGTGCGAGTGCCGGGCGGATCGAAACGATCGCCGAGGCGCTTGCCGCGCCCAGCATCAAGGCACGGCGCGTTGCCGCCGGAATTTTGGTCTCGTCACCCATAATGCCTCATCCTGCGCCCGCGCGCCTTTCGCAATCGTAAATCGCTGGTAGATGGATGCACATGTCTTCATTCTTCGGCTTGCGTTCCTTTTTGGCACTGATCGTGGCGGCGCTGGCGGCGCTGACCTGCTACCTGATCACCAGCGACATCGAGGCGAGCCTGGTCGTGCTGGTCGGTGCCGGGATCGCTGCGATGATCGCGGGCGGCGGCGGCGATGCGGCCCCCTCCCCCGCCCCGACCGCCGCGACCGGCAGCGATATCGGCATCGAAGAGGTGATCGATGCGGTTGCCGAGCCGCTGCTGGTAATCGGGCAGAACCGGGTCGAGGCCGCGAACCGCGGGGCGCGGCAATTGCTGGGCGAGCATATCCTGGGTGAGGACGTCCGCGTGGCGATCCGCCACCCGGCCGCCGCCGAGCGCTTGTCGAACCCCGATGACGGTGTTCCCGGTGCACCGATCCACCTGGTCGGCCTGGGCAATCGCGATCAGCGCTGGGAGATGCGCGTGCAGGCGCTGCCCGACGGGCGGCGGATCGTTCATCTTTTCGATCGCACCGGCAGCTATGCCGCGGAGCGGATGCGAGTCGATTTCGTGGCCAATGCCAGCCACGAGCTGCGCACGCCGCTCGCCTCGCTGCTCGGCTATATCGAGACGCTGCGCGAGGAAGCCGGCGACGATCCCGCGACGCGCGAGCGTTTCCTGAAGATCATGTTCGGCGAGGCGCGGCGGATGCAGCGATTGGTGGACGATCTGATTTCGCTCAGCCGGATCGAGGCCGAGAAATATCGCGCGCCGAGCGACAAGGTCGAGCTGGGCACGCTGATCGAGCAGGTGACCGCCGAGCTTTCGAGCAGCCCGCGCTCCGCCGACCTGGTGCGCCGGATCGCCGACGTCCAGCCCGTGCGCGGCGACGCCAGCCAGCTCAGCCAATTGCTCCACAATGTGATCGGCAATGCGATGAAATATGGCCGCGACGCGACCCCGGTCACGATCTCGCTCGCGCCCGAAGGCGAAGCGATGGTGCGGCTGACGGTCACCGACGAGGGCGAGGGCATTCCGGCGCAGCATCTGCCGCGGCTCACCGAGCGCTTCTATCGAGTCGATTCGGGGCGCAGCCGCCAGGCGGGCGGCACCGGGCTGGGCCTGGCCATCGTCAAGCATATCATCGAACGGCATCGCGGACGGCTCGATATCGCGAGCACGGTCGGGGTGGGCACCAGCGTAACGATTCTGCTTCCCACGGGCACGCTGTCATCATGACGTAATGCAACTGAAACAGAGGCTGGCGCGAAGGGGCCGGCCGGCCCCTGCGAGTCGCCGACCGGCCGAGGGATTACTCCATGCGTTGCACCCCGATGATCGCGCTTTCCGCGCTCGCTCTGTCCGCCTGCGGCGGAGGGGGCGGTCAGGCGTCGCGGGACCAGATCAAGATCGTCGGATCCTCCACCGTCTATCCCTTCACAACCGCAGTAGCCGAGCAGTTCGTCAACGGATCGAGCTTCAAGGCGCCGGTGATCGAATCGACCGGCACCGGTGGCGGCATGCGCCTGTTTTGCGCGGGCGTCGGCCCGCAGCATCCGGACATGACCAACGCCTCGCGCCGGATGACGCCCAGCGAATTCGAGCTGTGCCAGCGCAACGGCGTCACCGATATCCTGGAGGTGCAGGTGGGCATGGACGGCATCGCCTTCGCCGAATCGGTCAATGGTCCCAAGATCAGGCTGACGCTGGCCGAGGCCTATCGCGCGCTGGCGGCCAACCCGATGGGCAAGCCCAACACCGCCAAATTGTGGTCGGAGATCAATCCGGCGCTGCCCGCGGTGCCGATCACCGTGATGGGGCCGCCCGCGACCAGCGGCACGCGCGATTCGCTGCATGAGCTGATCATGCATCCGGGCTGCGAAGCGGCCTATCCCGAGGTCAAGCAATTCGAGAAGACCGACAAGGATCGCGCCGCCGACCTGTGCACCCGCATCCGCGAGGACGGCGCCTATGTCGATTCGGGCGAGAACGACAATCTGATCGTCCAGAAGCTGGCCGCGAATCCCAATGCGATCGGGGTGTTCGGCTATTCCTATCTCGAGGAAAATGGCGGGCGCCTGCGCGGCGTGCCCTTCAATGACGTCGAGCCGACCTATGCCACCATCTCTTCGGGCCAATATCCGGGAGCGCGGCCGCTGTTCGTCTATGTGAAGAAGCAGCATCTGAAGGCGGTGCCGGGAATAACCGAATTCCTGACGCAATATAGCAAGATGTGGAATTCGGATGGCCCGCTTACCAAGCGCGGCATGATCGCCTCGTCCGACGCGGATCGGGCCAAGGCGACCGCGACGATCGAGCAGGGCCGGGTGATGCAGGGGAGCGATCTGAAGTGATCCTTTCCTTCCTTCGCGCCGACCAAGCACGCGGCGGCGGCCAGTGAATCTCTACGCGCTCCTCTTCCTGATCTTCGGGCTCGGCCTGGTCGCGTGGCTGAGCGCGCGGGCGCGCGCGTCGCGAATGGCGCATGCCCTGCCCGCGCGCAGCCTGCACAGCCTGCCGGGGCAACATGGTTGGTATGTCGCCACCTGGGCGGTGGTGCCCGCTTTACTGTTTGTCGCCATCTGGTGGAACATCAGCCCCGGGCTGGTGACCGAAGCGGCGCTCCAGACCCCCGCCGCGGCGCAGCTTCCCGGCTTCGGCTTCGAGCGCGAGACGATTTTGAACGAGGCGCGCAGTATTGCCGAGGGGCGCAGCTATGGCGCTTTCTACCCGCTTTCCGAGCAACTTGCGCCGACTTATGCCGCGGCGATCTCGCGCTACAGCTGGATCGGCGCGCTGATCGCCCTGATCCTGGCCTTCGCGTTCGGCGCCTGGGCGTTCACGCGGGTGAAGCCCGATTTCCGGGCGCGGACCAAGTTCGAACGCGCGCTGATGCTGCTGCTGCTGATCGCGTCGCTGATCGCGATCCTCACCACGCTCGGCATCTTCCTGTCGCTGATCTTCGAGAGCGTCCGCTTCTTCCGGATCGTGCCGATCACCGATTTCCTGTTCGGGCTCAACTGGAGCCCGCAGGTGATCCGCGCCGACGATCCGGGGGCCAATCTGGGCGCGCTGCCGCTTTTCTGGGGCACCTTCTTCATCGGCGCGGTGATCGCCATGATCATCGCGATCCCGTTCGGGCTGATGAGCGCGATCTACCTCACCCAATATGCGCCGCGCACCTTCCGCGCCTGGATGAAGCCGACGCTCGAGATGCTCGCGGGCGTGCCGACCGTGGTCTATGGCTATTTCGCCGCGCTGACGGTGGGGCCGCTGATCCGCGACTTCGCGGTGTCGCTCGGCTTCACCTTCGCCTCTTCGGAGAGCGCGCTTTCGGCCGGGATCGTGATGGGGATCATGATCATCCCGTTCGTCTCGTCGATGGCCGACGATTCGATCGCTGCCGTCCCCACCGCGATGCGCGACGGATCGCTGGCGATGGGCGCGACGACCAGCGAGACGATCTCGCGCGTACTGATCCCCGCCGCTTTGCCCGGCGTGGTCGCGGGCGTGCTGCTCGCGGTGAGCCGGGCGATCGGCGAGACGATGATCGTGGTGATGGCCGCATCGGGCGCCGCCAACATCACGCTCAACCCGTTCGAAGGCGCGACCACCGTCACCAAGCAGATCGTCGACCTGCTGACCGGCGAGACCGCGTTCGACAGCCCCAAGACGCTCGCGGCGTTCGCCTTGGGGCTGACCTTGTTCATGATCACCCTGCTCCTCAACATCGTCGCCCTGCGCGTCGTGAAGAAGTATCGCGAAGCTTATGAGTGAGACCCTCGTCCCGCAGCTGCCGACCAGTGCGGAGGAGCCTGCCGCAGCCGCCCCGACCGGCTGGACCACCGATTCGATGCAGAAGCGCATCCGATCGCGCTACCGCAGGGAGCGGCGCTTCCGGATGTGGGGGCTGGCGGCGGTGGTCGGCTCGGCGGGCTTCCTCGCCTTCCTGCTGATCACGATGCTGTGGCAGGGCATTGGCGGCTTCCAGCGCGCCGAGCTGGCGCTGCCGATCGACTTCAAGGCGGCCGCGCTGGAGGTAACGCCCGACCAGTTGCGCGCCGAGGGTGCCGACTTGGCGCTGGCCAGCGCGGGACTGCAGGACGCAGTCGAGAACGCCGCGGTGGCCGCTTATGGCCCCGAAGGCACCGACTATATCTCCGAAAACGCCTGGGTGCAGGTGCGCGACGCGCTGAAGGACGATCCCGCCCTGCTGGCTGGACGGGCGACGATCCACGTTGCGGCCTCCTCCCCGATCGCGCTGGCGGCCAAGGGCGACGGCAACGATCCGGAAATTGCCCGCGTGGCGGCGAAGCTGCGTGATCAGGGCGTGCTGGTGCAGGGCTTCAACGCCGAGTTCCTGACCGGATCGGACGCGACCGATCCCACCGGCGTGGGCATCTGGGGCGCGCTCAAGGGTTCGCTGCTGACGATGTTCGTGACGCTGCTGATCGCCTTCCCGGTCGGCGTCTGCTCGGCCATCTATCTCGAGGAATATGCCCCCAAGAACCGCTGGACCGACCTGATCGAGGTTTCGATCAACAATCTGGCCGCGGTGCCCTCGATCATCTTCGGCCTGCTCGGCCTCGCGATGTTCCTGAACTTCATGCATCTGCCGCGCTCGGCGCCGCTGGTCGGCGGCATGACGCTGGCGCTGATGGTGATGCCGGTGATCGTCATCGCCGGGCGCAACGCGATCAAATCGGTGCCGCCGTCGATCCGCGATGCCGCGCTCGGCATCGGCGCGAGCCGCATCCAGGTAGTGTTCCACCACGTATTGCCGATCGCGCTGCCCGGCATCCTGACAGGCACGATCATCGGCATGGCGCGTGCGCTGGGCGAGACCGCGCCGCTGCTGCTGATCGGGATGCGCGCCTTCATCGTCACCCCGCCGGGCGGGCTCTTCGATCCCGCGACCGTGCTGCCGGTGCAGATCTTCCTGTGGTCGGATCAAGTGAGCCGCGGCTTCGTCGAGAAGACCAGCGCGGCGATCATCGTGCTATTGGTGTTCCTGCTCGCAATGAACGGGATCGCCATCTACCTCCGCAACAAATTCGAGACCCGCTGGTGATGACCGAAACGATCCATAAAATGTCGGCCCGCGACGTCAGCGTCTTTTATGGCGACAAGCAGGCAGTGAAGAATGTCTCGATCGACGTCGACATGGACAAGGTGACTGCGTTCATCGGCCCCTCCGGCTGCGGCAAGTCGACCTTCCTGCGTACGCTCAACCGGATGAACGACACGATCGCCAGCGCCCGCGTCGAGGGCGACATCACGCTGGACGGGCAGAATATCTATGCGCCGTCGATGGACGTGGTCCAATTGCGCGCCCGGGTCGGCATGGTGTTCCAGAAGCCCAACCCCTTCCCCAAGTCGATCTTCGAGAATGTCGCTTATGGGCCGCGCATCCACGGACTTGCCGGATCGAAGAGCGACCTTGAGGCGATCGTCGAGCGCTCGCTCAAGCGCGCCGGGCTCTGGGAAGAAGTGAAGGACCGGCTGCAGGACAGCGGCACCGCGCTTTCGGGCGGGCAGCAGCAGCGGCTGTGCATCGCGCGGGCCATCGCGGTCGATCCCGAAGTCATCCTGATGGACGAGCCGGCTTCCGCGCTCGATCCCATCGCCACCGCCAAGATCGAGGAACTGATCCACGAATTGCGCGGCCGCTATGCGATCGTGATCGTCACGCACAACATGCAGCAGGCCGCGCGCGTATCGCAGCGCACCGCCTTCTTTCACCTGGGCCATCTGGTGGAGTATGGCGATACCGACCAGATCTTCACCACGCCCCGTGAGACGCAGACCAAGGACTATATCACCGGAAGGTACGGATGAGGGTTTAAACTCCAGTAGAATGAGGATCGAGATTGCCCATGAAAGCCCGCCGACAAGAAGCGCAGCGCAGTCGCGTAGCAGAGCTACGCGCAAGCAAGCGACGCAGCTCGGCGGGCTTTCATGGGCAACCGCGAAGCGGCGGGCGGCTTTTCGCGCCAGGCGTCGTCTCTCGTCGCTCACCATGGAAACCCATGGCTCCCTCCTCGATCCTAGCCTGGCGCGAAAATCCGCTCCGTCTCGACCTCATTCTACTGGAGTTTAAACCCTGATGGCCACAGGTCAGGAACATACGGTCAAGGCATTCGACCAGGACATCAGCCAGCTGCGCGCGCTGATTTCGCAGATGGGCGGGCTGGCCGAACAGGCGATCCACGACGCGATGAAGGCGCTCCAGCGCGGCGATACCGAGCTGGCGCTGCAGGTGCGCCGCAAGGACAAGGCGATCGACGCGATCGAGGCGGAGATCGAGAAGCTGGTCGTCCGGGTGATCGCATTGCGCGCGCCGATGGCCGACGATCTGCGCGAAGTGATCGCCGCGCTCAAGATCGCCGCGGTGGTCGAGCGGATCGGCGACTATGCCAAGAACATCGCCAAGCGCGTGCCGCTGATCCACACCGAAGGACGCGAGCGGATCGAGGCGATCTCGCTGCTCCCCGCAATGGCGCAGCTCGCCAGCGATATGGTGCATGACGTGCTCGACGCTTTCTCGGCGCGCGATGCCGAGACTGCAGTGGAAGTGGTGGAACGCGACAATGCGCTCGACGATTTCTACGACAGCATCTTCCGGACGCTGGTGACCTTCATGGTCGAGAATCCGCGCACGATCAGCCAGGTCGCGCATCTCCTGTTCGTCGCCAAGAATATCGAGCGGATCGGCGACCATGCCACCAACGTCGCCGAAATGGTCTATTTCGCGGCGACCGGACATTATCTTGCCGACCGCGATGTCGGCGAACCGAGCGGGAATTGAAGAACCCCATGGCCCGCGTGAAGATGCTGCTGGTCGAGGACGACCCTGCAATCGCCGAACTCGTCGCCTGGCATTTCAAGCGCGAGGATTATGAGGTCAAGCACACCCCCGACGGCGAGGAAGCCTTGCTGCTCGCCAAGGAGGCGACGCCGGACATCGTTTTGCTCGACTGGATGGTCGAAGGGCTTTCGGGGATCGAAGTCTGCCGCCGGTTGCGGCGCATGCCCGAAACCGCGAACATCCCGATCATCATGCTGACGGCACGCGGCGAGGAAGAGGATCGCGTTCGCGGGCTCGAGACGGGCGCCGATGATTATGTGACCAAGCCCTTCTCCCCGCGCGAGCTGGTCGCGCGTGTCGGCGCAGTGCTGCGCCGCGTGCGGCCCGCACTGGCGGGCGAGTCCCTGAGCTATGCCGATCTCGAAATGGATACGGTGGGCCACAAGGTCCGCCGCGGCGGGCAGGTGATCTCGCTGGGGCCGACCGAGTTTCGCCTGCTCAAGCATTTCCTGGAGCATCCCGGCTGGGTCTTCTCGCGCGAGCGGCTGCTCGACGCGGTGTGGGGGCATGATTCGGAGATCGAGGCGCGCACCGTCGACGTCCATATCCGGCGGCTGCGCAAGGCGATCAACGAAGGCGATCGGCCCGACATCATCCGGACCGTACGTTCGGCGGGCTATGCATTGGATACGGGGAACTGAGGAGCTTATCGGGCTGCCCCGGCGTTTGATTGGCGGGGCGCACAGGATGCGCCCAGATCGATTTAGGAGAAGCTCGATGAAGCTGATCGCATTGGCGGCCGCTCTGGCCGCATTCGGCGGCACTGCCGTCGCCCAGGATATGCCCCAGACCACCCCCCCGACCCAGGATATGCAGACCACCACGACGGCGCCTGACACGACCACGACCGCCCCGGATACGACGACGACAACTCCGGACACGACGACGACCACTCCGGACACTAGCACGACGCCCGCCACCACGCCCGACATGGCAATGCCCGGCGCGCCGGCCGCTGCCCCGGGTGCACCGAACACCACGGTGGTCTTCCAGCCCGGCAACGCAACGCCTCCTCCGCCGGCACAGGAGAGCTATCCCGTCTGCTCGCGCACCGTGCGCGATCAATGCCGCAACCCGGGCGGCCGCTAAAGCCCGCCGGGCTGTTCAGCCCCGCATAGAAGCGTCTAGGAAGCGCTCCTGATATTCGGGAGCGCTTCCATGGCCATCAATTTCGACAATCGCGTCGCCATAGTCACCGGCGCCGGAGGCGGCCTGGGCCGGGCCTATGCGCTCGAACTTGCGCGGCGCGGGGCCAAAGTGGTGGTCAACGACTTGGGCGGCGCGCGCGACGGCTCCGGCCATTCCGATGCTGCGCTGGACGTGGTCGAGGAGATCGTTGCCGCCGGCGGTCAGGCCTTCTCGAACGGCGGCAGCGTGACCGAATATGACCAGATGGTCGCGATGGTCGAGGAGACCAAGGCGCGCTGGGGCCGGATCGACATCTTGATCAACAATGCCGGCGTGCTTCGCGACAAGAGCTTCGCGAAGATGGAGCCGGAAGATTTCCGGTTCGTCGTCGACGTGCATCTGATCGGGTCCGCCAACGTCACCAAGGCGGTGTGGGATACGATGCGCGCCCAGGCCTATGGCCGCATCCTGATGACCGCTTCCTCCAGCGGGCTCTACGGCAACTTCGGGCAGGCCAATTACGGCGCTGCGAAGCTCGGGCTCGCCGGGCTGACCAAGACGCTTTATCTTGAAGGCGCGAAATACGGGATCAAGGTCAACACGCTCGCGCCGGTAGCCGGCACGCGGATGACCGAGGACATTTTTCCCGAGGCGGCGTTCAACGCCTTTGCGCCCGAGAATGTCGCACCTGCCGCGCTGTTCCTGGTCTCGGAGGATGCGCCGACCAACATGATCGTGGGTGCCGGCGGCGGCGTCGTCCAGGCGGCCTATGTCACGCTGACCCGCGGCGCGAAGCTCCAAGCGCCGACCCCCGAAAGCGTCGCCGCGCAATGGGCGGAGATCGTCGATCGCAGAGGCGAGATCGTCCCCAATTCCGGGGCCGAGCAGACGATGCTAATCCTCGGCAAATTGCAGCAGTGACCCAGCGTATTGCTTCACTAACACACTAATGGTACGCCGCCTGCAGAAGGAGGATTGCCATGTATAGCGAAAGCGACCTGACAAGCGCCGTCGAGGCGGGGGTACTGACCCCCGACGCGGCCAATGCCCTGCGAAACCATGTTGCCGCCGGGCGGGCGGCGCCCGCGGTCGACGAGGAATCGTTTCGACTGCTGACCGGCTTCAATGACATCTTCGTCGGGATTGCGGCGATCCTGATTCTGGTCGCAGTCGGCTGGATCGGCTTCTATATCGGCGCGCAGTTGATGGACCTCGATGCCAACCCCGGTCCGCGCCAGGTGGGCATCGCCACGATGCTCGGCGGCTTCGCGGTATCGATCACCAGCTGGCTGCTCGCCGAATATTTCACTGCGAAGCGGCGGATGGCGCTCCCCAGCATCCTGTTGCTGATCGGCTTTGCCGGCGGTTTCTTCGTCGGACTGGGCGCCATCTTCGGCGCGAACGCGCCATGGCTGGCCGAGCAGCTCAACCTCACCACCGACTTGCAGCAGCGCCAGCTTGCCGGAACGATCGGCATTGTCGTCGGCGTGGCGACTGCGGGCGTCGCCTGGCTGCACTGGCGGCGGTTCATGGTGCCGATCACGGTGGCGGTGGGCGCGATGGCGCTGGTGGCGGTCGCGATCGGCGCGATCACGGCCTTCGTTCCGGCCTCGCGCGACGCGATCAACCCGATCCTGCTCGCCGCGGGCATATTGGTGTTCGTCGTGGCGATGCGCTGGGACATGTCGGACCTGCTGCGGCGGACTCGGCGCTCGGACGTTGCCTTCTGGCTCCACCTGGTCGCCGCGCCGCTGATCGCGCATCCGATCTTCCACATGCTGGGAGTCTTCGACGGCGATATCGGCGCACCGATGGCGGCGGTGGTGATCGCGCTCTATGTGGTGTTTGCCGCCATAGCGCTTGCGGTCGATCGGCGCGCGCTGCTGGTGTCGAGCCTCGTCTACGTGCTGTGGGCGATGTACACCCTGTTCAACCAGACCGGCGCGGTCGAATTGGCCGCGGCGCTGACTGCGCTGGTGATCGGATCGGCATTGCTGACGCTTTCCGCCTTCTGGCAGCCGATGCGGCGCAGCGTGGTGGGTCTCCTCGGCGGACTCGAGGGGCGCCTTCCGCCGACACAGCAGCTCGCCGTGGCATGAAGAGATAAGGGCTCGGGGGGTGACCCCCGGGCTCTTTTCCGTTCAGCCGCTGACCAGCTTCATCAGGCGGCGCTCGATCGGGGCCAGGACGGGGCCGAGATCATGCCCGCGCTTGAGCACCGCGCCCGATTCGTTGACCAGCGCCCACATACCCTGGCGATTGCGCAGCGCCGGCCGCTTCTCGATGCGATATTCGGGACGCTCCGCGGCGCGGCGGAAGGCGGCGAAGATCGCCGCATCTGCATCGAGCTGGATCGCATAATCGCGCCAGTGCCCCGCGGCGACCATCCGGCCGTACAGATCGAGAATGCGATTGAGCTCGACGCGATCATAGCCGACCTGGGTCGGGCGACCGAGCGGCAGCGGGGTTACGGTTCCCATCGACGGTTATGCGCGTCCGCGTCGTTCGGTGTCGTCGTCGGCTGCGCGCGCCTCGATCATCGCATCGAGCCGCTTGCGCAGCGTCTCGAGCTCGCAGCGCATCAGTTCCAGCTTCTGGGTGGCGGGATCGAAGATTTCGCTGCACGGCGTGCCGTAGGGCACGAAATCCTTTTGCCAGGTTTCGGCATTGAGCAGGGTCGAGCGGGCGGGAATGCCGACCATCACCGCGCCCTCGGGCACATCGCGCGTGACGACCGCGTTGGCGCCGATCCGCGAGCGCTCGCCGAGCGTCACCGGTCCGAGCACCTGCGCGCCCGAACCGATGATCACGCCGTCCAGCAGGGTCGGATGACGCTTGCCGGCCACGCCATTGTCCGGGCTGGTGCCGCCCAGCGTGACGCATTGGTAGATGGTGACATTGTCGCCGATCTCGGCGGTCTCGCCGATCACCACGAAGCCGTGATCGATGAAGAAATTGCGGCCGATCGTCGCGCCGGGATGGATATCGATCGCAGTCATCCAGCGCGACCAATGATTGACCAGCCTGGCCGCGAAATACCGACGATTGCGGAACAGCCGGTGCGCGACCCGATGATAAGCGAGCGCCCAGACGCCGGGATAGAGCAGGATTTCGGCGCGGCTTCGCGGCGCCGGATCGCGGGCGCGGATCGAATCGAGATATCCCGTCAGCTTCTGGAACATGGCCGCTTTCCCTTTGACGGATCAATCTAGTGCGTTTCCCGCCCGATTTCCAGAACACCCCGGCGCGGGCTTGTTCGGGCTAAACACTATGTATCTTGTAGGCGTTCGGAGCGGCGGGCATCTCATCGGCTCGATTGGGCGCTAAAAGGGACGTGGATGATCTTCGGGCTCGACATCACGGCGCTGCTTCCGTTCATCGCGGTGGGCTTTGCCGCACAGATGGTCGACGGGGCGCTGGGGATGGCGTTCGGCGTGATCTCCAACACTTTGCTGCTGAGCCTGGGCGTGCCGCCCGCGGCGGCATCGGCGGGGGTGCATACGGTGGAATCGTTCACCACCGCGGTCTCTGGCATCAGCCATGCGATCCACAAGAATGTGAACTGGAAGCTGTTCTTCCGGCTGATGATCCCCGGCGTGATCGGCGGCGTTCTGGGCGCCTATGTGCTGTCGAATATCCATGCCGACGTCGCGAAGCCGTTCATCCTGGCCTATCTGACGGCAATCGGCCTGTACCTGTTGTGGCGCAGCACGCACCCTACCCCAGTCGAGCGTTCGCCGAAGATCGTCGAGCCGCTCGGGCTGATCGGCGGTTTTCTCGATGCGGCAGGCGGCGGCGGCTGGGGGCCGGTGGTAACGTCGAACCTGCTTGTCCAGGGATCGAGCCCGCGCACCACGATCGGCACCGTCAACACCGCCGAGTTCTTCCTGACGACGACGATCTCGGCGACGTTCATTACCCAATTGGGCTGGGAGGCTTTCACCGTCGCGACCGTCGGCCTGTTGATCGGCGGCGTGATTGCGGCCCCGTTCGGGGCGCTGCTCGCCAAGCGGGTTCCGGCCACCCGACTGATGTTCCTGGTCGGCGTGGTGCTGACCCTGACCAGCCTTTATGGGCTGTATCGGGCGATCGGCTGAGCTTGCTGCAGTGCGAAAGGCGACGCATGCCTGACGCGCTCTATGATCGGATCACTCGTTGACTCGGATGCGCAAGCGGCTGGCGCCTGCCATGGCGCTCGCCGCTGCACTCCTGGCATCGCCGGCGTCATCGATGCCGCTTCTCCAGCCGCAATCCGCCGTACCGACGCTGACCGACGACGAGATCGTCGTGATCGGCCGCAAGCTGCGTCGGGCGCTCGTCGCTTATTCGGCGCGCGGGAACCGTCTGGGGAAATGCATCGTCGAACGGTCGAGCGGAGACAATAAGGTGGACCGCATGCTGTGCGACATGGTCGCGTCCTGCATCCGCGACGGCAATCGGCAACGCCTGTTGGCCGAGATCTGCCTCAACGCCCGCATCGAGGCGTTCGAGGCGCGCGTACCGAGCCGGCGCTGACTCCGGACGCACGGATTGCCAGGAAAATTTGATTACAACCGTCATATTGAGTGATTGAATCGATCAGCAAGAACGGAGCTTCTCGTTTTGCGATGCAGCATATCGCACCTATATCCGGGCTTCGAACAACAACCCGCTCGGAGAATTATCGCATGGCGCTCATCGGAAGCTCGATCAAACCCTTCACGACCCAGGCTTACAAGGAAGGCAAGTTCGTCCAGGTCAGCGATGGCGACGTGAAGGGCAAATGGGCCGTTTTCTTCTTCTATCCGGCAGACTTCACCTTCGTCTGCCCGACCGAACTCGAGGATCTGGCCGACATCTATCCGCAGCTCCAGAAGATGGGCGTGGAAGTCTATTCGGTCTCGACCGACACCCATTTCAGCCACAAGGCATGGCACGACACCTCGCCCGCCATCGGCAAGATCAATTATTTCATGCTGGGCGACCAGAACCACGTGCTGTCGACCAATTTCGACGTGCTGCGTGAGGGCCAGGGCCTGGCCGATCGCGGCACCTTCGTGGTCGACCCCGACGGCGTGATCCAACTGATGGAAATCACCTCCGAGGGCGTCGGCCGCAACGCGACCGAGCTTCTGCGCAAGATCAAGGCAGCGCAATATATCGCCGCGCATCCGGGCGAAGTCTGCCCTGCGAAGTGGGAAGAGGGCGAAGAGACGCTCGCTCCCTCGCTCGATCTCGTCGGCAAGATCTAAGGCGCCAAGAGCTACGGCGCCTCCCCCCTCCCCCTCTTGTGGGGGCGCCGCATGCGGCCCGGGGTGGAACTCCCTTTCCGCCCCGGGCCGTTCTGTATCTGACTTAGGAGTTTACCCCATGCTCGACGCCACTCTGACGCAGCAGCTCAAAACCTATCTCGTGAACATCCGCGAGCCGATCGAGCTCGTCGCCTCGCAGGGTGACGACGCCAAGTCGCGCGAGCTGGGTGAATTACTGAACGAAATCGCCGCGCTGTCGGATAAGGTGACGCTCATCACCGCCGACGACAAGCGCAAGCCCAGCTTCATGATCCGCCGTGCGGGCACCGACATCGGCGTGCGCTTCGCCGGGCTTCCGATGGGGCATGAATTCACCTCGCTGGTGCTGGCGCTGCTCCAGGTCGGCGGGCATCCGTCCAAGGCCGCGCAGGAATTGATCGAACAGGTCAAGGAGCTGGACGGCGATTATGAGTTCGAGACTTATTTCTCGCTCTCCTGCCAGAATTGCCCCGACGTGGTGCAGGCGCTGAACCTGATGTCGGTGCTTAATCCGCGGATCAAGCATACCGCGATCGACGGCGCCCTGTTCAAGGACGAAGTCGACAGCCGCAAGATCATGGCGGTCCCCACCGTCTTCCTCAACGGCGAGACGTTCGGCCAGGGCCGGATGGAGCTGGAGCAGATCGTCGCCAGGATCGACAGCGGCGCCGAGGCCAAGGCCGCCGCGAAGATCGCGAAGAAGGATCCGTTCGACGTGCTGGTGATCGGCGGCGGGCCCGCCGGCGCGGCGGCGGCCATCTACACCGCGCGCAAGGGCATCCGCACCGGCATCGCCGCCGAGCGCTTCGGCGGGCAGGTGCTCGATACGATGGCGATCGAGAATTTCCCGTCGGTTTCCCACACCGAAGGTCCCAAGCTGGCCGCGCATCTGGAGCAGCACGTCAAGGAGTATGACGTCGACATCATGAACCTGCAGAAGGCCGCCAAGCTGATCCCGGCGCGGATCGAGGGCGGGCTGCATGAGGTCGTGCTCGAAAATGGAGCGAGCCTGAAGGCGAAGACGGTGATCCTCACCACCGGCGCGCGCTGGCGGCACATGAACGTGCCGGGCGAGGACGAATATCGCAACCGCGGCGTCGCCTATTGCCCGCATTGCGACGGCCCCTTGTACAAGGGCAAGCGAGTCGCGGTGATCGGCGGCGGCAATTCGGGCGTCGAGGCGGCGATCGATCTCGCAGGCATCGTCGCGCATGTCACGCTGATCGAATATGACAGCGACTTGCGCGCCGACGCGGTGCTCCAGCGCAAGCTGGCGAGCCTGCCCAACGTCAAGGTGATCACCTCGGCGCTGACCACCGAAGTTCAGGGCGACGGCGAGCGGGTGACCGGGCTGGTCTATAAGGACCGCAACAGCGGCACCGAGCATGACGTCGCGCTGGAAGGCATCTTCGTCCAGATCGGGCTGGTGCCGAACACCGAATGGCTGCGCGACGCCGTCGGCATGACCCCGCGCGGCGAGATCGAGATCGACGCGCGCGGCGAAACCTCGCGGCCGGGCATCTTCGCGGCGGGCGACGCCACGACGGTGCCGTACAAGCAGATCGTGGTGGCGATGGGCGCGGGTTCGAACGCGGCGCTCTCGGCGTTCGACTATCTGATCCGACTGCCGTCCGAGGAACTGGTCGAAGCGGCGGCCTGAGTGCTTCCCCTCCCTCTCAGGGAGGGGATTGAGGGGTGGGTCGCGTCCTGGCGATACATAAGGCCAGGAATATGGGCGCAGTCTCGCGAGCACGCCACCCACCCCCAGCCCCTCCCTTTCAGGGAGGGGAGTTTGCGTGATCGCCCGCGTCACTCTATATCGTCAACGCAATCGACGGAGACGATCACTGGCCGCGACCTATCTGCCGACGCTCAAACAGCTCCAATATCTGGTCGCGCTCCACGATTCGGGCCATTTCGGGCGCGCGGCGGAGGCGACCTTCGTTACCCAATCGACGCTGTCGGCGGGCATCCGCGAGCTGGAGACACTGATCGGGGTCGTGCTGGTCGAGCGTACCCGGCGCGTGGTCCGCTTCACCCCGCTGGGCGAGCGGATCGTCGATAAAGCGCGTCGCGTGCTGCGCGAGGCGGATGAGCTGGGCGACCTCGCCCGTGCCGCCGGCCGCCCGCTCTCGGGCGAGATGCGGATGAGCGTGATCCCGACGATCGCGCCGTTCCTGCTCCCGCGCATCCTGCCGCGGCTGCGCAAGGACTATCCCGACCTCAAGCTGTATCTGCGCGAGGAGACCAGCGGCCAGGCCTGCGAGGCGCTCCAGCATGGCCGCACCGATTGCGTGCTGCTGGCCCTCCCCTTCGCCTGCGGCGAGGTGGAGAGCGAAGCGCTGTTCGACGATCGGCTGTACGTCGCCTTTCCCGAAGGCGAGATGGACCCGACCCCCTCGATCCGCCCCGCCGATATCGACGAGACCAGACTGCTCATGCTCGAGGACGGGCATTGTCTGAAGGACCATGCGCTGGCCGCCTGCAACCGCCCCGAGCTGCGCGCCGAGGCGACGATGCTGGGGACGTCGCTCCACACGATGGTGCAGATGGTCGACAACGGCCTGGGCGTGACGATGCTGCCGCAAATGGCGATCGACGCGGGGATATTGGAGAATACGCGGGTCACCGCGCGGCCGCTGGATGCGGCGAATGCCAGCCGCCGCATCGCCTTGGTATGGCGCAAGGCGAGCCCGCGCGAGCGGGACTTCCGATTGATGGCCGGGGTGCTGGCGGGGACCGCCTGAAGCACACCCCGGCTCCGCAATCTGGCGTCTTAGGCCGCCTCCTCCGGCGCATGCAGTTCGGGATCGGCCAGATCGAAGCGATCGTTGTTCATCACCTTCACCCAAGCGATCACGAAATCGTCGACGAACTTCTTGGCCGAATCGGCCGAGGCATAGACTTCCGAAATCGCGCGCAGCTGCGAGTTGGAGCCGAACACCAGATCGGTGCGGGTCGCGGTCCACTTCTGCTGATCGGTTGCGCGATCGGTGCCGACGAAGACGTCGTCGGCATGCTCGTCCACCTGCTTCCACGCCGTGCCCATATCGAGCAGGTTGACGAAGAAGTCGTTGGTGAGGAGCCCCACGCGATCCGTGAAGACGCCATGCTTCGAGCCGCCATGATTGGCGCCGAGCACGCGCAGCCCGCCGACCAGGACGGTCATCTCAGGGCCGCTGAGCTGGAGCAGTTGCGAGCGATCGACGAGCAATTCCTCGGTCGGCACGCTGAACGCGACTTCCAGATAGTTGCGGAAGCCGTCGGCGCGCGGTTCGAGCACGTCGAAGCTGTCGATATCGGTTTGCTCCTGCGTGGCGTCGGTGCGGCCGGGGACGAAGGGGACCTTCACGTCATGGCCGGCGTCCCGTGCGGCCTTCTCGATCGCCGCCGAGCCGCCGAGCACGATCAGGTCGGCGATCGACACCTTCCTGCCCGATCCAGCGCCGTCGAAATCGGCCTTGATCCCTTCGAGCACGCCCAGCACGCGGGCGAGCTGTTCGGGCTGGTTGACCTCCCAATCCTTCTGCGGCGCGAGCCGGATGCGCGCACCGTTGGCGCCGCCGCGCTTGTCCGAACCGCGGAAGGTCGCGGCGGAGGCCCAGGCGGTCTGCACCAGTTCGGAAACGCTCAGCCCAGAGTCGAGCAGGCGGCGCTTGAGATCCGCCACGTCGGCGTCGTCGATCGGCGCATAATCGGCCTGCGGGATCGGATCCTGCCAGATCAGGTCCTCGGCGGGGACTTCGGGGCCGAGATAGCGGGCCTTGGGACCCATGTCGCGATGGGTGAGCTTGAACCAGGCGCGGGCAAAGGCGTCGGCGAATGCCGCCGGATCGTTGCGGAAGCGCTCGGCGATCGCGCGATAGGCGGGGTCCATCTTGAACGCCATGTCGGCGGTGGTCATCATCGTCGGCAGCCGCCGCTCGGGGCTGTGCGCGCCGGGCGCCATATCCTCCGGGGCCTGATTGATCGGCTGCCACTGCTTGGCGCCGGCGGGGCTCTTCACGAGCTCATATTCGTAATCGAGCAGCATGTGGAAATAGTTCATCGTCCAGCGCGTCGGCGTGGGCGTCCAGGCACCTTCGAGCCCGCTGGTGATGGTGTGATCGGCGATGCCGCTCTCATGGCTGCTGGTCCAGCCGAGGCCCTGCTGGGCGATGTCCGCGCCCTCGGGCTCGGCGCCCACCTTGGACGCGTCGCCGGCGCCATGGCATTTGCCGAACGTGTGCCCGCCGGCGGTGAGCGCGAGTGTCTCTTCGTCGTTCATGCCCATGCGGCTGAACGTCTCGCGGATGTCGCGCGCGGACTTCAGCGGGTTCGGATCGCCGCCCGGCCCCTCGGGATTGACGTAGATGAGGCCCATCTGGATCGCGGCGAGCGGATTTTCGAGCGCCTTTCCCGATTCCTCATGGATGCGGGTTTCGCCGAGCCATTCTTCCTCGGTGCCCCAGTAAATGTCCTTCTGCGGCTCCCACACGTCGACGCGGCCGCCGCCGAAGCCGAAGATCGGCCCGCCCATCGATTCGATCGCGACGTTGCCGGCCATGATCATCAGATCGGCCCAGCTGAGCTTGCGGCCATATTTCTGCTTGATCGGCCAGAGCAGGCGGCGCGCCTTGTCGAGATTCGCATTGTCCGGCCAGCTGTTGAGCGGGGCGAAGCGCTGCCCGCCCGACGAGGAGCCGCCGCGACCGTCGCCGGTGCGATAGGTGCCGGCGCTGTGCCAGGCCATGCGGATGAAGAAGGGGCCGTAATGCCCGTAATCCGCGGGCCACCAGGGCTGGCTGTCGGTCATCAGCGCAGTCAGGTCGCGCTTGACCGCGGCATGGTCGAGCGTCTTGAACTCGCGCGCATAATCGAACTCGTCGCCGAACGGGCTGGGCGAGGCGAAGCCGTTCTGGTGGAGGATTTCGAGCGAAATCTGGCCGGGCCACCAATCGCGATTTCCCCGCCCCAGGAGGGTGCGGAGGGCGGCTGGTTCCTTGGCGGGGTCGCTAAGCGGGCTGCCGCTTGAAATATCGTCCATATCGTCGATCCTCTCATCTTGATTGAGAGCAGGCTAGGCGCGGACCGGCCTGGACCAAAGCGATTAAAGTTGGTGACTGAATGCGGGAAAAGCGATCAGGCCCAGCGCGCGGCTGCCGCATCGTCGGATTGTCGCGCCTCGACCCAGGCAGTATCCTCCCCCCGCCGTTCGCGCTTCCAGAAGGGCGCGTCGGTCTTCAGCCGGTCGATCAGATAGGCGCAGGCGTCGAGCGCCTCGCGGCGATGGTGCGCGGCGGCGCCGACGAAGACGATCCGCTCGCCGACCGCCATCTCCCCGACGCGGTGGACGATCGTGACGCCGAGCAATGCCCAGCGCGCGGTCGCTTCCTCGGCGAGCCCGACCAGGGCGCCCTCGGTCATGCCGGGATAGTGTTCGAGCTCGAGCGCGGTGACTCCATCGTCGCCGCGGACCACGCCGGTGAAGGTGGCGACGCCGCCCGCGCCCCGCTCTTCCAGCGCCGCGACTTCCATGCCCAGCTCGATCGGCGCGCTGTCGATCGAGACGCGGATCATCCGCCGGTCACCGGGGGGAAGATCGCGACTTCGCGGGCGTCGCCGAGCAAGGCATCGAGCGGCACGAACCGCTGGTCGATCGCCGCGCGCAGCCGTTCGGGTTCGCGAAAGGCCTCGGCATGGCCGGGGCTGCGTTCGGAGAGCCAGCCGATCAGATCGGCGACGTTGCGCACCGCCTCGGGCGGATCGACTTGCTCCTGGCCGGTGCCGATCGCCTCGCGCACCCAGGCGAAATAGAGCAGGTCCATCATGTGTCCATGTGGCGCAGGCCGACGCGCAGATAGTCCCAGCCGGTGATCGCGGTGAGCGCGGCGGCGACCCACAAAGCGATAAGCCCCACGCTCTCGACCCAAGGGAATTGCGGCAAGGCGCCGCCGAGGATGAGCGCGCCGAAGGCGGCGAGCTGGAGCGCGGTCTTCCACTTGGCGAGCTGCGACACGGGGACCGACACCTGGAGCTGGGCAAGGAATTCGCGCAGGCCCGATACGGTGATCTCCCGCAGCAGGATGATCAACGCGGCGATCAGGTGGTAGTCGTAGATCACCCCCTTGCCGACCAGCATCAGGATCACCGCGGCGATCATGATCTTGTCGGCGATCGGATCGAGGAACACGCCGAGCTTCGAGACGGTCCCCTGCGCCCGCGCCAGATAGCCATCGAAATAATCGGTGATGCCCATCAGGCAATAGATGCCGAAGGCGATGCCGTAGCCCAGCCGCCATTCGGGCCACCACAGGAAGGCGGCGAGCAGAGGGACCGTCACGATCCGCGACAGCGTCAGGAGATTGGGCAGCGTCAGCATGGCGCCCCCTCTAACACCCCCAAAGGCTTAGCGGAATAAGCGTTGCTGGCGGTGCGGCGGCTCGGCTATGGCGGCGCGTCGTTGGGCGGGGTTTCCGCCAATGGGAGTTGGTGGATCATGATCGGTGCGCTCGGATTGATGCGGCGGCGCCGATTCCTGCCTCTCTTCGTCACGCAGTTTCTGGGCGCCTTCAACGACAACCTTTTCAAGAATGCGATGGTCTTCTTCGCGACCTACCAGATCTTCAGCAGTGTCGAGGACGAGACCCGCTTCAGCGCGATCGCCACCGGCGTCTTCATCCTGCCCTTCTTCCTCTTCTCCGCGCTCGCCGGCCAGCTCGCCGACAGTTTCGACAAGGCGCGGATCATGCGGATCATCAAGGCTGCCGAAGTGCTGATCATGCTGGTCGGCGCGACGGGCATCTTCCTCAAGAGCCTGCCCCTGATGATGGTCGCGCTGGTCGGGATGGGCATCCACTCGACCTTTTTCGGGCCGATCAAATATGCGGTGTTGCCGCAGCATCTGGACGAGGACGACGTGCTGGGCGGGACCGGGATGGTCGAGGCGGGCACCTATATCGCGATCCTGTGCGGCACGATCGCCGGCGGGCTGATCAGCCCGCATGCCGCGGCGATCGGCGTGGTCGTCATCGCGCTGATCGGCTGGTTCGCCTCGCTACAGATACCGCCCGCGCCGCCGATGACCAAGCTCAAGATCGACTACAACATCTTCCGCGCTTCCTATCACCTGATCGCCGCGACGATGCACATCAAGCGGCTTTATCTGGCGATCATCGCGATCAGCGTTTTCTGGACGATCGCTGCGATCCTGGGCGTGCTCTTCCCCCCGCTCGTGAAGAACGTCTTCAACGCCCAGAAGGACGTGGCCAGCATCTTCCTGGCGATCTTCTCAGTCGGCATCGCGATCGGATCGATGATCATCAATCGCCTGCTGAAGGGCCATGTCTCGGCGCGCTATGCGCCCGCGTCGGTGCTGGCGATGTCGCTGTTCGTGCTCGATTTCTACCTGGCCGCTACCTTCTGGCCGGCCGGCAACGGCGCGCTGATGGGAGTTACCGAATTCACCGCATTGCCCGGCGCGTGGCGGATCTTCTTCGACCTGGGGATGATCGCGATCACCGGCGGCATGTTCGTCGTGCCGCTCTATGCCTTCCTGACCACCACCGTGGAAAAGTCGCAGACGGCGCGCACCGTGGCGGCGAACAATATCGTCAATTCGGGCGCGATGGTCGCCGGGTCGGTCGGCATTCTTGGCGTGACGCACATCCCGGGGCTGCGAGTCGCCGATCCGATCCTGGTCGTGCTCGTGCTGTGCTTCATCTCGGCCTGGTGCGGCTGGCGGCTCTATCGCGCCGAGAAGGCGCATGAGCTCGACAGCGTGGTGAGCCTCGACGACGCCTAAAGCAGGAAGGTCGTGAAGCAGACGAAGAAGGCGCTGAAGCTGAGCATGAACAGCTTCACGTCGCTATCGTCGCGCAGCTTGCGCTGCTTTGCCACGGCACGGCGCACATGCTTGCGGAACGGATGGTTGCGGGCATGGCCCTCGAGACTGACCTGGCGTTGCATCGCGCCAGTTAACGGATTGTTTACCGGATTTGCCAGCACGCAGGAACGTTAACGGCGTCCTGTGGCGGGACAGCAATTTTGTTCAGCGCGGCGCGGGGCCGGTCGACGAGCGGATCTTCAGCTCATGGCCGAGCGTGACCTGGGGCTCGGCGCCCGGCGCGAGCATCAGGCCGGCCGCGGCATAGGCCAGTTCGCGCACCGGCTGGCGCATCGTGGTAAGCGGCGGCCAGACCGCCTTGGCCAGATCCGAATCGTCGAAGCCGACGATCGACAGCGCGTCGGGCACGGCGATATCCGCCTCGTGCGCCACGGCGAGCACTCCCGCCGCCATGTCGTCATTGCCCGCGAAGATCGCCGTGGGCCGCGGCGTCCGCGCCAGCAGGGTGCGCGCCGCCTCGCAGCCCGAATTGAAGCTGTAATCCCCCCCGACGACCAGTTCGGGATCGAAGGCGATGCCATGTGCCGCCAGTTCGTCGCGATAGCCCTGGAGTCGATCCGACGAGGATACGTGGCTCTCCGGCCCCCGCAGAAAGGCGATCGAGCGATGGCCGAGATCGATCAGATGCCGGGTGACCTCCCGCGCCGCGGCGACATCGTCCATCGATGCCGCCATCCCCGCCCCTTTGCGGATGCCCGGCGCGATCCGGACGTAGGGCAGCCCGCGCCGATCGAGTTCGTCGATCAGCCCGACCGCCTCGGTCACCGGCGGCGAGAGGATCAGTCCGTCGAGATGCGTCTCGTCGATCAGCGCGAGAACGTTGGAGATCAGGTCGTCGGCCTGGCTGTCGACCGGCTGGAGCAGCAACCGGAAGCCCAGTTCGCTGCAGCGCTGCTGTGCGCCCATCTGAACGTGATAGACATAATAAGGGCTGGGATTGTCATAGAGCAACGCGACCTGGAACGAGCGGCGCCCGGCGAGCGTGCGCGCGGCGTGGCTCGGGCGGAAGTTGAGGCGTGCTACGACTTCCTCGACTCGACGTCGCGTCTCTTCGCTGACATGCTTTTCATTGTTGAGGACGCGCGAGACGGTCTTGAAAGAGACCCCCGCAATCTTCGAGACTTCCTTGATTGTCGGCCGTCCGGACATCGCTTTCCCCCACCGCGACAAGTGCCGCGGCGGGCATGGCATATTTGACAGCGCTGCCACCGCGCAAGCGAAGATATGCGCGCGCTCCGCGTGCTTTCCCGCACTGGCGTTCGCACAATGGCTTTTCCGATGCCGCGCGGGCGTGTAGCGGCGTGCGCCCATGCCGCATCCCCCCTTCTCGCTCGGCCTCGATTTCGGGACGACCAACTCGGTGGCCGCGGTCGCGCGCAGCGACGCGTCCGAACTGGTTCCGCTCCAGACCCCAATCGGGATGGGCGACGTGTTTCGCTCGGCGCTCTGCTTCTGGGAGGACGAAAGCGCATCCGGCGGGGTGGCCTATGAGGCCGGCCCCTGGGCGATCGCAGAATATCTGGAATATCCGCAGGGCAGCCGCTTCCTGCAATCGTTCAAGTCGGTCGCGGCGAGCGCGAATTTCGAACATGCGACGATTTTCGAGCGGCGCTATCGCTTCGAGGATCTCGGGCGGCGTTTCCTCGAGAAGATGGCGGCACGCGCCGGCGGGGCGATGCAGGGCGCCGCGCGGATCGTGGTGGGGCGCCCGGTCGAATATGCCGGCCATCGTCCCGACGAAGCGCTCGCGCGGCGCCGCTACGACATGATGTTCGAGATGCTCGGGGCCGAGCTACATTATGCCTACGAGCCCCTGGGCGCCGCCTACAGCTATGCGTCGCGCGTGACCGAGCCCGCGACGATCCTGGTCGCCGATTTCGGCGGCGGCACCAGCGATTTTTCGGTCGTGCGGATCGCCGCGCCCGGCGCCGAGCGGCGCTGCATCCCGCTAGGCCATGCCGGGGTCGGCATCGCCGGCGACCGCTTCGACTATCGCATCCTCGATCATCTCGTGCTCCCATTGCTCGGCAAGGGCGGATCCTACCGATCGTTCGACAAGGTGCTTGAAATCCCGCGCGGGCATTTCGCCGAGTTTGCCGACTGGTCGCGGCTGGCGCTGATGCGCAATCGCCGCACGCTTGCCGAACTGGAGAAACTGCGTCGCGCCGCGCTCGATCCCGACGCGGTTGGACGGATGATCGCCGTGATCGAGCAGGAACTGGGCTACCAGCTTTACGACGCGGTGGGCGCGGTGAAGCGGGCCTTGTCCTCGGCCGAGGTCGCGCGCTTCCAGTTCAGCGGCGCCGGGCTTTCGATCGAGGCGGACGTGACTCGCGACGCATTCGAAACCTGGATCGCCCCCGACATCGCGCGAATCGAGGCTGCGATCGATCGGGCACTGGCGACGTCGGGAATCGGGATGGGCGACGTCGACCGCATCTTCCTGACCGGCGGCTCGTCGCTGATGCCGCGGATCCGGCGGGTCTTCGTCGATCGGGTCGGAGAAGACCGGATCGCCAGCGGCGGCGAACTCACCTCGATCGCGCACGGACTGGCGCTGATAGGCCAGCAGGAAGACATCGCCGCCTGGGCGGCCTGATCAGGCTAATTCGGGGGAAATGGTGGAGCCGAGGGGGATCGAACCCCTGACCTCTGCAATGCCATTGCAGCGCTCTCCCAGCTGAGCTACGGCCCCAAATTCCCGGGCCAGAGCCTCGGGAAGGCGACGGCCATTAGAAGGCCGTCGAACCTTTGGCAAGGACGCTTTTCGCAAGCGCCCCTGCCCTTCCTCAATTAATTGTCGTCGTCATTCTTGCCGGTCTCGACGCCGAGATCGTCGTCGCCGCCCAGATCGACGTCGTCGTCGGCCGAGGGCTCTTCATCGTCGGCTGCGACGATGTCCAGATCTTCGTCGCCCAGGTCCGAATCCTCGGTCGTCGGCTTGTCGGTCACCGCTTTGGCTGCCTCGAAGGGCAACGGCTGCTTCGACTTCAGGATCGGCTCGGGCTGCCAGCCGAACGAGCAATTGATGCACGTGACCGGATCATCCTTCGTCAGATCGTAGAAACGCGTTCCGCATTTCGGGCACGCGCGCTTGGTGCCCCATTCCGGCTTCACCATGTGTTGCCTCTTGCCTTTCAGAATATCGTGATTTCGGGATAGACCCGGAAAGTGGGGCGCGCCTTGCCATGGCGCAAGCCGGCTGTCAAAGCCGCGCCGCATGTCGCACGCCGCCCCCCGTCCCCATTCGGTTTCCGCCAGCGGACCGCTGCGCGGCACCGCCACCGTGCCCGGCGACAAATCGATCAGCCACCGCGCGCTGATGTTTGCGGGCCTGGCGGTGGGCGAAAGCCGGATCGAGGGCCTGCTGGAGGGCGAGGACGTCTTCGCCACCGCCGCCGCGATGCGAGCGATGGGCGCGGAGATCGAGCGTGGCGACGATGGCGCATGGCGCGTCTGGGGGGTGGGCGTCGGCGGATTGCTGCAGCCGGCCCAAGCGCTCGACATGGGCAATTCGGGGACTTCGACTCGGCTATTGATGGGGCTGGTCGCGTCGCATGCAATCACCGCGACCTTTACCGGCGATGCGTCGCTCTCGGGCAGGCCGATGGGCCGCGCGATCGAGCCGCTGTCGCAGATGGGCGCGGACGTCACCGCCAGCCCCGGCGGCACGCTGCCGCTGATGGTGCGCGGCCTGTGCCCCGCCGTGCCGATCGAATATCGCCTGCCGGTGGCATCGGCGCAGGTGAAATCGGCGGTGTTGCTCGCCGGCCTCAACACGCCCGGCATCACCCGGGTGATCGAGCCGGTGCCGACCCGCGACCATAGCGAGCGGATGCTGCGGGGCTTCGGCGCCGAACTGATCGTGGAGGACGGACCCGAGGGCAAGGTCATCTCGATCCGGGGCGAGGCCGAACTCAGCCCCCAGCATATCGTGGTGCCCGGCGACCCCTCTTCGGCGGGCTTCTGGATGGTCGCGGCGTCGATCGTGCCCGGATCCGACGTGACCATCGCCAATGTCTGCATGAACCCGACTCGCATCGGGCTGGTGACGGCGCTGCGCATGATGGGCGCCGACATCGGCGAAGTGGAGCCACGCGAAGTGGGCGGCGAGCCCGTCGCCGACCTGCGGGTCCGCCACGCGCCGCTGCGCGCGATCGAAGTCCCGCCCGAACTCGCCCCCAGCATGATCGACGAATATCCGATCCTGTTCGTCGCCGCGGCGCTGGCCGAGGGGCGGACCGTGGCGCGCGGCGCGCACGAACTGCGCGTCAAGGAATCGGACCGGATCGCCACGATGCGCGCGGCGCTCGAGGCCGTGGGCGTGCCGACCGAGGAATTTGAGGATGGGCTGGCGATCAGCGGCTCGGGCGGAGCCTTGCTGCCCGGCGGCGCTCGGATCGCCTCGAAACTGGACCATCGCATCGCGATGAGCATGGTTGTGGCTGGACTTGCGGCGACGCAGCCTATCACGATCGACGATGTCGGGCCGGTTGCCACCAGCTATCCCGACTTCTTCGAGACCCTTGACGCCCTCTTACGCTAGTTCGACCTGTCTTTATGATCATCGCCGTCGACGGACCCGCCGCATCGGGCAAGGGAACCATCGCACGCGCTCTGGCGCGCCATTATGACTTGCCCCACCTGGATACCGGCTTGCTCTACCGCGCCGTGGCCGCGAACGTGCTGCGCGAGGGGCTGAACCCGGCGGTCGAGGCCGACGCGGTCGCGTCGTGCAGCTTCGACGATGCGCTGCTCGACGATCCGGGCCTTCGCACCGACGAGGTGGGCAAGATCGCGTCGGTCGTCTCGGCGCATCCCCTGGTGCGCGCGGCCTTGCTCAATCGGCAGAAGAAGTTCGCGCACCAGCCCGGCGGCGCGATCCTCGACGGGCGCGACATCGGCACGGTGATCGCCCCCGACGCCGACGTGAAGCTGTTCGTGAAGGCGACCCCGATGATCCGTGCCCAGCGCCGCCACATCGAATTGCGCAAGCAGGGCGCGAACATCAGCCTCGACAAGGTGCTGGCCGACATCCGTGCAAGGGACGAACGCGATTCGAAGCGCAGCGAGGCGCCGATGCTCCAGGCCCCCGACGCGGCCTTGCTGGATACCAGCTTCCTGTCGATCGACGCGGCCCTGCAGCGGGCGATCGCGCTGGTGGAAGCGAAGAAGCGGGCCGCGGGCTGATACCGACCGCTTGCCGCAAGGCTAGACCTGGATCGTGACGTCGCCGCCCGCGCCGGGTTCGGTGTATCCGCGCAGGATCGCCAGCATGTTGTCGGTGCCGAAGAGCTGGTAGAGCGTGAACAGGCCCTGGGCTAAGTCGCCGCCGAACTGGAACGAGAAGCGATCCATGTTGGAGTTGGTCATTTCCACCGGTCCGCCGGCATATTCGAAAATCACGTCGCGAAAGATGCAGTTGCGGAAACTGTTGCCGTCGAGGGTGACGTTGACCCCCTCGAACCGTTGATCGACATATTCCATTTGGTGCCTTTCCTTGCCTACTGGGCGAAGCCGGACCGCACCTGACACCGCGCCTTGCAGACTGCAATGGCGCCCACCACACACCTTGCCTCCCACGCCCTCTTCGGCTATGCGCGCCCGGTCCGACGAGCGGCTGCTCGGGGAGGTATGACGCCCAAGAGCCACGCTCGTGCGTCCTTTTCGCATTCAACCGCGTCTAGTCCTCCGCCTGCTGCCGTCCGCCTGGATGCCGCGACCGGCGTTCGGCCGCCGCGGTACATCGGCCACAAGACCGCCGGATCCAACCGGTTGGCCGGAAAAACGAAGAACTAGGACACTCTAACCCATGGCCACTACGGCAAACCCCAGCCGCGACGATTTCGCGGCGCTCCTCGAACAAACTCTCGGCAGCGCGGATTCCTTCGAGGGACGCGTCGTCATCGGCACCGTCACCGCGATCGAGAACGATCTCGCCGTCATCGACGTGGGCCTCAAGTCCGAAGGCCGCGTGCCGCTGCGCGAATTCGCGGCGCCGGGCCAGAAGGCCGACCTGAAGGTCGGCGACGAAGTCCAGGTCTATGTCGACCGCGTCGAGAATGCGAACGGCGAAGCGATGCTCAGCCGCGACCGCGCCCGCCGCGAAGCCGCCTGGGATACGCTGGAAACCGAATTCGCCAAGACCGCACGCGTCACCGGCGTCATCTTCGGCCGCGTCAAGGGCGGCTTCACCGTCGACCTATCGGGCGCCGTGGCCTTCCTGCCCGGCTCGCAGGTCGATATCCGTCCGGTTCGTGACGTCACCCCGCTGATGGATATCGAGCAGCCCTTCCAGATTCTCAAGATGGATCGCAAGCGCGGCAACATCGTCGTTTCGCGCCGCGCCGTCCTCGAAGAGACCCGCGCCGAGCAGCGTTCGGGCCTGATCCAGAGCCTCGCCGAGGGCCAGGTGATCGACGGCGTCGTCAAGAACATCACCGATTATGGTGCGTTCGTTGATCTGGGCGGCATCGACGGCCTGCTCCACGTCACCGACCTGAGCTACAAGCGCGTCAACCATCCGAGCGAAGTGCTGAACATCGGCGACACGGTGAAGGTGCAGATCATCCGCATCAACCGCGACACGCAGCGCATCTCGCTGGGCATGAAGCAGCTCGAGAGCGATCCCTGGGATGGCGCAGCGGCGAAGTATCCGCTCGGCGCCAAGCTCACCGGCCGCGTGACCAACATCACCGAATATGGTGCGTTCGTCGAGCTGGAAGCAGGCATCGAAGGCCTGGTCCATGTCAGCGAAATGAGCTGGACCAAGAAGAACGTCCATCCGGGCAAGATCGTCTCGACTTCGCAGGAAGTCGATGTGGTCGTCCTCGAGGTCGATCAGGAAAAGCGCCGCATCTCGCTGGGTCTCAAGCAGGCACAGGCCAATCCGTGGGAGGCCTTCGCGGCCGAGCATCCGGTTGGTTCGACCGTCGAGGGCGAAGTCAAGAACGCCACCGAGTTCGGCCTGTTCATCGGCCTGGACAACGACGTCGACGGCATGGTCCACATGTCCGACATCGCCTGGGGCATCTCGGGCGAGGACGCGCTCAACCTGCACCGCAAGGGCGAGACCGTTTCCGCGGTCGTGCTCGCGATCGAGGCGGACAAGGAGCGCATCAGCCTCGGCATGAAGCAGCTCGAGCGCGGCGGACCTTCGTCGGCTCCGGCAGCGGGTGGCGCAGCGGGTGCCGCCGGCACCACCGTCAACAAGAATGCCGTCGTCACCGTCACGGTGCTCGAAGTCCGCGATGCGGGCCTCGAAGTGCAGGTGGGCGACGATGGCGCGACCGGCTTCATCAAGCGGACCGATCTGGGCCGCGACCGCGACGAGCAGCGCCCCGAGCGCTTCCAGGTCGGCCAGAAGTTCGACGCGATGGTCACCGGCTTCGATCGTTCGAAGAAGCCGACCTTCTCGATCAAGGCGATGCAGATCGCCGAAGAGAAGCAGGCCGTGCAGCAATATGGCTCGTCCGATTCGGGCGCGTCGCTGGGCGACATTCTCGGCGAGGCGCTCAAGGCTCGCAACGAGAAGAACTGAGGCCGAAGGGGGAAGCGGCTCCGGCCGCTTCCCTCCGGTCCCTGCCAAGACCGAGATTCTAAAATCTTCTGGTTGATGCAGATGTGTAATCGGCGCTAGAGCATTCCCCACATTGGGAATTTCGCCGCTTCACGCGACTGCAATTGCCAAAGCGCCAAGGGAGGGTGCGGATGATCCGTTCGGAACTCGTGCAGATGCTGGTCGATGACAATCCCGGTTTGGCGGTCCGCGAAGTGGAGAAGATCGTCTCGGTCTTCTTCGACGAGATCGTGGGTCGCCTGACCGAAGACGGCCGCGTCGAGCTTCGCGGCTTCGGTGCATTTTCCACCCGCGCGCGCGACGGCCGCACCGGTCGCAACCCGCGCACCGGAGAGACCGTCGAGGTCGAGCCCAAGCGCGTCCCCTATTTCAAGCCCGGCAAGGAAATGCGCATCCGGCTCAACGTCTGAGCGCGCTTGCCTGAAATCGAAACGCCGATGAGGCCGGAACTGCTTGACGGTTCCGGCCTCATGCGCTTGCTGACATTGATGCGGACGTGGCGGAATCGGTAGACGCCGGAGACTTAAAATCTCCTGCCCTTCGGGGCGTGCGGGTTCGAGTCCCGCCGTCCGCACCAGCATTGCCGCTTTCGCGACAGGCAAGCTGCGGTGCGGGGTTGGCAGGCCCGATCCTGGGCCATACACCCGGCCGGACCCGACAAGCGAAGGCCCCGATGAACAAAATCCCCGTCCTTCTCCTGCTCGGCCTGGCGCTGGGCGGGTGCGGGGGCAAGGGCCAGCGCAAGGATGATGCGCCGGTGGTGGTTAGCGCGATCGCGGGCGTGCCACGGCCCGCCGACCCGAGCCTGAAGCCGCTGGACACCGCGGCGCGCATATTGATGGGCGCGACTGCCCAGGGACTGGTGCGCTTCGACGCTGCCGGTGGCGTCGAGCCCGGCCTTGCCGAGCGCTGGATCGTGATCGACGACGGGCGCAGCTACATCTTTCGCCTGCGCGAGGCCTATTGGAACGACGGCAGCGCAGTGACCGCGGCGCAGGTGGTGCGCGTATTGCGGCGTGCCGCAGCGCCGGGCAGCGACAATGTGCTCGCGCCCTTCCTGTCGGTGATCGACGAAGTGGTCGAGATGACGCCGCAGGTGATCGAAGTCCGGCTCAAGCGTCCGCGTCCCGATCTGCTCAAGCTGTTCGCGCAACCCGAACTGGCGGTGTTTCGCACCGGCGCGCTCGACGGCAGCGGGCCCTTTCGATCCGCCCCCGCCGGGCGCAATGCGACGCTGCTGAGCCCCGCCGCCGATCCCAGCCGGATCGTCGACCAGGCGGCGCCGGTGCCCGAGGAGACGGCAAGGCTGATCGGCGAGCGTGCCGCGCTGGCGCTGGCGCGATTCACGGCGCGCGAATCCGATCTGATCCTGGGCGGGCGCTTCACCGACTGGCCGATCGTGGCGCAGGCCGACATCGCGCCGACGAATGTCCGGATCGACCCGGCGATCGGCCTGTTCGGATTGGCCGTGGTGAACCGGCTGGGATTCCTGGCGGACGCGCAGAATCGTGCCGCGATCGCGATGGCGATTGACCGGCGGGCACTCACGGAGGCGCTGATGTCGGACTGGCGCCCGATCGAGACCTTGCTGCCGGCCCAGCTCGATTCGGCGGCAGCGCCGGCGCGGCCCGGCTGGGAGACGCTGCCGCTCGACGCGCGGCGAGAGGTGGCGCGCGCGCGGGTAGCAACCTGGCGGCGCGCCGAAGGCGAAGCGCCGAGCATACGGATCGCCTTGCCCTATGGCCCCGGGGCGATGCTGGTCTGGGCGCATCTGGCGGCGTCGCTGCGCAGCGTGGGCATTGTGCCGCAACGCGTGGGCCCCGATGCGTCGGCGGACCTGCGGCTGATCGACGAGGTGGCCCCCTATGACAGCGGCCGCTGGTTCGTGCAGACGGCGTGCCTGGGCTGTCCGAAGGAATTGCTGGACCTGGTGGCCGCAGGGCGCGACGCACCCGATCTGGCGGCGCGGGCGCTGCGCATTGCCGAGGCCGACATCGCGCTGACAGTGGACAGCGCCTATATCCCGATCGCCCAGCCGCTGCGCTGGTCGGTCGTGGCGCTGCGGCTCGGCGCCTGGCAGCGGAACACCCGCGCCTGGCACCCGTTGAACCACCTGCGAAACGAAACGGAGTGACCGGTGGCTAAACCAACACGAATGGCATCGGGCATGCGCGACGCGGCGAAGAAGCTGCCGCTGGGCAAGGAAGCGGCGGACGTCCGCCGCCGCGTCGAGACGATGGAGCATCTGCTCGAGCGCAGTTTCAATATCCCGGGCACGAACCAGCCCGTCGGGTTGGACGTCGTCCTCAACCTGATTCCGGGCATCGGCACCTCGGTCGGCGCAGCGATGGGGCTCTACATGACCTGGGAGGCGCGCAATCTGGGCATGCCCAAGAGCGCGATCGCGCGGATGGCGGGCAATGTCGGCTTCGACTGGCTGCTCGGGCTGATCCCCTGGGTCGGCGCGATCCCGGATTTCTTCTTCCGCTCGAACACCCGTAACCTGCGGATCATCAAGCGGCATCTGGACAAACACCACCCGTCGACCGTGGTGATCCATCAGGATTGACGCGCGGGCCTAACGTTGGATCACCAGTGCGTTAAGCCGTCATCCCGGCGCACGCTTTGAACCTGTCCGGACGGAGCTGTTTCGACCGAGAGTGAAGCTCGGCGCCGTTCATCTTCCACCCCGGCGAACGCCGGGGCCCAGTATCGGCGGACTGGGAATGGCATCCCGCTTCTCGAACAGTTCGCAACTGGGCCTCGGCCTGCGCCGGGGTGGGGCTGGCTCATCGAGCTGGATCAAACTCCAGCCGACCCCGTCTAGACCGCAGCGAAATCGAGGCCGATGTCGGCCGCGGGCGCGGACTGGGTCAGGCGGCCGACGCTGACATAGCTCACGCCGGTCTCCGCGATCGCGCGGATCGTGTCGAGCCGCACGCCGCCCGAGGCTTCGGTCGGAACGCGGCCCGCGACGAGGGCGACCGCCTCGCGCAGCATCGGCGGGCCCATATTATCGAGCAACAGGTGCGTGGCGCCGGCGGCAAGCGCGGGTTCGATCTGATCGATGCGGTCGACCTCGACGATGATCCGCTCGATCCCGGCGGCGACCGCGCGGCGGACCGCCTCGCCGACCGAGCCCGCCACCGCTACATGATTGTCCTTGATCATCGCCGCGTCCCACAGCCCCATGCGATGGTTTTCGGCGCCTCCCATGCGGGTCGCATATTTCTCGAGGACCCGCAGCCCGGGCAGCGTCTTGCGCGTGTCGAGCAGCGTCGCGCCAGTGCCGCCGATGGCGTCCACATAGGCGCGCGTCATCGTTGCGATGCCCGAAAGATGCTGCACGGTGTTGAGCGCCGAACGTTCGGCGGTGAGCATCGCCCGGGCCTTGCCGCGCAGGCGGAGCAGATCGGTCGCGGCGGGAACCGACTGACCTTCCCCGACCAGTCGCTCGATCGCCACGTCCGGATCGAGCGCGCGGAAGAAGGCCTCGGCGATCGGCAGGCCGGCGACGACGATCGGATCGCGGCTGTCCATCACGCCCTCGAACAGTGCGTCCGCCGGAATCACCGCCTGCGAGGTGATGTCCCCTTCCCCGCCCAGATCCTCGGCGAGGGTTGCGCGCACGAAGGCGTCCAGGTCGAAGCGGTCGAGAGAGAAGGTCATGTTCGCGCTCTAGGCCGGGCGTAGCGCATTGTCAGCCCCGTTCCCCTATTGTTCGATTGCCGCTAGAAGCGCGGCGTGAGTCCGCCTGTCCGCAAGATATTGCATGTCGATATGGATGCCTTTTTCGCATCGGTGGAGCAACGCGACGATCCCGCGCTGCGCGGGAAGCCGGTGGCGGTGGGGCATGGCGCGGCGCGCGGGGTGGTGGCGGCGGCGAGTTATGAGGCGCGCAAATTCGGAGTGCGATCGGCACTGCCCTCGGTCACTGCGGCGCGGCGCTGCCCCGAGCTGATCTTCGTGCCGCCGCGCTTCGAGGTGTACAAGGCGGTGTCGCGGCAGATCCATGCGATCTTCGCCGAGTTTAGCGGCCTGATCCAGCCGCTTTCGCTCGACGAGGCCTATCTCGACGTGACCGACAATCTGCAGGGCATCGAGACCGCCTGGGCCACCGCGAAGGCGATCCGCGCGCGAATCCTGGCGGAGACCGGGCTCACCGCCTCGGCGGGCATCTCGTACAACAAGTTCCTCGCCAAGCTGGCCTCGGACCAGCGCAAGCCCAACGGCCAATTCGCGGTGACGCCGGATATGGGCCCGGCCTGGGTCGAGACACTGCCGGTGGCGCGCTTCCACGGCGTGGGCCCGGTGACCGCGGCGAAGATGAAGCGGCTGGGGATCGAGACCGGCGCCGACCTGAAGGCCAAGCCGCTCGAGTTCCTGCAGGCGCATTTCGGCAGCGCGGCCGAATGGTATCATGCGATCGCGCGCGGCGAGGATCATCGCCCGGTGAACCCCTCGCGCGAGCGCAAGTCTTCCGGCTCGGAAACCACCTTCAACCGCGACCTGACCGACCCGGCCGAGATCGAGGCGGGGGTGCTGCGTATGGCCGACGATGTGTGGGGCTGGTGCGAGAAGGCACAGGCATTCGGGCGCACGGTGACGGTGAAGATCAAGTTCGCCGACTTCCGTCTTATCACCCGCAGCAAGAGCTTTGCGACGGTGGTGCGGAGCCATGCGGCACTGCGGGCGGCGAGCTGCGACCTGATCCGGCTGGTGCTGCCGCCGGAGATGGGGATCCGGCTGGTGGGGGTGACGGTTTCCAACTTCGAACCGGAGCGTGGCGCGGCGGACCCGCTGCCCTTGTTCGGCGCCGGCGAGCCCGGCTAACGCGCCTGCGATCAGCGCAGCAGGGCCGCATAATCGTCGCCGATCTGCGGGAGCAGCAGCCGCGCGCCAAGCGATGTCAGCGCGATCAGCGCCAGCAACAGCAGCGCGATCCGAGCACGGCGCCAGGGCAATGGCTGAGTGAGCAGCAGGATCAGCGACAGCCAGGCCGCCAGCATCGACCAGAGGTGATAGCGCATGTCGCTGGCGATGCTGAGGAACAGGAAGCTCGCCTCCATCGCGACCGCCGAAAGCGCGAGCGAGACCGCGAGCCCGTGCGCGGTGATTTGGGCGGGCTTCGCCAGCGCCAGCACCGCCAATGCGGCCGCGAATGCGAGAATCGGCGCGCCGAGCGGGCTGTTCGCGAGCCATCCGGCGACCCTATCGAACGCGATCACCTGGCGCCCGGGCGTGGCCAGCCCCAGCCGGTTCGGCAGCGACTCGGCCTGGGGCACCGCCTGCGGGAAGTGCCACGGGACGAACCAGCGCATCGTCGCGTTCCAATGCGCCAGCCGATGCGAGAGATAGGCGTCCGGATGCGCGCGGATCGCGCGCATCCAGGCCGCGAATATCTCCTGCCGCGGTCGGCCGGTCAGGTCGCGCTGGATATAGTCGCAGCGTTTGCCGATCGAGAAATTGTCCCACAGCACCGAGGAAGAACAGCGTTCGGCCTCCAGCCGCTGCCACGTCTCGGCCGGCACCATCGGCACCGCGTGCGGGCCGGCACGGTGCGCGATCCCGGCCATGTCGAACAGCGGCTGGGTCGCCGCGACGCCGCTCGGCTCGGCACCGAAGATGCGCGCGTTGATCAGCGGCGAGAGCGCCAATGCCGCCAGCGCTACTGCGCCGATCAGGACGGTCCGCGAGCGCCACGCCTGCCAGCCGCCCGGCGCAAGCAGCCCTACCGCGAGCGGCGCGACCGCGAAGACGGCGTTGGCGCGGACGAGCAGTGCGTAGCCGAGCAACAGCAGCACCGCTGTTGTCGCGACCCAGCCGACCGGTCGTTCGGCAAACCGCTTCCAGGCCACGATCCCGGTGGCGGCGACCAGCGCGGCGGCCATCTGGCCATCCTTGACGACCAGCGCCTGCCAGCCGAGCAAGGGGGGCCAGAGCCCCAGAGCGACCACCGCCAGCGCCGCGATGCGGGCGCCGCTGCGGGCAAGTGCCGCGGCAAGCAGGCCCAGCCCGGCCCACCAGAGCAGGGTCTGCAGCGCGAACATCGGGCCCTGCCCCGCCCAGCCCAGCGCATATGATAGCGACCAGAGCCGCGCCATCACCGGCGGGTGCCAGTCATTATAGGCGCCGGAGACGACCTGCTGATATTGCGCGACGCTGTCATAATGGGCGACGCCCGGCCAGAAGAAGAGCAGCACGACGGCGCAGAGCAGCGCCGCCGCTAGCCCGTAGCGGGCCTCCGGCGCGAGCCCGCGCATCATGCCGGGCTCAGTCGCCCTTCTGCGGATCGCCGCCCACCGCGGGCACCGGGCCCAGATCGCCCTGCCCCACGCTGGCGCTCGCCATCTCCAGCATGCGATCGAGGCTCTTCTTCGCCTTCAGCCGCATGCCTTCCTCGATCTCGATCCTCGGGCTCAGATCGCGCAGCGCGAGATAGAGCTTCTCCATATTGTTGAGCGCCATATAGGGGCAGATGTTGCAGTTGCAGTTGCCGTCCGCGCCGGGGGCGCCGATGAACTGCTTCTCCGGGAGCGCCTTCTCCATCTGGTGGATGATGTGCGGCTCGGTGGCGACGATCAGGGTCTGCCCAGGGAAGCTCTTGGCGAAATCGAGGATGCCGCGGGTCGAGCCGACATAATCGGCGTGATCGAGGATGTGCGGCGGGCATTCGGGATGCGCGGCGATCGGCGCGCCGGGGTGGCGCGCGCGGAGCTTGAGCAATTCGGTCTCGCTGAACGCCTCGTGGACGATGCACACGCCGGGCCACAGCAGCATGTCGCGCCCCAGCGTGCGGGTGAGATAGCCGCCCAGATTCTTGTCGGGGCCGAAGATGATCTTCTGGTCGAGCGGTATCTGGCTGAGGATCTTCTCGGCCGAAGAGCTGGTAACGATGATGTCGCTCAACGCTTTCACTTCGACCGAGCAGTTGATGTAGGTCAGCGCGATATGATCGGGGTTCGCGGCGCGGAAGGCGGCAAACTGATCGGGCGGGCAGCTGTCCTCGAGGCTGCAACCGGCGTTCATGTCGGGGAGCACGACGATCTTGTCGGGCGACAGGATCTTGGCGGTCTCGGCCATGAAGCGGACGCCGCAGAAAGCGATGACGTCGGCGTCGGTCTCGGCGGCCTTGCGCGAGAGATCGAGGCTGTCGCCAACGAAGTCCGCGAGATCCTGGAGCTCGGGCTTCTGGTAATAATGGGCGAGGATGACGGCGTTGCGCTCCTTGCGCAGCCGATCGATCTCGGCGCGGAGATCGAGGCCGGCGAGGTTGCCGCCGATGCCGTTGCGTGCGTCCATTATATTATGAGCCTTTGCGAAGCGGTTCGCGTCTCAAATGGCCGTGTCGCGCCCCGTGATCAAGGGACCGCCGGGCGGAGGCGGAAATTCCAGCGGGGCGACCGCCTCGCCGGGATAGCCGCGGGTCGCCGCCCCATAGATCGACAGGCCGAGCGGGCTATAGGCCAGGAGCGTCATCGAGACCTGCATCGCGACGATAGTGGCGAGCCCCCACCACCAGGCGGGATGGATCCCTCCCCGACGCCGCAGATCAGCGATCACGCCGACCAACGGGAACAGCATCACCCCCACGAAGACACCCCATTCGGCATAGGGCATCATCAGCGGCAAGGGCAGGAGCCGCCCAAGCGCGGGTCCGGTGAGGATCGCCATGCCGCAGAAGAGCAAGCGGCGATGCCATTCGGTCCGCCGCCGCAGCGCGATCGCCGCGGCGACGAGCCCGGCAAAGGCGATCACGCTAAGCGAGTTCATCACGAGGAAATAAGCCGGCCGGAAGAAGAAGGGCGAGGATGCGAACCGGACCATCGTCACTGTCGTGTAGATGCCGACCACCACCATCGCACTCGCCCAGCCCGCGGCGAGCCAGCCGAGCCGGCGATGCAGCGCCATCGAACCGCGCGTCACCAGCACATTCTGCGCGACGTAGATCACTACCCACCCGAAGAAGACGAAGGCGTGGAAATGCACCAGGGGCGGCGCGGCAAAGGTCGAGCGACCCATCGCCACCTGGACGGAAAAGCCCGCGACGATGGTCAGCGCCATCGCGATCGCCATCGTCAGGAAGAATCGGTCGTCCCGCCCCAAGCCCGGCATCGGTCCTGCCAAGGTCGCCATGCCCACCCCCTGCACGTCATCGCAGGCCTGCAGATAGCGAGCTTTGCCGCTGGCCTCAACCGGCTACCATTTGTTGGCGATGACCTCCTGGGGGCTGCGCGATGTGTCCCAGCGCTCGGTTGGAGCCCTGGCCTCGTCGGCGAAGCGCACGTCCACGGTCGCGGTGATGCCGACTGCCTTGAGCGGCATCGTGAAGCTGCGCTCGACCGCGCGGCGGGTGGCGTCGCGGGCGAGCTTCATCGGCGTCGCCTCGCGTGCCTGGCGGACCAGCTCGGCCTGGCCCGCCTTGCGATTGGCATCGTCGAGCTTCGATTCGACGTCGGTCAGCGTCATAAGCAGGCCGCCGCCGTCATATTCGCGGACATTGTTGATATCGACCGCCGGGCCGATCACCTCGACCTGCGGCAGCGTGATCGACAGGCGATTGTTGCCGGCGTCCCAGCGCAGGTCCTTTTGCTGCAGCTTGGACAGATCGACTTCGTAGCGGACCATGCCGGGCATGATCATCGTCTTCTGCGCGGTCATGCCGAGCCGCGACTGTTTCGAGGTGACCACCGCAACATAGCGCGCCTGGAAGGTCGACAGGCGGTTCTGCTCGCGCAGGCTCTCCAGGCTCGATTGCGCGACGGTGACCGGATTGGCCCCGAGGAACTGGCGCCGGACGCTCTCGCCCAGGAACCAGAAGCCTGCAGCGATCACCAGCAGGATCGCGACGACGATGCCGCCGATCTTCAGGCATCCGTTCATGCCGCCATCCTCCAGTCTCCGCTCCGTTCCGCGACCAACCCGCGCGCCTGCAAGTCGATCAGATGCGCGAGCACCGAACGCTCCGCCGCCCCCATCAGCCGAGGATCGAGACCCACATACATGCGCTCGACCATCGCAGGGATCGCGACGACGTCTTGCTGCAGCAGCCGCAATATCTGGCCCTCGCGCTGCTTGCGGTGGCCGATCAGCCCGCGGACGAAGCGCTGCGGCTTCTCGATCGGATCGCCATGGGCGGGGTAATAGATGCGGTCGTCGCGCTCCATCAGCTTCGCCAGGCTCGCCATGTAATCGGCCATGTTGCCGTCGGGCGGCGCGACGACGGTGGTCGACCAGCCCATCACATGATCGCCGGTAAACAGCGCCTTCGTTTCGGGCAGCGCGAAGGCGAGATGGTTGGAGGTGTGGCCGGGGGTGGCGAGCGCGACGAGCGTCCAGTCGGGACCGGCGACGCTCTCGCCGTCCGCCAGCACGCGATCGGGGGTGTAGCCGGTGTCGAACGCGGCATCGGCGCGGGGGCCGGCATCGGCAAGCGACAGCGGCGCGCAGCCGACGATCGGCGCGCCGGTGGCGGCCTTGATCGGCGCCGCGCCGGGGCTGTGGTCGCGGTGGGTATGGGTGCAGAGGATCGCGCTGACCCGGCGGCCGGCGATCGCCGCGAGCAGCGCCTCGACATGCGCGGAATCGTCGGGGCCGGGATCGATCACCGCGACTTCGCTCGTGCCGACGAGATGCGTCTGCGTGCCGGTGAAGGTGTAAGGCGACGGGTTGGGCGCCAGCACCCGCGTGACCAGCGGATCGATCGAAAGCGCGACGCCGGTGGGGACTTCGGTCATCCAGGGGAATTGGCGGCTGTGGGACGGGATGGCAACCCCGGCGAAGCGTAACGAGGCCGGCCGCGAAGGAGTCGGCCGGCCCCGGGTTGAAGGATGTCCGCCCCGCGAGGGCTAGGACGAACAGCCTCCGAACGCATCAATCCTCTTCGACGTCCGCGCGCTCCTTGGTGACCTCGGCGATCGCCTGATCGATGCCGCTGAGCGCGGAGGCGCGCTCCGCAGCGGACATCTCGCTGCGCGATTCGATCGTGCGGCGGGCGTGGCGAAGCCCCATCAGCGCGCTGTCCATGCCAAGGCGCTTGCCGCGCATCGCGATCCGCGATGCATCGGCGCTGATCATCGCGATCCGATCGGTGCAGATGATCATGATCTTCTTCTCGCCGTCGCTGCGATGCTCGACGGTGGGCCTGTCCTTGCCGGTGCCGCAATTGGCGTCGCGAACCTCGGGCACGGAGAGGCGGATCTTTTCCAAGTCGGGCATCTCGGTCGACGTGGACGTACCGTCGCGGCGAACAATCACGACGCGCTTGACCTGCTTGCCGTCCTTGTCGTCCTTCACATGGAAGACGTGGCTCTCGCGCGCTGCCGGGGCAGCCGGGGCTGGCGGTGCTGCGGGCTCGGCGAGCAGCGCAGGCGCGGCGGGCGGGGCGGCGGGCGGGGCCGCAGGCAAGGGCACGTCCTGGCCCAGATCCACGCCGATCGTCGCTTCGACCTGCGTCTTGATCTGCTCGGCCGCCTGCGTGCCCGAGGCGGTGATGCCGAGCGCGGCGAGCGACAGCGCGCTCACGCTGAGCAGGCCGGTCGCGACGCGAGCGGGGGACGATTTCCGGTTGACGGTAAGCATGCGTAACCTCCCTTTGACTTCATTGATTGTGTGCAGGTGGCAGGCCGCCGAGACCGCGCCGCCATGCGCCGACTTCACGATCGCACGGCCATAAGCGTGGCGCAGCGCCTGGGCGCGGCCGGCGAGGACGAGCGCGTCGCACGCCATTTCCTGATCGGCGCGGAAGGCGCGAAACGCGCGCCAGGCGATCGGATTGAACCAGTGGATGGCAAGCACGAACAGTGCGACCCAGTTGGCGATCAGATCGCCGCGGACATGGTGGCCAAGCTCATGCGCCAGCGCCAGATCGCGCTCGAGCTCGTCATAGCGCTCCGAGAAATCGCGCGGGAAGGCGACATATTTGCGGAACACGCCGAACGCGAGCGGGCCATGGGCGGCATCGGTCTCGATCACCCGGACGCGGCCATCGGCGACGGTGCGATCGACGCGGGCGCGGGCCAGCAGCGCGCGGCAATAGCGGCTGTGCGCGATCAGATGATAGCCGAGAAACGCGATCGCCCCCAGCGCCCAAAGGCCCGCCAGGATCAAGATCAGGTTCGGCCCGTCCGCGACGATCGTCGGCGGCACCAGCGCGAGGCTGGCCTGGTGCGTTCCGACCTCCAGCGTCGCCAGCGTCGCATCCTGGGCGAGCTCTGGCGGCAGGGTGGCGGGGTTGAGCAGTCCGACGACCGTTGCCGGCGCTTCCACCGCGCGCTGGGTGAGCGGTGCGAACAAGCGGCTCAGCTGCCAATCGCCCGGCAGCGGCGGCAGCAGCAGCCGTCCGATCGGGAGGATCCAGAGCGCATAGGCCATGTGCGGCCCGAAATGCCCGCGAACGGGACCGCGCAGCGCCAGCACCAGCAGCATCAAAACAGTCGTGGCGACGATGGTTTCGAGGGCCCAGCCAATCAACGATGCGGTGATCATGATTTCAGCTCCTTCAACAGGGCTTCGATCTCGGCGATATCCTGATCTGTGATCGCATCCCGCTCGGCAAGATGCGCGACCAGCGGCGTCAGCTTGCCGCCGAACAAGCGATCGATGAACTTCCTGGACTCGCCCTCGACATAGTCTTCGCGAGCGACGAGCGGGCGATAGCGATAGCGGCGCCCGTCTTCCTCATGGCCGATGATGCTCTTGGCGAGCAGCCGGCCGAGCAAGGTCTTGACGGTGTTGGCGCTCCAGTCCCGCTCGGCGGGGACGCGCTCGGCCACTTCCTGCGCAGTGAGCGGCGACTCCTCCCAGAGCACCTCCATCACGGCATGTTCGGCGTCGCTGATACGTTCGCTCATCGGGATCCCTCTTGTGACTACTTGTGTAATCGTTGATTACGTCTGTAGTCAAGCGGGTGAACCGTCGATGAACGATAGGTTCAGAAATTCGCATTGCACCATTGCGGCATGGCACCGGCGGCGTGAGCAAGGTGACCCGCCGGAAGTCGAAGAGCGACAGCGGACCGTCCTGGATCGCCTCACTGATTCCCGGCTACACGGTCACCATGTCGTAGACGACCACCTTCGCCCAAAGATGTCCGCAGCTGGCGACGAATTTCTGGTGGATCGGGTGGTCCTGATAGGCCTTCTGATCCGCGACGCTGTCGAAGACGAGCAGCTCCGAGACGTGAAAGCTCGAATCGACCACCTCTCGCTTCTCGGTGGAGGCCGGCACGCCGATCTGCATGCTGCGCACCTCTTCGATCTTGCCCAGCGTGCCTATTCCCGCGATCAGCTCTGCGCGATCCGCCGCGGATTGCGGATTTTTCAGCCAGAAGAACACATGGTGGACGATCTTTCCCGCCGCAGGCGCTGCGACAGCCATGCCCGATCCCAGCGGAGCAGCGACGAGCGCCACGCCCTTCACAATGTCCCTGCGATTGACTGGCATCGCGTCATTCCATCCTTCCGCTGTCTGGCGGGGCATGGTCCACCGTACTTTGCGTGGCGGATTATCTCAACCGTCGGCATCCAGTGTCGGATCCGTTTACAGATGGTAGCAATGGTTAAGGCGTATCAACCTGAAAAACGTCAGAAAAGCGTGGCTTGAGCGAGTTGGCACGGCGCCTGCAACGTTGCGGATATCCCGATGCGTTTCGACGCTTCATGAAGGGTGGGTCGACCAGCTAGCACCGGTCTCGCGTCGACCCACCCGCCCCGGGATCCTTCTCGATCCAGCGAATTCAGGCCGCAGTTGCGGCAACGCCCTTGTCGGCCATCATCTGCGCGAGTTCGCCGCTCTCGTACATTTCCATCATGATGTCCGATCCGCCGACGAACTCGCCCTTCACATAGAGCTGCGGGATCGTCGGCCAGTCCGAAAAGGCCTTGATGCCCTGGCGGACGCCCTGGTCCTGGAGCACGTCCACGCTCTCGAATTCGACGCCGAGATGGTTGAGGATCGCGATCGCGCGGCTGGAAAAACCGCATTGCGGGAAGAGCGGGCTGCCCTTCATGAACAGAAGGACGTCGCTTCCGTCGACCAGGCCCTGGATCCGGGCGTTCACATCGTCGCTCATATTCTACTCCTCGACTGGCGCTTCGGTGGTGAGCTGGAGCGCGTGAAGCACACCGCCCATTCGGCCGCCGAGCGCGGCATAGACTGCCTGATGCTGCCGGACGCGCGGCATGCCCCGGAACATCGGGCTCACCACGCGCGCGGCATAATGATCGCCGTCGCCGGCAAGGTCGGTGATCTCGATGCGGGCATCGGGGATGCCGGCACGGATCAGCGCCTCGATCTCGGCCGCGGCCATCGCCATTATTTGGCTTCCATCAACTGGCGGCGCGCCTCGATCGACTGCTCCTCGACCGCGCGGCGCACCATCGATTCGTCGACCTCGGCGCCTGCCGCGAGCAGATCGCCGAGCAGCTTGCGGATCACGTCCTCATCGCCGGCTTCCTCGAAATCGGCCTGGACCACTGCCTTGGCATAGGCATCGGTCTCTTCGGGGGTAAGGTTCATCTTGGCGCCGGCCCACTGGCCAAGCAGCCGATTGCGGCGCGCGGTGACACGGAACGCCATATCCTCGTCGCGAACATATTTTGCCTCGAACGCCCGCTCGCGATCGTCGAAAGTCGTCATGTCGTCTCCAAGCCCCTTAATGCCGTATGGTTGCGAGATAGGTGGGGGGACGTGGCATGGCAAGCAATCCTCCCCGGCACGGGGAGGGGGACCAGCCGCAGGCTGGTGGAGGGGGCGTGCCATGAGCGATCACACTCGCGGAGGCCCCCCTCCACCACCGCCCTTGGTGGCGGTCCCCCTCCCCGTGCCGGGGAGGATTAAATCGTGACCACCAGCTTCCCGATCGCCTCGCGCGCCGCCACCTTGGCGATCGCCTGGCCGCCGTCGGCGAGCGCGAAGGTCTCGGTCACGCGCGGGGCGATCTTGCCTTCGTTCCAGAGGCGGAACAGCCACTCGACATGCGCCTGGTTTGCCTGGGGATCGCGCGCGGCGAAGGCGCCCCAGAAGACGCCGCAGACGTCGCAGCTCTTGAGCAGGGTCAGGTTGAGCGGAAGCCGCGGGATGCCCGCAGGGAAGCCGACGACCAGATAGCGGCCCTCCCAGGCGATCGAGCGCAGCGCCGGCTCGGCATAGTCGCCGCCGACCGGATCGTAGATGATGTCCGCGCCATGCGGGCCGACCGCGGCCTTGAACTGTTCGGCCAAGGCCTTGGACTGTTCCTTGTCGAACGGCGCGCGGGGATAGACGATCGTCTTGTCCGCGCCCGCCGCGCGGGCCGCGTCGGCCTTGGCCTCGGACGAAACCGCCGCGACGACCGACGCGCCGAACGCCTTGCCGAGCTCGATCGCCGCCAGCCCCACGCCGCCAGCCGCCCCGAGCACGAGCAGCACATGCCCCTCGCGCAGCCGGCCGCGATCGATCAGCGCGTGGATCGTCGTCGCATAGGTGAGCAGCAACGCCGCGCCTTCCTCGAAGCTGCGGCCCTCGGGCAGCGCATAGAGGCGCGATGCGTCGACCACGATTTTTTCGGCCAGCCCGCCATGCCCGATCACCCCGATCACGCGATCGCCGGGGGCGAACGCGGTGACCCCCTCCCCCACCGCTTCGACCACGCCGGCGACCTCGCCGCCGGGGGCGAAGGGGCGCTGTGGCTTGAACTGATATCTGTCCTCGATGATCAGGACGTCGGGATAGTTGATCGCGCAGGCGCGGACCGCGACCAGCACCTGCCCCTGGGCAGCCACCGGATCGGGCAACTCTTCGAGGCTCAGCGTTTCAGGTCCGCCCGGCGCCTTCGACAAGAGTGCCTTCATTGCCCGCTCCCACTGCAGTCCAGGGCCGCGATGCGGCGACGCCGGATTCATAGTTCGAAATCGCGGTATCCCTTGCCAGCGTCATGCCGATCTCGTCCAGCCCCTGCATCAGGCAGGCGCGGCGGAACGGGTCCATCTGGAAGGCGAAGCGATCCTGGAAAGGAGTCGTGACGGTCATCGTCTCGAGATCGACGGTGATCTCGTCGGTCCTGGCGACTTCCACGAGGCGATCGATCGCCTCCTGCGGCAGCACCACCGCGACGATGCCGTTCTTGAACGCATTGCCCGAGAAGATGTCCGAAAAGCTCGGCGCGATCACGGCCTGGATGCCCATATCGGCCAATGCCCAGGCGGCATGTTCGCGGCTCGATCCGCAGCCGAAATTCTCGCCCGCGACCAGCACCGGCGCGCCGGAATAGCGCGGATCGTCGAAGATATTGCCGGGCTCGGCGCGCACCGTCTCGAACGCGCCCTTGCCCAATCCTTCGCGCGTGGTGGTCTTGAGCCAGTGCGCGGGGATGATGATGTCGGTGTCGATATTCTCGGCGCCCCACGGATAGGCGCGGCCGCTGACCTGGCTGACCGGCTCCATCAGCGCGCTCCGGCTATTCGACGGACTGAGTCGGCTCCGGCGGCACCACGTTCGCCACGGCATAGGCCGCGGCCAGGCCGCTTAACACCGTGCCCGCGATCAATGCGATCAATGCCCGCTTCATATGTTACCCCCTCACGCATCCGCCGACATCAACTCCCTGACATCGGTCAGGCGCCCGGTAACCGCTGCCGCCGCCGCCATTGCGGGTGAAAGCAGGTGGGTCCGGGCCCCCGGACCCTGGCGTCCTACGAAATTTCGATTCGAGGTGGAAGCACAACGTTCACCGCTAGGTACTTTATCGGGATTCATCGCCAGGCACATCGAGCAGCCCGGCTCGCGCCACTCGAAGCCGGCCTCGATGAAGATGCGATCGAGCCCTTCGGCTTCGGCCTGGCGCTTCACCAGCCCCGAGCCGGGGACGATCAGCGCCTGGCGGATGCGATCGGCGACATGCCGCCCCTCGACCACCGCGGCGGCGGCGCGCAGATCCTCGATCCGGCTGTTGGTGCAGCTGCCGATGAAGACATGCTCGATGCCGATATCCTGCATGTGCGTGCCCGGGGTCAGCCCCATATAATCGAGCGACTTCTGCGCTGCGACGCGCTTCGACGGATCGGCGAAGCTTTCCGGATCGGGGACGATGCCGGTGATCTGCACCACGTCCTCCGGGCTCGTGCCCCAGGTGAGCGAGGGGGCGATGTCGCTGGCATGCAGGCGGACGACCGCGTCATAGACTGCGTTCGCATCGCTCGGCAGCGTGCGCCAATAGGCCACGGCCTTGTCCCAATCGGCGCCCTGCGGCGCGAGCGGCCGGCCTCTCAGATAGGCGAAGGTCGTCTCGTCGGGGGCGATGAGGCCGGAGCGCGCGCCCCCCTCGATCGACATGTTGGAGACGGTCAGCCGGCCCTCGACCGACATCGCCCGGATCACTTCGCCGGTGAATTCGATGACATAGCCGGTGCCGCCGGCCGCGCCGATCTTGCCGATGATCGCCAGCACGACGTCCTTGGGGCTGACCCCGAAACCCAGCGTGCCGTCGACGCGCACTTCCATCGTCTTCGACCGCTGGAGCAGCAGCGTCTGGGTGGCGAGGACATGCTCGACTTCGCTGGTGCCGATCCCGAACGCCAGCGCGCCGAGCGCGCCGTGCGCCGAGGTATGGCTGTCGCCGCAGACGAGCGTGGTGCCGGGCAAGGTGAAGCCCTGTTCGGGACCGACGACATGGACGATCCCCTGCCGCGCATCGAGCGCATCGATATAGGGCACGCCGAACTCGGCGACGTTGGTGCGCAGCGCCGAGAGCTGGTCGCGGCTCGCGGGATCGGCGATCGGCAGCGCATGGCCCAGCGCATCGACTCGCGCGGTGGTGGGCAGATTATGATCGGGCACCGCGAGGGTGAGATCTGGGCGGCGGACCGTACGCCCGGCCGCGCGCAGCCCCGAAAAGGCCTGGGGGCTGGTGACTTCGTGGACGAGATGCCGGTCGATATAGATCAGGCAGGTGCCGTCGTCGCGGCGTTCGACGACATGATCGGCCCAGATCTTTTCGTACAGCGTGAGCGGTTTGCTGGCCATGGCAGTGCGATCTAGGCGAATCGTGCGCCAGAGCAACCCGCCCCGCAATTTTGCATTACGAAGCTGGGCTATTTGGTCGGCGCCTTCGCCGCCTCCATCTTGAGATATGCGTGGATCGCCTCGACCTCGGCATCGGTGAGCGAATTGAGCCCGCCGCGTGCCGCTTCGCTCATCAGCCCCAGGTCGCGCTTCGACATGCCCTCGCCAGTCTTCAGCAGGTGCTTGAACTTCACGAGATCATAGGAGCCGCTCACCATCGCCAGCGGCGGCACGGTCTGGCGGCCGTCGTCCGAAAGCCGCTCGCTGTGGAGCGCGTGGCAGCCGTTGCACGAGACTTCGACGAAATAGCGGCCGATCGCCGTGGGACGCGTCGCGGTCGAGACGGTCTGCGGCGTCGCGCTCTTGGGGACCTTGCCCGCCAGGAGCATAGCGCGCGCGATCGGCCCGAAGCTGGTGCCGAGCGTCGAATCACCCGGCTGGAGCTTGAGCGAGCGGACCCAGGCGATGACCTTGCCGACATCGTCGTCGCTCAGATGGCCAAGCGCCCCGGTGGGCATGACGAACAGCGAACTGCCATCCTTGCGCACGCCGTGGCGGATGGCCCGCACGAGTTCGGGGTTCGTGTAATTGGTCGCGACGCGAGTCAGCGCGGGCGGCGCAACTCGGCCGAACATCGGATCATCGACGAACACCCTCCCCTGCCCCCGGTCGCCGTGGCAATCGCTGCAGCCGGTGATGCGCGCGAGGCGCGCACCCTCCGCGATCGACGCGGCGTCGGCCGGTACCGCGATCTGGGTCAGCGGCACGGCATGTCCCTTGCGGATCACATATTCCGAGGCGCCGTAAAGGACGACGATCGCCACCGCGACGATCCCGACGACGACCAGCAACCCACGGATGATCCAGCGCATATATTTCCCCCCGGAAATCAGGTCACGCCGCCCCCCGGCGCTTCCTTCGGCGAGACATAGCCGGGATCGTGCGCGAATGGGAGGGGGGTACGCTCCCGCAAGGCATCGAGCACCGCCCGAAAATCCGTCTCGCAACGGAAACCCAGGACTTGCCCAGCTTGCGAGGCGTCATAGACGCGGCCGATGCTCTTCGGGAACTCCCATCCCTTGGCGGCGTATAACTCGGCTGCATCTGGAAAATAGCAGGCGATTACTTGCGCGGCATCGCGCTTGAGGGCGGCGCAGTCGCTGCGCAGGAAGGGCGTGGGCGCCGAAAGGAGGAAGGTGCCGAAGCCAACCTCCGGCGCACGCTCCAGCGCCACGAGATGCGCGCGCGCGGCGTCCTCGACGGTCAGGCGGCGATAGAGGAGCTCGTTCGCCTTCAGGTTCTCGCCGCTCGGCGTCCGATGCGTATCGTCATCCTCGGGGAAGAAACGGCTGGTGCGCAACACCATGCAGGCGAGGCCATGCTCCAGATGCGCGAGCCGGCAGAGCTGCTCGGCGGCATATTTGGTGACGCCATAGATGTTGCGCGGCTCGATCGGCCCGCTCTGTTCGTCGAGCCAGATCGCTTCGTCGGCGCGCTCCTCGCGGATCGCATCGGAGATCATCAGCGAGGTGGTGGAGGTGAAGACGAAGCGATCATGCCCCGCGGCCACCGCTGCCTCGAGCAGATTGAGCGTGCCGGTCACATTGACGTCGATAAAGGCCTGGCGCGGATAGCGGACGATGTCGGGCTTGTGCAGCGCCCCGGCGTGGATCACCGCCTCGATGCCATGCTCCGCGAAGACGCGATCGACCAGCGCGCGATCGGCGATGGATCCGATCACGTCCGTATCGACGCCGGGGGCGACGTCGAGGCCGGTGACGCGATGTCCCGCCGCGCGCAGCATCGGCGCGAGGAAGCGGCCGAGCCAGCCGGAGGAGCCTGTGAGAAGTATCTGCATGTCGCGTGAACTAACCCACCCGCCGCCGCGGCGGAAGTCGCACGGCGATCAGGCGGCGATCGGCTCCGCCTTGGGCTCGACAAGCTCACCCGCATCGGCCCATGCGCGCTGGCGCTGCAGCCGGGGGTTCAGGAACAGCGCCGGCAGCTTGAGGAACAGCAGTTCGGAATGGATGAAGGTATCGATCGCCTTCTCCCACCATTTCGGATCGCGCTTGCCGTTGGCCTTGAGCCACCCGTCATAGGGCGCCCAATGGCTGGGCTCGTCGCGCTCGATGATCTGGAAGATCTTGATCAGCGTCTTGTCATAGCGGACCAGCGGATGCTTGAGCAGGATATCGACCTGGCGATAGCCGCGCTTCTCGGTGATCGAGATGACCCGGCACAGCCGCTCGAACAGATCGTCGCGCGCGACGATCGCGTCGGTATCGAGATCGTCGATCGTGCTGCGGAACATGATCTCGACGAAGCGATCGATATGCCCGCAGGTCCGCCCCACCGCGAACGGCATCTTGCCCTGCAGCTCGAACCAGCGCTTGAACATCTGATAATGTTTGCGCTCGTCGGCGCGGTGCTTCTCGATGTCAGCGATGAGCTGGTGGTCGTCCGGCGCACGCGCGCGCACCGCCGCCAAGACGCGATCGATGCTCGTATAGCCGCGATGCTCGTTGTAGATGTAGATCGAGCCGAGCAAGTCCAGATAACGGCGGCGGAACCAGGCTAACATCTTCGGACGCTAGGCCTCGGTGGGGGCACGGTCAACGCGAGGTGTATTGATGCAGATTGCCGCCATCTCGGACGTTCACGGCAATTTGGCGGCGCTGAATGCCGTGCTGGCGGACATCGCGTCGCGGGGCGTCGACACGATCGTCAATCTGGGCGACATCGTCTCCGGCGGGCTATTCCCCCGCGAGACCGCCGATCGGCTGATCCCGCTCGGCCTGCCGACGATCCGCGGCAATCATGAGCGGCAGCTGCTGACCTTGGAGACCGACCGGATGGGCGCATCGGATCGCCATGCGGCCGCCGAGCTGCGCCGCGACCAGCTCGACTGGATCGCGGCGATGCCCGAGACGCTGCGCCTGGCGGACGATGTGCTGCTGGTCCACGGCACCCCCGGCAGCGACCTGACCTATTTCCTCGAGACCGTGACGCCGCAGGGGCTGCGCGCGGCCACGCTGGAGGAGATCGAGGAACGCGCCGGCACCGTCGACGCCGCGATCATCCTGTGTGGGCACACCCATATCGCGCGGGTGGTGCGGCTCGGCGACGGCCGGACGATCGTCAACCCGGGCAGCGTCGGCCTGCCGGCTTATGCCGATGCCTTGCCCTTTCCCCATGTCGCCGAAAGCGGATCGCCGCACGCGCGCTACGCGATCGTGACGCGGGGGGAGGAAGGCTGGTCGGCCGAGCTGATCCAGGTGGCCTATGATTGGGACGCCGCCGCGCGCGATGCCGAGGCGCGGGGCCGGCCCGAATGGGGGCACGCGCTGCGGACGGGGCGTGTGGGGTGATGTGGGTGCAGCAGCGGATCGCCCTGCTTTGCCCTGGGATGACTGCTGATGAGTGGAATGCGGTCGTCAGCCGTAGCTGGTGAAATTAACGCCCACAAAAATCATCGTAAGCAGTGACACGCCGACTAAAGCCATCGCCATGAAACAACGGCGATCCCAACCGATGTTACTAATCATCCCAACAATGACTGGAAGTCCGATCATCCAAGCGAGGTTAGCTGGCGATCTGAAAGCAAAGGCGTCGGTCAAAAGCACGAACGCTGTGGTCGTGACCGCGACAATCACTACCTGAAGAGAGTATCGATACCGAGCGAGCGCTGCCGAATGCGTCATTCGAAGGAGCCTACTTCGATGCGGGAAGGTCCGCAATTGGATCGTCAGCAGACGTTCGTTGCCCCTCGCGCCTCATTCGGCCGCCAGCGCCCCCTCCAAAAACGCAACGCTATCACCAAGCGTCGCCCCCTTCCCCCGGAAGGGCTTCGACAGCGCCATCACCACTTCCTCGTGGCTGAGCCCGGGATAGTTCGTCACCGTCACCGGCGCGCCGAGCGCGTGCAGCTTCGCGGCAAGGTTGAGCGCGTTGCGCGGGCGGACGACGGTGTCGGCGGTGGAGGTTACCAGCAACAGCGGCGGGGCGTCGCGCCGGGCGAAGCGGATCGGCTGGGTGGACTGGGGATCGGCGACGCCCTGCATCGCGTCGATCGAGCGTTTCGAGGTGAAGGGGTAGAAATCATAGGGGCCGGACAGGCCGATGCCCACCTTGACGATGGCGGGATCGACGCCCTCGGCCGCGAGCCAGCGGCGGTCGAGCGCGAGCATCGCCACGGTATAGGCGCCGGCGGAATGCCCCGCGAGCGCGATCCGGGCGGGATCGCCGCCAAAGTCGGCGATATGGTCGCGGGTCCATTTGACCGCCTGGGCGCCGTCCTGGAGGAAGGCGGGGAAGCGCACGCCCGGCACCTTGCGGTAATCGGGCACCACGACGACGTAGCCCGCCTTGGCGAAGGCGCGCGCGGCGAAGGCGTAGGCGCGGCGATCGCCCTTCACCCAGCCGCCGCCATACCAGAAGATCAGCACCGGGCGCGGGGCCGGCGATGCCGCGGCCGGGCGCCACACGTCGAGCGTCTGGCCGTGAGTGCCGAACGGGATCGCGCTGCCGGGGCGTCTCGTGCCGCTGCCGCCGCCCAGCGCGGCGTCGGCGAGCGAGAGCAGCCCGGGCGGCGAGACGAAGGCGACCATCGCCCCGCCGACGAGCAGCAGCGCCAGCGCCCCGCCCGCCGCCCAGCGCCACATCAGGCGGCGGCCAGCGCTTCGTATCTGCCCGTCGTCTTGGCCGCGACGTCTTCCTCGGTCACGCCCGGCGCCAGTTCGATCAGCCGGAAGGGCGACTGGTGATCGGGGCGCTGGAACACGGCGAGATCGGTGATGATCATGTCGACGACATTCTTGCCGGTCAGCGGCAGCGTGCAGGCGGGGATGAACTTCGGATCGCCGTTCTTGCTGTTGTGCTCCATCACCACGATGATCTTCTTGACGCCGGCGACCAGGTCCATCGCGCCGCCCATGCCCTTGATCATCTTGCCGGGGATCATCCAGTTGGCGATGTCGCCATTCTCGGCGACCTCCATCGCGCCGAGCACGGTCAGGTCGATATGCCCGCCGCGGATCATCGCGAAGCTGTCGGCGCTCGAGAAATAGACCGAGTTGGGCAGTTCGGAAATGGTCTGCTTGCCGGCGTTGATCAGGTCCGGGTCCTCCTCCCCCTCATAGGGAAAGGGGCCGATGCCGAGCATGCCATTCTCCGACTGGAGCGTAACCTCGACGCCCGCCGGGATATGGTTCGCCACCAGCGTCGGGATGCCGATGCCGAGATTGACGTAGAAGCCGTCCTGGAGTTCGCGCGCCGCGCGGGCGGCCATCTCGTCACGGGTCCAGGGCATTATCTCTTCTCCATTGGGTCCGCCCAGCGCGTCTCGGGCGGGAATATTTCGTCGACGCTGCCCTTGAGCGCGGTGCCGTAGACCGGGTTGGGCAGCAGGAACCAGCCGGCGCCCCACAAGGGCGCGATCATCGTCTCGCTGGCGCTGTTGCGGCGCGCGCGGATGCCGAGTTCGGGATCGTTGAACAGGTCGCTGAAATCGCCGAGCTGGTCGCCGGCCATCGCGACGATGCAATAACGCTGGGCGATCCGGGCGCGGCGGGCATCCTTGCCGCCGGGCTCGCCTTCGCCGCGCAGCCACAGCGTGTCGAACAATTTGGCGGGTCCGAGCCCGGCGCGCTCGAGCGCGGCCTGGGTCTGCGCCGCGGTGGCGGCCGAGCGGTTGGAATTGAAGATGACGGTGATGCCCTCGCGCCGGGCGGCGGCGAGGGTTTCGGCGGCGCCCGGTACCGCGGCGACCTTATCGGCGCCCGTCGCTTCCCACCGCGCCCAGCGCGCCGCATCGAAGCCGCTTCCGCGCACCGCGGCATCGGCCTCATAGCCCAGGTTGAGCAAGACGGTCTCGTCCACGTCGAGCACCAGCGCCAGCGGGCGCTTGCCGCACAGTTCGAATTTGGGGCTGACGATCGTCGAGCCGGGCGCCATCACCACCGAGCGGATCTCGCTCTTGTCGCGACGCAGGCCGATCTCGATCCTCAGGAAATTCCACAGCGCCTGATAGGCCTGGAGGCTGAGCGCGGCAGCCTCGCCCGAACCGTAGAGATATTGCATCTCCGGCGGCGCCGCGGCGTCGGGCGCGATCGTGCGCGCAGCACTTCCGTCCGGCGCGGGCAATGCCGATAACGTCGTGACCTGTGCCTTGCCGTCCGCGGTGACGCTGACCTTGCCGGCACGCGGCGTCGCCTGCGGCTCCGCGCGGCGGGCCTTGCGGTCCTGCGAACTCTTGAACACCCCCGCCGCCGCCGCCGCCGGAAGCGCCGCCGCGATGCAGCCCGAGAGCGCCATCGACGACGTCGCCGCCAAAGCGAGCAGACCAAGGCGCAGGCGCGGAGGCATCACGCCGCCTCGCGCGGACGCACGGTGCGGAACTCGATCTTCTTGTCGTAGGGGCTGCCGACGATCATCCGTTTCACATAGATGCCGGGCAGATGGATGCAGTCGGGATCGAGGCTGCCGACGGGCACCACTTCCTCGACCTCGGCGACGCAGATCCGGCCCGCGGTAGCCATCGGCTGGTTGAAGTTGCGCGCGGTCTTGCGGAAGATGAGGTTGCCGCTCTCATCGGCCTTCCAGCCCTTGATGATCGACAGGTCGGCGCGGATGCCGCGCTCGAGGATATACTCCTCGCCGTCGAAATTCTTCACTTCCTTGCCCTCGGCGACCAGCGTGCCGACGCCGGTCTTGGTGTAGAAGCCGGGGATGCCAGCGCCCCCTGCCCGGCATCGCTCGGCGAGCGTGCCCTGCGGGCAGAATTCCACTTCCAGCTCGCCCGCCAGATACTGCCGCTCGAATTCCTTGTTCTCGCCGACATAGGAGGAGATCATCTTCTTCACCTGGCGGCTGCGGAGCAGCTTGCCGAGGCCCTCATTGTCGATGCCGGCATTGTTGCTGGCGATGGTGAGGTCCTTGACCCCGGCGGCCTGGATCGCGTCGATCAGCCGCTCGGGAATGCCGGAAAGGCCGAAGCCGCCGGCGCAGATCGTCATGCCGTCGAACAGCAAACCTTCCAGCGCCGCTGCCGCGTTGGGATAGAGTTTCTTCATGCGCCCGATTCTCTCCTGACCTTGCCGAGCCGATAGTCCCGCCGCCGAGCCCGGGTCAAACATGAATTACCATTCAACTTTGCGTTGCCCGCCGGGGAATGGCTAGATGGCGGCATGAGCATGAAACGCACCGGGGGCCGGATCCTCGTCGACAATCTGGTGGCACAGGGCTGCGACCGGATCTTCCATGTGCCGGGCGAGAGCTTCCTGGCGGTGCTCGATGCGCTGCACGACACGCCCGCGATCGACCTGGTGACGTGTAGGCAGGAGGGCGGCGTCGGCTTCATGGCCTGCGCCGACGGGGCGATGACCGGGCGGCCGGGGGTTGCCTTCGTGACGCGCGGACCGGGGGCGACCAATGCCTCGATCGGCGTTCATGTCGCGATGCAGGATTCGCAGCCGATGCTGCTGTTCATCGGCGACGTCGACCGCGGCATGCGCGATCGGGAGGGATTCCAGGAGGTGGACTTCCCGGCCTTCTTCGGGCCGATCGCGAAATGGGCGACGCGGATCGAGGATGCGGCGCGGATCCCGGAATATGTCGCGCGCGCGTGGAACGTGGCGACGAGCGGGCGGCCCGGGCCGGTGGTGATCGCGCTGCCCGAGGACATGCTGTGCGACGTGGTCGAGGCGGTGGACCGGCCGAAGATCGAACGGCAGACGTTCGGCCTCGACCCGAATGACTTCGAACCCGTGGCCGAGCTGATTCGCAAGGCGTCGAACCCGATCGCGATCGTCGGGGGCGCGGGCTGGGACCGGTCGACGAGTGGCGCCTTCACTGCCTTCGCGCGGAGCTGGGGAATCCCGGTTGCCGGCGCCTTCCGCCGCCAGGATGCGATCCTCAACGACAGCCCGGTATGGGCCGGCAATCTGGGCTACGGGCCCAATCCGAAGCTGGTCGCGCGGATCAAGGCCGCCGACCTTTTGCTGGTGGTCGGCGCGCGGCTCGGGGAGGCGACCACCGATGGCTATACGCTGATCACGCCCGACCATCCGGGGCAGATATTGGTGCATGCCCATCCCGACTCGTCCGAGATCGACCGGGTATATCGTGCCGATTTCGGGGTCGCCTGCGGCGTCTTCGCCTTTGCCGACATGCTGGCGCGGCTGCCGGCTCCGGCGGAACCGCGGCCTGCCGCAGCCGATGCCCACGCCGAATGGCTCGACTGGTCCACTCCCAAGCCCCGCGAAGGCGTCACGCTCGACCTGGGCCAGTGCGTCGCCGCGATGCGCGAGGCGATGCCGGCGGATACGATCATCTGCAACGGCGCGGGCAATTTCTCGAGCTGGTGGCACCGTTACTGGCATTATGGCCCGCTGCCGTCGCAGCTCGCGCCCACTGCGGGCGCGATGGGCTATGGCGTCCCCGCGGCGGTTGCGGCGGCGCTGCGCTTCCCCGAGCGGCAAGTGGTCGCGCTGGCGGGCGACGGCGATTTCATGATGAACGGGCAGGAACTGGCGACCGCAGTCCAGCACGGCGTCGACATGCTCGTGCTGGTGATCGACAATGGCGCCTATGGCACGATCCGGATGCACCAGGAGCGCGAATATCCGGCGCGGCTATCGGGGACGACGCTGCACAATCCGGACTTCGCCGCGCTGGGCCGGGCTTATGGCTGCTGGGCCGAGACGGTGGAGCGCACCTCGGACTTTGCCCCGGCTTTGTCGCGGGCGCTGGAGGAGCGCGGGGTGCGGTTGCTGCACCTGAAGACGGATGTGGAGTTCATCTCGCCCGGCGCGACGATTGCGGGAATTCGCGCGGCCTAAAATCCCCTTCCCCTCACGGGAGGCTTCAGAAAGGAAAAAGGCCGCCCCGCGGGTGCGGGACGGCCCTTCGAATGCCAATGTGGCTAGGTCAGATATCGTCGCCGAGGGCGCCCTTGACCTTGCCGGCGAGTTGCTCGCCCTTACCCTTCAGCTCCTGCGCGGCGCCTTCGTCGCGGGTCTCGGGGTCGCTGCTATGCTGCTTGGCCTTGCCGATTGCCTCGTCGACGTTGCCCTTGATCTTGTCGGTGAGTTCACCCATGATTCGGACTCCTTGGCTGTGGATCGGCGCGTGACTGCGCCCTGTGACGTACCCCAACAAAACGGTCCATGCCGGGCGGGGTTCCAGAGATGCCCGATCGGATCGCCGCGCATTATGAACGTCACGCCCATGCCTTCGACGAGGCGCGCCGCAAGCGGTTCGTCGAGCGCGGCTGGCTCGATCGGCTCCTGCTGGCGGTACCGGCGGGCGGGCGCATCCTGGATCTGGGCTGCGGCGCGGCAGAACCGATTGGTCGCTACCTGATCGACAAGGGGCTTCGCGTGACCGGAGTCGACCAGTCGGAGACGATGATCGCATTGTCGCGGACGCGCTTTCCCAGGCACGACTGGATCCGCGCCGACATGCGCAGCTTCGTACCCGCGTATCGCTACGACGCGGTGCTCGCGTGGGACAGCATGTTCCATCTGCGCCACGAGGAGCAGGCCGCACTGGTGACGCAGGTGGCGGCATGGCTGGCGCCGGGCGGGGCTTTCCTGTTCAACAGCGGCCCGGCGCGGGGCGTGGCGATCGGATGCCAGTTTGGCGAGGAGATTTACCATGCCAGCCTAGCGCCGCTCGAATATCGCGCGATCTTCGAGGAGCTGGGGCTGCTGGAGTTGGGCTTCGCACCCGACGATGCGGCGACCGGCGGGCGATCGGTTTGGCTGGTGCGCAAGGAGCATTGAACGCCCTCTCCGGTCGGGAGAGGGGAAGTTAGATCAGCCCCGCCAGCGGGCTGCTCGGATCTGCATACATCCGCTTGCCCATGCGGCCGGCGCGATAGGAAAGCCGCCCCGCCTCGACCGCAGCCTTCATCGCGGCGGCCATCATCACCGGCTCCTTGGCCTCGGCGATCGCGGTGTTCATCAGCACGCCGTCGCAGCCCAACTCCATCGCCACCGCGGCGTCCGAGGCCGAACCGACCCCGGCGTCGACCAGCACGGGCACCTTGGCACCCTCGACAATCAGCCGGATCGTCACGCGGTTCTGGATGCCGAGCCCCGAGCCGATCGGCGCGCCCAGCGGCATGATCGCCACCGCGCCGACATCCTCGAGCCGCTTGGCGGCGATCGGATCGTCGACGCAATAGACCATCGGCAGGAAGCCTTCCTTCGCGAGGATCTCGGTCGCGCGTAGCGTCTCGACCATGTCGGGATAGAGCGTGCGCGCCTCGCCCAGCACCTCCAGCTTCACCAGATCCCAGCCGCCCGCCTCGCGCGCCAGCCGGAGCGTGCGGATCGCCGATTCGGCGTCGAAGCAGCCCGCGGTGTTGGGGAGATAGGTGATCTTCTTGGGATCGATGAAATCGGTGAGCATCGGCGCATTGGGGTCCGAGACGTTGACCCGGCGCACCGCGACGGTGACGATCTCGGCGCCCGAAGCCTCCACGGCCGCGGCGTTCTGCGCGAAATCCTTATATTTGCCGGTGCCGACGATCAGCCGCGAGCGAAAGGTCTTGCCCGCCACTATCCAGCTGTCGGCGTCGATCGGCCGTGCGTGATCGCCACCACCGACGAAATGGACGATCTCGAGCTCGTCACCGTCGGCGACGATGACCTCGCCCAACGTCGAACGCGGCACCACTTCCAGATTGCGCTCGACCGCGATCTTTTCCGGCACCAACCCGAGCTGCTCGGCGAGCTGGGTGATGCTCAACCCCGCAGCGACTCGCTTATGCTCGCCGTTCACTACGATGCTGACGGTGCCGTCGGTGTGCATGGGATTCCTTGGCGAATTTGATCGGGGACGTCGGCTCATATAGGGAGGCCCGACCGCCACCCGCAACCGAAAGGCACGTGATTTGGCCGATACGATCTTCGTTCTGAACGGCCCGAACCTCAACCTGCTCGGCCTGCGCGAGCCCGAAATCTACGGACACGACACGCTCGACGACATCGCCGGGCAGATGGAGGACCGCGCGCGCGACCTCGATCTGGAGATCGATCTGCGCCAGTCGAACCATGAGGGGCATCTGATCGACTGGCTGCACGAGGCGCAGGCGCGCGGGGCGAAGGCGGTAATTCTCAATCCCGGCGGCTTCACCCACACCTCGGTGGCGCTGCACGACGCGGTGAAGAGCATCTCCACGCCGGTGATCGAAGTCCACCTCTCCAACCCGCATGCGCGCGAGGAATTCCGCCATTTGAGCTATGTCGGTCGTGCCGCGCGCGGAACAATCGCAGGGTTCGGGGCGCTTTCCTACATGCTGGCGCTTGAAGCCGCGGCGCGCTTCTGACAAAGCGCCCCGTTTCATCGGTAGAAGGGTCGCAATGGCCGAAGAGACTAACCCGTCGGGAGCAATGCAGGTCGATATCGACCTCGTGCGTCAGCTCGCCTCCGTACTAGACGAAACGCAACTGACCGAGATCGAAGTGCAGGACGGCGAACGCCGCGTGCGCGTCGCGCGAACGGTGACGGCCGCGCCGATGGTGCATACGGCGCCTGCCGCAGCGCCCGCGCCGGCAGCCGCACCCGCAGCAGCCGAGGTCGGCGCTTCCGCCCCCTCGCCCGCCGCCAATGCGGTCAAGTCGCCGATGGTCGGGACGGTCTATATGTCGTCCAACCCCGAGGCTGCGCCGTTCGTTTCCGTCGGCCAGACGGTCGCCGCCGGCGATACGCTGGTCATCATCGAGGCGATGAAGGTGATGAACCCGATCCACGCGCCCGCCGCCGGCACGGTGAAGGCGATCCTGGTCGAGAATGGCCAGCCGGTCGAGTTCGACCAGCCGCTCGTCGTGGTCGAGTAACGCGCCTTGCCCGAGATCAAGAAGCTGCTGATCGCCAATCGCGGCGAGATCGCATTGCGTATCCACCGCGCCTGCCATGAAATGGGCATCCAGACCGTCGCGGTGCATTCCACCGCCGACGCCGATGCGATGCATGTCCGGCTGGCGGATCAGGCGATCTGCATCGGGCCGCCCTCGGCTGCCGAAAGCTATCTGAACATCCCCCGGATCATCTCGGCGGCCGAAATCTCGGGCGCCGATGCGATCCATCCGGGCTATGGCTTCCTGTCCGAGAATGCACAGTTTGCCGAGATCGTCGAGGCGCACGGCATCATCTTCGTCGGCCCCAAGCCCGAGCATATCCGCACGATGGGCGACAAGGTCGAGGCCAAGCGGACCGCGGGCGCACTCGGCCTGCCGCTGGTGCCCGGATCGGACGGCGCGATCAGCGACGTTGCCGAGGCCAAGGCGATCGCCCGCGACATCGGCTATCCGGTGATCATCAAGGCGGCGTCGGGCGGCGGCGGCCGCGGCATGAAGGTCTGCACGTCGGAGGATGAGCTCGAGACCTTGATGCAGCAGGCGGGAAGCGAGGCGAAGGCCGCGTTCGGCGACGCCACCGTCTATCTCGAAAAATATCTCGGCAATCCGCGCCACATCGAGTTCCAGGTATTCGGCGACGGCAATGGCCATGCCATCCATCTCGGCGAGCGCGATTGCTCGCTCCAGCGCCGCCACCAGAAGGTGCTCGAGGAGGCCCCCTCCCCCGTGCTCGGCGCCGAGGATCGCGCACGGATGGGCGGGATCGTCAGCAAGGCGATGGCCGACATGGGCTATCGCGGCGCGGGAACGATCGAGTTCCTGTGGGAAGACGGCGAATTCTACTTCATCGAGATGAACACCCGGCTCCAGGTCGAGCATCCGGTGACCGAGATGATCACCGGCATCGACCTGGTCCGCGAGCAGATCCGCGTCGCCGAAGGCCATGGTCTTTCGTGCCGACAGGAAGATATCGAGTTTCGCGGCCATGCGATCGAATGCCGGATCAACGCCGAGGACCCGCGCAGCTTCGCGCCCTCGCCCGGCACGGTGAAGCAGTTCCACGCGCCCGGCGGCATGCACGTCCGCGTCGATAGCGGGCTCTATGCCGGCTATAAGGTGCCGCCCTATTATGACAGCATGATCGCCAAGCTGATCGTCTATGGCTCGACCCGTGAGCGCTGCCTGATGCGGCTGCGTCGCGCGCTGGAGGAATTCGTGATCGAGGGGATGAAGACCACGATTCCCCTGCATCAGGCGCTGCTCGACGACCCCGAATTCCAGGCCGGCGATTATACGATCAAGTGGCTCGAGGAGTGGCTGGCGAAACAGGACGCGGCGTGAACGCAACGATCTATCACAATCCACGCTGCTCCAAGTCCCGCGAAGCGCTGGCGATCCTCCGGCAATCGGGCGCCGAGATCGAGATCATCGACTATCTGAAGACTCCGCCCGGCGCGGAGGAACTGGCCCGATTGTACGATCGCGCCGGCATCACCCCTGCCGAGGGGCTGCGCAAGGCCGAGCCCGGTGCCAGGCCCCTGCTCGACGCCAATGACGAGACGATCCTGGCGGCCATGGCGGCGGATCCGATCCTGATCGAGCGGCCGCTGGTAGAGACCGACAAGGGCGTCCGCATCGGCCGCCCGCCCGAGGCGATTCGCGAAATCCTGTGACGGGCGAAGCGCACAAACCGATCGCGCAACCCGGCCGCAACGCATGGCGCGTCGAGCAGGCCGATCAGGCGACGGTGATTGTCGATGCGGAAGATTATTTTCGCGCCGCACGCGATGCGATGCTCAAGGCCAAGCGCCAGATCCTCCTGATCGGCTGGGATTTCGATGCGCGGATCCGGCTGGCCGATCCGGCGGAGGACGAACCCGACGCCCCGGTCGAGGTCGGAGCCTTCATCACCTGGCTGGCCAGGCGCAGTCCGGAGCTGCAAATCTACCTGCTGCGCTGGGACGTGGGCGCGATCAAGTCGCTGGTTCGCGGGACCACGGTCGCCACGCTTGCGCGCTGGATGATGCATCCGCGCATTCATCCGAAATGGGACGGGCGGCATCCGACTGGCGCATCGCACCACCAGAAGATCGTCGTGATCGACGATTGCCTCGCATTCTGCGGCGGGATCGACATGACCACCGGACGCTGGGACACGCGCGCGCACGACGACGAAGAGCCCCGTCGCGTCAATCCCAACGGCGGGCCCTACGGGCCGTGGCACGATGCGACGACCGCGCTGCAGGGCCCGATCGCGAAGGCGCTCGGCGAGCTCTGCCGCGAACGCTGGGCGCTGGCCGGCGGCAAACCGATCGCGGCGCCCGAGGCGAACAATGCCTGCTGGCCCGATTGCCTGAAGCCCGATTTCTACAATATCCCGGCCGCGATATCGCGCACGCATCCGGAGATGAAGGACATCGAGCCGGTCTTCGAGATCGAGCAGCTCTATCTCGATCTGATCGCCGGCGCGAAGCGGAGCATCTACGCCGAGAGCCAGTATTTTGCATCGCGCCGGATCGCCGAGGCGCTGGCCCGGCGGCTCGACGAACCCGACGGCCCAGAGATCGTCATCGTCAATCCGATCGCCGCCGACGGTTGGCTCGAGCAGGTGGCGATGGACACGGCGCGGGCGCGGCTGGTCGAGGCCTTGCATCGCCGCGACACGCATGGCCGCCTCAAGCTCTATCACCCCTACACCGCGGGCGGGGAGCCGATCTATGTCCATGCCAAGGTCTTCGCGGTGGACGACGTCACGCTGCGGGTCGGATCGTCCAACTTCAACAACCGATCGCTGCGGCTCGACACCGAATGCGACGTGACGATCGAATGCGGGGTGCCCGGCGACGCAGTGAGCAAGCGCATCGTGGAGATCCGCGACGGGCTCATCGCCGAACATCTGGGTCGCGACCGTGCCGAGGTTGCCGCCGGCATCGCGGCGGACGGACTGATCCATACGATCGAGACGATGCGCCTTCGGGAAGGGCGGACGCTTCGACCCTATGAGGTGCCGGACCTTTCCGACGTGAGCGCCTGGCTGGCCGATCACGAAGTGCTCGACCCCGAAAACCCGGAGGATCTGTTCGAGCCGATCCAGAGCGGCACCCTGTTCAAGCGGCTGCGCAAGCCCGCCGGCTAAGCCATACCTGCAAAGATCGTCAGACTTCGTTTACCCGGTGCCGTCATGCAGGTGCGGGATTCGAAGGAAGTCTATGCCGCACCCCGCACAAGCCCTTGCTGATCCCATTCGCGACGCGCTGCTTTCGGCGTCCGGCGATTGCCCGGACAGCGTCGTCCAGCGGGCCCTGCGCGCGGTCCGCTCGCACCTCGGCCTGCAGGTCGCCTATGTCTCCGAGATCGTGGGTAGCGAATCGGTCTTCCGGTCGGTGGACGCGCCGGGGCTCGAACATCTGATCAAGCCGGGCGACACGCGCTCGCTCGACGATGTCTATTGCCGCCACATCCTCGAGGGCCGGCTGCCTCAACTGATCCCCGACACTGCCGCCGAACCGCTGGCGATGGCGATGCCGATCACTACCGCGGTGCCGATCGGCGCGCATGTCAGCGTGCCGCTGCGGATGGCAGACGGCCATATCTATGGCATGTTCTGTTGCCTGGGCCCGCATGCGGATCCCTCGTTGAACTTGCGCGATCTGAGCATGATGAGGGCATTCGCCGAGCTGGCCGCGTTCGAGATCGATCGCGAGCGCAGCCTCGCTCAGGCCCGTCGCGACATCACCGATCGCATTGGCCGCATCGTCGCCAACCAGAGCATGCGGATCGTCTACCAGCCGATCTGGAACATGGAGGGCACCCGCCCGATCGGTTTCGAATGCCTGGCACGGTTCCCGGACCTGCCCGTCCGCTCGCCGGACAAATGGTTCGCAGAAGCCGCGGAATCAGGCATGGCGATCGATCTGGAACTGGCCGCGATCCGGGCCGCGCTCGCAGCGCTCACGGTGCTGCCCGACGATGTCTATCTCGCGGTCAACGCGTCGCCTTCGACGGCACTGCACCCCCGTCTCGCCGCCTTGCTCGCCGGTTACCCCCTGGATCGCGTCGTGCTCGAGATCACCGAGCATGATTGCGTCGAGGATTTCGAAGCGCTGACCCTGGCAATCGCCCCGTTACGGGCACAGGGACTTCGACTCGCCGTCGACGATGCCGGGGCAGGCTATTGCGGGCTGCAGCAGATCCTGCAGATGCGGCCGGACCTGATCAAGCTGGATCGATCGCTCATCCAGGATATCGGCACCGACCCCAGCCGTCGCGCGCTTGCCGCGGCGCTTACCATGTTCGCGCGCGAGACCGGCAGCCGGATCGTCGCCGAAGGCGTCGAGACCGAAGCCGAACTGGCGATGCTCCGCGCGCTGGGCGTGCACACCGTTCAGGGCTATTTGCTGGGCCGTCCGGCATCCCTGGGCAAGGCGCTGGCGCAAGTCAGCCGGACGGGACCCTCGCTGGCGGCGGTCTGATCAGCGGTAATGGAGGCGCGCGGCGGCTGTGGGCCGGATTAGGACTTCGTCGCTTATATCCTGCTTCGTGCCATAGAGGTGGGTGGCGCGACCGCCGCGGCAGGCGGTGTCTGCGAACAGGCGGATCGTGCGCAAATCGCCGTCCAGCCGGCGAATCCGCGCCTCCATCGTGAAGCTTCCGCGTTGCGCGATCGCTTCCGCGCGAAGCTCCTCGAGCAGATCGCGCGATTCGTCGACATACATTGCCACGGTCTCTGCTCGAATGAGCCGGTAACCCTCGGGGATAGCGAACAATTCGCGCACGTCGCTAGTCCAGCGCAGGCTATTGTCGGAGAGATTGCATTCCCACCGGGAAGGTAGCGACCGTAGAAAGGAAACGTTCTGCATCGGCATCCCAATTGACTAGCCCGCGCAGGTTAATGGCCGACCAAAGCCGGGATCGAAAGCTAGATTTTCTTTTTGCACGGATTCGGGTCCACTACTCAATCTGGCGATTTTGCGTCCTCCATTACCTGCGCATTAACGATGACGTTACATATCTCCGTTGAAATACGGGGGCGTATCAAATGTTGGTGAAGGTGGAGAGCAAGGATCTTCGCACGGGGATGTACGTGGCGCGGATCGACGGTGCATGGATGAACAGCCCCTTCTGGCGCAACAGCTTCATGCTCTCCGATCGGCGCCAGATCGAATTGCTGCTCGAGGCCGGTATCAACGCAGTGGTCATCGATCTCGAAAAGGGCGTCGGGCCCGAAGCGCCGCCGCCGACCCTGGTCGAGGCGGCCGCCCCGGTCCTTCACAATGCCGGGCGCGAGCGGCGCGCCCGCCCTCGCCCGTTCCGCACCGAACTCGATCGCGCGCGTGAAATCGTCGAGCAATCGCGGAGCGCGGTCACGCGGATGTTCACCGATGCGCGGCTGGGCCGCGCCGTCGCGCTCGACAGCGCGCTGCCGATTATCGACGAGATCGCGCGGTCGGTCGAACGCGACGCCTCCGCCATGCTCAAGGTTACCCGCCTCAAGACCCGCAACGAATATACCTATATGCATTCGGTCGCGGTCTGCGCGCTGATGATCAATTTCGCGCGGCAGCTGGGGCTGCCCGAATCGGAGGTACGCGATCTCGGCGTCGCCGGGCTGCTGCACGATATCGGCAAGATGGCGACTCCGCTCGAAGTGCTTGAGAAGCCGGGCTCACTGACGGCGGACGAACTTGCCCAGATCCGCAACCATCCGATCGAGGGCCACGCATTGATCTGCGAGAGCGCCGACGTCCCCGCCGCCGCACTCGACGTCTGCCTCCACCACCATGAGCGCATCGACGGCGGGGGCTATCCGTTCGGGCTCTCCGGAGAGCAGGTGTCGCTTCACGCCCGCATGGGCGCGATTTGTGACGTCTATGACGCGATCACCTCGCATCGGCCTTATAAGGACCCCTGGTGCCCCAACCAGGCGCTCGCGACGATGCTGGAATGGGAGGGGCATTTCGATCCGCACCTGCTCCATATGTTCGTCGTCAGCATCGGCATACCGCCGGTCGGCGCGCTCGTCCGCCTGCGCTCCAACCGGCTCGCCATAGTGACCGGGCTGCGCGAAGACGGCGATCCCTGCCGGCCCGAGGCACGGGCTTTCTATTCGGTCGAAGGCGCCACGTTCGTTGACCTGGAGGACCTCTCAACCGAGAATCCGGGCGAGGACATCATCCGGCTCGAAAAAGGCGATTACTGGTTCGGCGAGCGATGGCCCCGCGTCCGCGACCAGGTTCAGGCTGGGGAGTCGTGCGCATGAACGCGATCGTCGCCCTGCACGCACCGCTCGATCGCCTGACTTCCTGGTTGCGGCGTGGCGACGATGGCCCTCGTCCGGAAAGCGACGGCCAGGCACTGCGCCGCCTGCGCTTCGAACAGATCGGCGCCTTTTTGTCCGAGCACGATCTGGAGCCGAGCACATCCAATTTCGACTTCGCCCTGCGCCTGTTGCGCGAGGAGGATTCTCCGCTCGCGCGTGAGGCGGGGAAGATGCTCCAGAAGCGCGATCGCCTGAGCGACCGCGACGTCGAGCGCATCGTCGCGCATTGCGCGCCCCCCGAGGCAAATAGCGATCCGCTCGGCGCGCTTGCGCGTGAGCTGGAGGGGAAGGTGGCGGAATGCCTGGCCGCGGTGGGCGACAGCAGCGCGTCGACCAGCGCTTATTCCACTGCGCTCGACGCCGCCGCGGATCAACTGGCCACCGAACCGGCCGCCGCCTATCGGCGACTGCTCGCCCTCACGCTGGAGGTGGCCGAGACGACGCGCCGGATCGGCGGCAGGCTCGAGCGGACGCGACGCGACACGCGCCGCCTGCGCGCCGACCTCGATCGCGCCGTGCGGGCGGCCGAGGAGGATCATCTGACCGGCCTTCCGAACCGGCGCGGTTTCCTGGCCCGGATGGAGAAAGCGGTAGCCGCCAATGTCGACGCCCCGCTTGTCCTCGCGCTTTGCGACATCGACAATTTCAAAGCGATCAACGACGGCCATGGCCACGAAACCGGCGACCGCGTGCTTCGCTTCGTGGCGCAACTGCTTCGCGAAAAGCTTAGCCGGCGCGTGCTGGTCGCCCGCTATGGGGGCGAGGAGTTCGTCTGTCTTTTCCAGGGAATCGAGACCGACAAGGCGGCGGCAATGCTCGACGATGCCCGAGTCCATCTGGGTGCGCGCTCGCTGCGCGATCAGGTGACGAACGCGCCGATCCCGACGGTCACCTTCTCGGCCGGGATCGCAGCGATAGGCACCGACCCCGCGGCCGCGCTGCGGGCGGCGGACGAGATGCTTTATGTCGCCAAGCACCGTGGAAAGGATCTGATCCTCACCGCGCCGGATTGATCTGCCGTCTAGCCCCGGCGGGCGTCGCTCGCTAAGGGCACGGGCATGACCGCCATCACGCCCGAGATCGTCGCCGAGCACGGCCTGTCCCCGCAAGAATATGATCGCGTGCTCCACGCGATGGGGCGCGAGCCCAACATCACCGAGCTGGGCATCTTCTCGGTGATGTGGTCCGAGCATTGCAGCTACAAAAGCTCGCGGCTGCACCTGAAGAAGCTGCCGACCGAGGGACCGCAGGTGATCTGCGGCCCGGGCGAAAATGCCGGCGTGGTCGATATCGGCGACGGCCAGGCGGCGATCTTCAAGATGGAGAGCCATAACCATCCCAGCTACATCGAGCCCTATCAGGGCGCGGCGACCGGCGTGGGCGGCATCCTGCGCGACGTGTTCACGATGGGCGCGCGGCCGGTGGCGAACATGAACGCGCTGCGCTTCGGCCGGCCCGATCATCCCAAGATGCGCCATCTGATCGCCGGCGTGGTCCACGGCATCGGCGGCTATGGCAATTGCGTCGGCGTGCCGACGGTGGGCGGCGAAGTGAACTTCCACCCGGCCTATGACGGCAACATCCTCGTCAACGCGATGACCGTGGGCGTCGCCGATCAGGACAAGATCTTCTACTCTGCGGCCTCAGGCGTCGGCAATTCGATCGTCTATGTCGGCTCCAAGACCGGGCGCGACGGCATCCACGGCGCGACGATGGCGAGCGCGGACTTCGGCGAGGATTCGGACGAGAAGCGCCCCACCGTCCAGGTCGGCGATCCCTTCACCGAGAAATTGCTGATCGAGGCCTGCCTCGAGCTGATGGCGTCCGACGCGATCGTCGCGATCCAGGACATGGGCGCCGCCGGCCTCACCTCGTCGAGCGTCGAGATGGCGAGCAAGGGCGGCGTCGGCATCGAGCTGGTGATGGACGACGTCCCCCAGCGCGAAACCGGCATGACGCCCTATGAAATGATGCTGAGCGAGAGCCAGGAGCGGATGCTCATGGTGCTCAAGCCCGGCCGCGAGGATTTCGCCGAGGCGATCTTCCGCAAGTGGGAGCTGGATTTCGCGGTGATCGGCCAGGTGACCGACACCGGGCGGATGGTGCTCAAATGGAAGGGCGAGACCGTCGCCGACATTCCGCTCGGCCCGCTCGCCGACGATGCCCCGCTGTACGATCGCCCACACGTTCCAACGCCGAAGCCTGTCGAGCTGACCGACGTACCCGAAAGCAGCGACATCGCCGCGGATCTGCTCAAGCTGATGGCGTCGCCCGACATCGCCAGCCGCCGCTGGATCTGGGAACAGTACGACCACATGGTCGGCGGCGACACCGTCCAGCGCCCCGGCGGCGACGCCGCAGTGGTCCGTGTCCACGGCACCCAGAAGGGCCTGGCGATCACCACCGATTGCACGCCGCGTTACTGCTTCGCCGACCCCGTCGAGGGCGGCAAGCAGGCGATCGCCGAGGCGTGGCGCAATCTCTGCGCGGTCGGCGCTACGCCGCTCGCGGTGACCAACTGCCTCAACTTCGCCAACCCGCAACGGCCCGAGATCATGGGCCAGATCGTCGGCTGCCTGGAGGGCATGAGCGAGGCCTGCCGGGCGCTCGATTTCCCGATCGTCTCGGGCAATGTCAGCCTCTACAATGAGAGCAAGGCGACCGGCGGCGGCAGCGCGATCCTGCCCACCCCCGCGATCGGCGGGCTCGGGCTGCTAAAGGATTATAGCAAGTCCTGCACGATCGCCTTCAAGGGCACCGGCGACATCATCATCGCTTTGGGCGAGCGCTCCGGGCATCTCGGCCAGTCGATCTGGCTGCGCGAGCTCCACGGCCGCGAGGAAGGCCCCCCTCCCCCCGTCGACCTGATGATGGAGCGCCGCACCGGCGCCTTCGTCCGCATGGCGATCCAGAAGGGCGCGATCACCGCCTGCCACGACGTTTCCGACGGCGGGCTCGCGGTCACCATCGCCGAGATGGCGCTGGCCGCGAATATCGGCGCGATCATCGATCAGCCGCAACCCTTCGGCGTCGCCGGCTCCTTCTTCGGCGAGGATCAGGGGCTCTATGTCGTGACCGTGCGCGACGAAATGCTCGCCGACTTCCTGGTCGCCGCGGACAATGCCGGGCTCGCCGCCGATCCGATCGGGCGGACGATCGCCGGGCGAATCATCTTCGAGCTGGAGGAAGGCGATTATTGCGTCGCCCTCTCCGACCTCAAGGCCGCGCACGAAGGCTTCTTCCCGGCGCTGATGGGCGAGGATGCCGCCCTGGCCTGAGGCCCGATTTGGGTCGCTCGGCAAAAGCTGATAGCCACGGCGCCAGAGGAGCACGCAGGATGACCGCAGGCCCGCCCGGAACGCCGCTTGCCCAAACGCTGGGGCTGAAGCGCGGGATGCGCTGCTGGTTCCACAATATGCCCGACGGCGTCCGCGGCGCGATTGACCCCGAGGCGATGGGCGTCGAGGAACAGCCGACCGCCTCCGATGGGCTGCAATGCGCGCTGTTGTTCGTAACCAATCGCGGCAAGCTCGAGCGCGAGCTGGCGGCGCTGCGGCCGCTGCTGGCGACCAACGGCTTCGTCTGGATCGCCTGGCCATCGCAGATCGCCGCGAGTGACCTGAGCGCGGAGATCGTCCGCGACGTCGCCGAACCGAGCGGGCTGGCCGACGATATGGCCTACGCCCTGGACGAGAATTGGTCGGCATTGAAGCTGGTGATCCGGAAGGACACCCGCTGAGCCTCGACCTCGCCCGCCGGCCCGAACCGGCCGAAGTTCCCCAAGGCCGGCTGCATATGCTCGACACCGTGCGCGGCGTCGCGGTGCTCGGCATATTGCTGCTCAACATCGTCAATTTCGCGCTGCCCCAGGCGGCCTATCTCAACCCCCGCGCTTATGGCGGCTGGCACGGCGCCGATCTCGCCGTCTATCTGATCAACTTCATCCTGTTCGACGGCAAGATGCGCGGGCTCTTCTCCCTGCTGTTCGGCGCGTCGATGCTGCTGGTGATCGACCGCGCCGAGAAAGGCGGGCGCAACCCCGCGGTCGCGCATTATGCCCGGATGGGGTGGCTGCTCGCATTCGGTCTCGCGCACCTCTGGCTGCTATGGGTGGGGGATATTCTCGCCCATTATGCGCTCGTCGGGATGGCGGCATTCGGATTGCGCAAGCTGCCGCCGGAGCGGATGATCATCCTCGCTATCCTGCTGACGATGGCCGGCATCGTGATGCTATCCGCTCTGCCGCTCTCGGTCCATCATTGGCAGAGCGCCGCTGCCAATGCGGACGAGGCGGCCCGGCAGGCGCGCGGACTGCGCGAGCTGAACGCAGCCTTCGGCGTGCCCGCCCCCGCGGAGATCGCGCGCGAGCTGGCGCGGATGCGGAGCGGCTATCTGGTCATCCTGCAGGAGCGTTTCGCCGAGAATTGGGCGCGTCCGTGGCTCAATCTTCTGGTCGTCGGACCCGAGACACTCGCTTTCATGCTGTTCGGCATGGCCGCATTGCGCAGCGGGATGCTTCCCGGGGATTGGACGCCGGACCGCTACCGATGCTGGCTGCTCCTTTGCTGGGGGATCGGGATCCCCGCCTACGCCGCGCTGGCCGCCTATCTGGTGCGCGCGGAGTTCAGCCTGTTTGCGGTGACGCTCGCGCCCACGCTATCGGCATTTCTTTTGCCCGCGATGGTCCTTGGCTGGCTCTGTGCGATCCAGCTCCTCGCCCGGCCGGGCGGCGCCCTGACCGATCGTCTGGCCGCCGCCGGACGGATGGCCTTCACCAATTATCTGCTGACCAGCCTGATCTGCACCACGCTCTTCTACGGCTATGGCTTCGGCTGGTTCGGCACTCTCTCGCGCTGGCAGCTATACCCGGTGGTACTCGCGATCTGGCTCGCAATCCTGCTCTGGTCCAAGCCTTGGCTGGCGCATTTCCGATTCGGCCCGCTCGAATGGCTGTGGCGCACTCTCGCCCGCGGTCAGCTCCAGCCGTTGCGTGCAAAGGCTTAGCTGCGAATGCCTCGCATTACCCTTGCGAATCGCTCTCAATAGCCATACACCATCGTCAGCGAGGGTGAGGTTCCATGGTCGTCTGCGTTTGCAATGCCATCAGAGAGCGCGATGTCCGCGATGCGGCGCGCAGCGGCGCGACCAGCGCCTGCCAGGCCTATCGGGCGATGGGCCTCCAGCCCAAATGCGGCCAATGCGTTTCGTTCGCGCGAGAGATTATCAATAACGAACGCGCGGCTGCGTAGCGTTCTCAATTAAAAAATGGCGGATTTCTGCGGTTTTCGCGGCCGCCCTGTCGCGCTATAGATTCATCCCTGCTTAACAGGGATGCATGTGATGAAGGGCGACACCAAGGTCCTCGAATATCTGAACGAGGTGCTCCGCAACGAGCTTACCGCGATCAACCAATATTGGCTCCACTATCGCCTCTACGACCATTGGGGGGTCAAGAAGCTCGCGGCATTCGAACGGCACGAGTCGATCGACGAGATGAAGCATGCCGATTGGGTGGCGGAGCGCATCCTGTTCCTCGACGGCCTGCCCAATTTCCAGCTGCTCGGACGACTGCGCATCGGCGAGACGGTCGAAGAGGCGCTGAAGGCCGACCTGGCGCTCGAGATGGAAGCCCTCGACGTGCTGCGCGACGCGATCCAGCATAGCGAGTCGGTCCGCGACTATGTCAGCCGCGATCTGTTCCGCCGCATCCTCGACAGCGAGGAAGAGCATGTCGACACGCTCGAACGCCAGTTCGAGATGATCGCGCGGATGGGGATCGAGAATTACATCCAGCTCAACAGCAAGGCCGAGGAAGAGTCTGACGGCTGACGGACCGGGATCAGGCGCGGCGCCCGAACTGCTGCGCCGGGCGGCGCGCCACCAGCGGATTTGCCTCGCGCTCGAGCATTTCCAGCGTCGATTCGAAGAGCGGGCGCAACTGGACGACAAGCTCGAGCGCGTCGGTGGGCGTCTCGTGACGCTCGACGCAGGTTCGCGCGATCGTCTCGATCGACTCCGCCAGGTCTGCCAGCATTTCGGCGCCGAACTGGGCAGCCTCGCCCTTCAGCGTGTGCGCCGGGATTACCAGCGCCACGGCATTATGCGCGCGCATCGCATCTTCGATCTGCGACACCGATTTCACGCCGTCTTCCCGGAAATAGCCGAGAATACGGACGAAATTCGCCCCAAGTTCAGTACGTGCCTGTGAAAAGGCCGACCAGTTCACCAACGTAACCGGCTCGTTCGAATCGCTCATAATCCCAACTCCGCACCGAAGACGGCACGGGTCGGTTGTTACGGATCATGCGTAAACAGCAAGTTGATGGGGAGGAAATATTCGGGACTATTCCCGATCCTTGTCGAAAGGATTTTTGGATGCGCGAAGCGACAGCCGCACCGGCACCGCCCCGAAATCGAATTCCTTGCGCAGGCTGTTGATCAGATAGCGCTGATAGCTGACCGGCAGCAGGTCCACCCGCGTGCCGAACAGGACGAAGCTCGGCGGGCGCGACTTGTTCTGGGTGACGTAGCGCGGCTTGATCCGCTTGCCGCCGGGCGCGGGGGGCGGATTGGCCTCGATCGCCTTCTCGAACCAGCGATTGAGCTGGCCGGTGCCGATGCGCCGCGACCAGGCCTCGCGCGTCTCGAACGCCACCTTCATTAGCGTGTCGATGCCCTTGCCGGTCGCGCCCGAGATGGTGAGCAAGGGCACGCCCTTGACCTGCGCCAACCCCTCGTCGAGCGCGCCCTTGACGCCGTTGAACAGGCTCGACGCGTTTTCGGCGACGTCCCATTTGTTCAGCGCGATGACGAGCGCGCGGCCCTCCTGGAGCGAGCGGTCGGCGATCTTGAGGTCCTGGACCTCCAGGCCGCGGGTGGCGTCTAGCAGCAGGACCACCACCTCGGCGAAGTCGATCGCGCGCAGGGCGTCCATCACCGCGAGCTTCTCGAGCTTCTCGTCGACCCGCGCCTTCTTGCGCATGCCGGCGGTATCGATCAGCCGGACCGGGCGGACATGGCCCTCTTCGTCGGTCCATTCCCACTCGATCGCGATCGAATCGCGGGTGATGCCCGCCTCGGGTCCGGTGATCAGCCGATCCTGGCCCAGCATCTTGTTGATCAGCGTCGATTTGCCCGCGTTCGGACGGCCGACGATCGCAAGCTTGAGGATCGCATCGGGCGACTCTTCGTCCTCCTCCGCTTCGATCTCCTCTTCGTCGCGCTCGATATGCGGGCGCAGTGCCTCGAACAGATCGACGACGCCCTCGCCATGCTCGGCGGAAAAGGGGATCGGGTCGCCCAGCCCCAGCGCCATCGCCTCGATCACGCCGGTGTCGCCGGCCTTGCCCTCGGCCTTGTTGGCCATCACCACCACCGGACGGTTGGTGCCGCGCAGCCAGCGCGCGATCTCCTCGTCGAGCGGCACGATGCCGACCCGCGAATCGATCAGGAACAAGGCAACGTCGGAATCGGCGACCGCCGCCTCGGTCTGGGCGCGCATCCGGCCCGGCAGCGTCGCCGCATCCTCATCCTCATAGCCCGCGGTGTCGATCACGCGGAACTGCATACCGAGCAACTCGGCATCGCCCTCGCGCCGATCGCGCGTCACGCCGGGCTGGTCGTCGACCAGCGCCAGGCGCTTGCCGACCAGCCGGTTGAACAGGGTCGACTTGCCGACATTCGGCCGGCCGATGATTGCGACTGTGGGTAGGGGCATTTCAAATCTCGCTCCCCTCCCTGCTGGCAGGGAAAGGCTGGGGGTGGGTGAATTCTGCGCGTCTAATAGACTCATCAACGGCAGATATAAAAGCGATGGCCGGAGCATCGAGCCCCGGCCATCGCTAGATCCACCCCTGGCCCCTCCCTTTCAGGGAGGGGATCACTCAGCGATACGCCGTCAACTTGCCCTTGTCGTCGAGGACATAGAGCGTGCTGTTCGCCACAATGAGCGGCAGCGAGATCGGCGCATCGACTTTCACGGTCGAAAGGACCGAGCCGTCGGTCGGCGAAACGTACGCCAGTTCGCCTTCCGAATTGCCGAGGACCAGCTTGCCGCCGGCGAGCACCGGGCCGCTCCAGCTGATCGCGCCGGTCGACTTTTTGACGTTGCGGAAGTTCCTGAGCTGCGCGATCCAGCGAACCTTGCCGCTGCCGCGTGAAAGCGCGATCAGCCGCGCGTCGTCGGTCACTACGAACAACCACTCGCCCGCCGCCCAGGGCGTCGAGATGCCGGCGATATTCTGTTCCCACAGCGGATTGCCGCTGGCGATATCGATCGCGACCATCCGCCCGCCCTGGCCCACGGCATAGACGCGGCCCTGATCGATCACCGGCTCGGCGTCGATGTCCGACAGCGACGACACCGAGGTCGACATCGACGTGCGCGAGAGCACCTGATCCCAGAGGGTACGGCCATTCTCATAGCGATAGGCATTGAGCTCGCCCGACGAGAAGCCGGCGACCACGGTGCCCTGTGCGGAGGCCGGCGCAGCGACGCCGAACACGCCCTGCGATTCGAGGCTGGCAGACGCCGTCCAGCTGACTTCGCCGGTCTCCTGCGCGAGCGCGAAGAGCTGGTTGTCCTGGGTCACGACATAGACATTGCCGTTGGCGAGCGTCGGAGAGCCGCGCAGCGGACCACCCGGGCGCTTGCGCCAGACTTCGGCGCCGGTCGCGGCATTGAGCGCGACGACGTCGCCAAGCCCGTTCGTCGCGTAGGCGCGCTCACCCTCGACGCTGACGCCGCCGCCGAAACGCGCCGGCTGGTTGTCGTCGCCCTTGGCCGTCTCGGCGCGCCACAGGTCCGCGCCCGTGTCGGCGGCCATTGCATGCACCACGCCGTCGGTGTCGACGACATACAGGCGATTGTCGGAGATCACCGGCGCGGCGGCGAGGCGACGCTGGTTGGAGGGCTTGGCGACCTCCTTGGACCAGGCGCGCGCAGGTGCCGCGGCGAGGGCGAGATGCCCCATCGACTTGGCCGCATTGCCGCCGGGCTGACGCCAGGCATCGTTGACCGCGGGCTCGGGCAGCAGCACCTCGACGCCTTCCAGCGTCTTGTCCGCAACGATGTCGTTCTCCGACAGCAGGATGGGCATGCGCTCGCCGAGCACGGGAGTCTTGTTGGCGCCGCCCTTGAAGATTCCGCAGCCGCTCGCCAATGCGAGCACCGCGAACGCCGCAGTCACCCTCAGCTTATTGTTCATTGAACCTTGGTATCCTTCGACTGATCGATGGCGTCGACGCCGAGTACGCCTGCCAGCTGAACCGCACGTTGACGGATCGTTTCGGGGACCTTCTCGCCGCCCTGGGCGATCTGGCCATAGAGCCGGCCCGCCTCGGCGCGGTTGCCGGCCTTTAGATAGGCGGCGGCGACGAGTTCGCCCGCCGTGCCCAGCCAGGGCGAGTTTGGATTGGCCAGCCCCTTCAGCCGATCGATCACCGCCTGGGGCTGCATCGTGTCATATTCGGCGATCGTCTGGCGGATCAGCGCCATGTCGCGATAGGGTTGCTCGAACGCGGCGTCGCCGGCGACCTGCGTGAACTTGGCCGCCGCGCCCTTCGCATCCTTCTTCTCGAGCAGCAGATTGCCCTCGGCGATGCGTGCCATGGCTGCATAACCGTCCTTGTCGGATGCGATCTTGGCAAGCTCGGGCAGCGCCTTGTCGGCCTGGTTCTGCTCGACGAGCCGCATCGCCGCGTCATATTGCTCGCCCTGCTTGCCGTCGGTCCGCTGGCTGTGATGCTGCGAATAGAGATAGGCGGCGAGCGCCACGAGCAGGACGACCACGGCGATCGCGATCCAGCGCCCATAGTTGCGGGCGACGTGCATCAGCCGATCGCGACGATATTCCTCGTCCACTTCGCGCAGAAAGGTCTCGTCAGTAGTGCCGGGAGGAAGCGCCAAGAGTGACTCCATGGATGGCCGTGCGGGCGCGAAACCTTAGCCGTGCGCCGTAAGAAGGGAAAGAATGCTCGGTAGCCCCTCAATCGCGCGCCGCATAGACCTGTTCGGCCCCGGGGAAGTCGCGGGAGCGCACCTCGGCGGCATAGGTGGCGACCGCGGCGGAAATGCGGCTGGCCAGATCGTCATATTTCCTCACGAAGCGCGGGGTGCGCTCGAACAGCCCCAGCATGTCCTCGGTCACCAGCACCTGCCCGTCGCACTGAGCGGACGCGCCGATGCCGATCACCGGCACCGAAACCGCGGCAGTAATTTCGTTGGCCAGCGTCTCGATGACACCCTCGGCCACGATCGCGAAGGCACCCGCCTCGGTGACCGCGCGGGCATCGTCGATGATCCGGGCATGTTCGGCATTGCTGCGGCCACGCGCGGCATAGCCGCCCAGCGCATTCACCGCCTGCGGGGTCAGGCCGATATGCGCCATCACCGGGATGCCGCGGCGCGCGAGGAACTCGATCACCGGCGCCATCGTCGCGCCGCCCTCCAGCTTCACCCCCGCCGCGCCGGTTTCCGCCAGTACGCGCGCCGCGGATTCGAACGCGCGCTCGGGGCTCGCTTCATAGCTGCCGAACGGCATGTCGACGATCACCACTGCATGATGGCTGCCGCGCACCACCGCCGCGCCATGCGCGATCATCATCTCAAGCGTCACCGGCAGCGTCGAGGGCAGGCCGTAGATCACCTGGCCCAGGCTGTCCCCGACCAGCAGCACATCGCAGTGCGGATCGAGCAGCTCCGCCATCCGCATCGTGTAGGCCGTCAGCATCACGATCGGCTCCTTCCCCTTGCGATTGCGGATCGCGGGGACGGTGAGCCGCTTCATCGGCGCGGGCGTGGGCGTCGCGCGGCTGGTGGCGGTGTCGATCGTGTAGGTGGACATGCCAGCGCTTTAGCGGTGGCGCGTCGCAGGCGCTAGCCTATCCACCCGCGGCGCTGGGCCAGATCGGCCAGCCAGACCTGCGCCGCCGCCACCGCCGCGATGAACAGCGGAAACGGCACGGTGATCGCCGCCCCCTTGCGCGCGAGCATGTCGGTGCCGAGGAACACATAGCCGAACTGCACCACGACCGCGATCAGCGAGACGATGAACAGCGGCTTGGCGAGCCGCGAGCCCATCAGCAAGGCGATCGCCCCGAGCAGCCCGCCGCCCACCGCGACGGCATATACGGGGGTGAACCAACCGGGCAGCGCGGCATAATAAGCGCGGTCCCAATCGGTAGCCTTGGGATCCATGTCGGCCCCATAAGCGACATGGAGATAGACCGACGCCGCCCCCATCAGCCCCCACAGGAGCAGGATCACCGCGACGATCCGAAACCACGCTGGTGGCCGTTGCCGAAGAAATGATGCCATTCGTCCCTCCCCCGTTTCCCGGAATATAGCGGAAAACCGCCAGAGCCGCCAGCCGAGCCTAGAGCAAGGCGGCGGCGTAGCGATCGGGCGCGAAGCCGATCAGCAGCCCGCCGTCATGCTCGACCACCGGCCGCTTGATCATCGAAGGCTGCGCCAGCATCAGCTTTATTGCCTTGCCCGCATCGAGTTCCTGCTTGTCGGCGTCGGGCAGCTTGCGAAAGGTCGTGCCGGCACGATTGAGGATCTTTTCCCAGCCCTCCGCGGCGACCCAATGCTCGAGCCGCGCAGGGTCCACGCCGGCTACCTTATAGTCGTGAAAGTCATAGGCAATCGCATTGGCATCGAGCCAGGCGCGCGCCTTCTTGATCGTGTCGCAATTCTTGATGCCGTACAGGGTCAGCGGCATTGGCGGTCCTCATATCCGAAATACGGGCTGCCATAGCGCCCGTCGCACTGCAAAGCAGCCCGTCCGCTATCGACCCAATTGGGGCCACTACCGCAGACATCCACATTGACCAGAATGCAACCAACGTAGAATGGCTGAATGACTGGATCGCAATGGAAAGGGAGAGCGGTTCTGACCACCGCAGCCATCGTCATCGTTCTCGTTGCCGTAGTGGGTTTTGCACTCGTCAACTCGAAGTTCGGCTATATCACATGGGATCGCGGCAAATTGGGGCCCCCACGCTTACTAAAGCAGTCGGCGGTGGGAACAGACCAGATACCTGAATTACTGGCGGCAATGTCTCGCGGATCAGCGTCCATAAGATATGCCGCGTTGATGCTTGGCACCCCAGATCGTCCATCGGATGATGACTCGGTTGCCCTCCAAATGTCTTTCGAAAATGGCAAAGCAGGATTTGATTGGGTCCTGTTGTCGCCACGAAATATTGAGGACGAAGCGAAGTTTAAGGAGTTCGCACGAGAACAAGGCCTAGAGCCGGTTGCTCACCGACAGAACGACGTTTCATATCTCCGAGTTGAGTGTGCCAACGTCGCGCAATTTACCGCTCGCGTGGTGACAGAAATGTATCACCGCCCTGCTGATGAGCCGCTCGGGCTAGTTTACGAGGGATTCTCGTGGCCCCAAATCTGATGCGCACAATGGCAGCTAACCACCCAATCTCGGACTTTGAGCCTTGGCTCGCGCCGCGCTGACAGCGGACGGTCGGTCACCGACCCAGTTGCTGACGTTGTTGCCGTCGCCCTTCCCTGTCATGCTCGGCGGATGCGAACAGGCTTCAGTCCCACACGTCGAAATCGCAACATCGGCACAGCCAAGCAGGGGCACGGGCAGGATAACCGCCTTGTCATCCCGCTCGCCCGTGAGCATTTCTCCCCACTCGAACTTGTCGGGAGGCACCGCAGAGAAGAGCGGACGATACATGGGCAAAGCATTAAATTTATCATCGAAGAAGTAGGGATTGGTAGTTATCACCCCTGCACCGTGGGTGATGTTGCCCGTATGCTAGAGCTACTCCCTCTTTCGGATTGGGTTGGCATTAAGACGATTGTGTTTCGTCAGCCCACTCGAAAACAGGCGATCCTCAATCCCGCTTGGGGGCGATTGCGTTACTGGGGCGAGTTGTCGATGCGGCGGCGTGTTCTGGCAACTGGCCCAATGATCTTTTTGGATGCTGTCCACGCGCACACTAGTGTCGGTTGGTCTTCCTCGCTAGGGCCGGAAGATCAGGCCGAACTTGACCGTCTACGTGACGATGGCCACGTGATTGAACGCGTCGGGCGACGGTTCAAGGTGCATGTCACGCCCCACTCTGCGCGGAACACGCAGTTATATCGAACCTTGCTGCACGAGGTGGGACACTGGTTCGACTGGCTTGGGAAAGTCGAAGAGCCGGTCGCACGTGGTGAAGATTTCGACGTTATGATCGAACGCTATTTCGCGCGTCCGGGCAGCGAGCGTGAGTCATTTGCCCACCGCTATGCAGATGAAAAACACGAGCAACTTTTCTCCCTTGGTTTGATCCCTTTCGATGACCCGACGAACGACTGCTAACCACCCATTAGCGGTCGCTACGCCCTGCCAGCGTAGATCTGCCGCCGCGGGCTTGCTTGCGATTCCGATGCCATCGCCGACGGCTATCGCGGCCTCATGCAAATCTGCGCGGCAGGCGCCCGAGATCGCTGGATTTCGCGCCGGCGCGCTCCTATCAAGCGGCGTGCTCAGAGCAACGTCCTCCCTCGCCCGCCCCCGTCTTCTTGCAACCTGGCTGATGGCCGTCGCGGCGCTGATCGTGCTTATGGTGGTGATCGGCGGCATCACGCGACTGACCGAATCGGGGCTGTCGATCACCGAATGGAAGCCGCTGTCGGGCACGATCCCGCCGCTGAACGATGCGCAATGGCAGGCCGAGTTCGACAATTACAAACGCATCCCGGAATATACCCAGCTAAACCAGGGCATGACCCTGGCCGGGTTCAAATCGATCTTCTTCTGGGAATATCTCCATCGCCTGCTCGGTCGGGTGATCGGCCTCGCCTTCGCGGTGCCTTTGCTCTGGTTCGCGGTGAAACGGCAGATTCCGCGCGGCTATGGCTGGCGGCTGGTGGCGCTGCTGATCCTCGGCGGGCTGCAGGGCGCGATCGGCTGGTGGATGGTGACATCGGGGCTGAGCGTGCGGACCGACGTCAGCCATGTCCGGCTCGCGGTGCACCTGATGCTGGCATTGTGCCTGCTCGCGGCAATCGTCTGGACCGCGCTCGACCTGCTGCTGCTCGCCCGCAAGCGCGAGGCGCGGCCGGCGCACCTCACCGGGCTCGGGGCGGTCACCTTCGCGATCCTGTTCGTCCAACTGCTGTTCGGCGCGCTGGTCGCCGGGCTCAATGCCGGGCTCGTCACCAACCAGTGGCCGCTGATGAACGGCGCCTTCTTCCCCGGCGCAACGGTGGCGGGGCGCTCCTTCGTCGACGCGCTCTTCAACGATCCCGCAATCGTCCATTTCGTTCACCGCTGGTGGGCGTGGGTAGCGGTGGCCGCCTTGGTGTTGCTCGCCCGCGCCGTGCGCCCGCTCGATCGCCGCGCGTCGATCGCGATCCACACCGCCTTCGGGCTGCAGATCCTCCTCGGCATCGCCACGGTGATGTCGGGGATGAACATCGTGCTGGCGGCGCTCCACCAGCTGACCGGTGCGTTGCTGGTGGTCGCGACCGTCTGGGGCGTCCATGTGATCGGCCGCCGCGCCTAGCTGACGCCTCATGGTATTCTGATACCCGTCAGCAAAGCCGCCGTTTTGCTTGACTTTCCGCACCCCTTTCGCCAAACGCCCTGCAACCGCGCTGGTCGAGAGACCGGCGCGTTCGCATTTCATTCTAGGAAGGTCACAGGCCATGAAGGCTCTGCTGAAGACCACCAAGTCGGTTAAGCCGGCGGACGTGGAAAAGAAGTGGCATATCGTCGACGCCGAGGGCCTCGTGGTCGGTCGCGCCGCGACGATCATCGCCAACGTGCTGCGCGGCAAGCACAAGACCAGCTACACCCCGCATGTCGATTGCGGTGACAATGTCGTCGTGATCAACGCGGACAAGGTCCGCTTCACCGGCAAGAAGCTGCAGAACAAGATCTATTATCGCCACACCGGCTATGCCGGCGGCATCAAGCAGATCACTGCGGGCAAGATCCTCGAGGGTCGCTTCCCCGAGCGCGTGCTCGAGAAGGCGATCGAGCGGATGATCCCGCGCGGCCCGCTGGGTCGCCAGCAGATGCGCAACCTGCGCATCTTCGCCGGCACCGAGCATCCGCACGCTGCGCAGAACCCCGAAGTCCTCGACATCGCGTCGATGAACCGCAAGAACAAGGTGGGCAACTGATGTCCGATACTCGCCAGTCCCTCTCCGATCTCGGCGGCATCGCCTCGGGTGAAACTCCCGCGAACGTGCCTGCCGGCGCCGACGATTATGTCAACGCGCCTGCCGCTCCGGTCGTCTCGACCATGCCGCTGCGCGAGCAGATCCTCGACGCCTATGGCCGCGCTTATGCGACCGGGCGCCGCAAGGACGCCGTCGCGCGCGTCTGGATCAAGCCCGGCTCGGGCAAGATCACGATCAACGGCCGCGATCAGGAAGTCTATTTCGCGCGTCCGACGCTGCGTCTCGTCATCAACCAGCCGTTCGGCGTCGCCGATCGCACCGGCGCCTATGACGTGATCTGCACCGTCAAGGGCGGCGGGCTTTCGGGCCAGGCCGGCGCGGTCAAGCATGGCATCAGCCAGGCGCTGACCAAGTTCGAGCCGATCCTGCGCGCGCCGGTCAAGGCAGCAGGCTTCCTGACCCGCGACAGCCGCACCGTCGAGCGCAAGAAGTACGGCAAGGCGAAGGCCCGTCGCAGCTTCCAGTTCTCGAAGCGCTAAGCGTCTCCACAGCGAAATCCAGAGGGCGGTCCGGCAACGGGCCGCCCTTTTCGTTGCCGATGGAAGCGGGGACGATCGTCAAAGGTTGCCCAGCGCTTAACGGCGTCTATCCATCTTCCGTCCACTGGGTTGCCCTAAGCGCCACATGGAGGTCGCAAGATGGAACATGTAAATTCTATAACGTCAGCGGGCGATCCCTTGCCGGTGGAGCGCACGAACAACCTGACTCGCGTCACGCCCTTCATGCACGTGCCCGATATCGATGCGGCGGTGCGGTTCTTTACGCGGATCCTTGGATTCGAATGCCGCTTTCGCCAGGGCAGCTATGCCTTCGTCGCGCGCGAGGCAGTGGCCTTCCGCCTCCTCCAGAATGATGGTGACGATGGCGCGCCGCCCGGCAATCGCCGCTTTTGCTATTATGTCGACGTGAAGGACGTCGACGCGCTCGCCGAAGAGCTGAGACCGCATATCGCCTCGCTCAACGACGGCGACGTGCACGGCCCGATCGATCAGCTTTATGGGCAGCGCGAGCTGATGGTCGTCGCTCCCGACGGCAATCTGCTGGTATTCGGGCAGGACGTCGCGGTGAAGCGCGCCTGAGCGTTAGAGCTTCACGTCCGCCTCGCCCTTGAAGCGGGCAATCGTCTCGAACTGCGCGCCGTCGATCCGGATTTCGTTGAACGAGGGCGGTTGCGTGCGCACGCGTTCGGACAAGGTGCCCGCACCGATCAGCCGCACGGTGCGCCCACCCACGTCATGCGCGATGTCGAACGGATCGTGGACGTGGCCGGTCAGCACGGCGTGTGCGCCTGCGCCGGCGAGCGCCTCCAGCGCCAGCCCCCCGCGCCGCGTCTGCGAACTCGTGCGGGTCCCCGCCTCTACAAGCGGATGATGCGCCGCAACGAACACCAGATCGTCGGCCGGCACCGCCTCCGCCAGCGCCAGCGTCTGGCGCAGCGCGTGGCCGCTCACATAGCCCTTCGACCAGTTCATCCGCAGCTGGAAGCGCGCGGTCGTCTTGAGCGGCACGACGCTCACCCCCTTCAGGTCGAGCGGCCGTTCGATCATCCGCTCGATCGCGCGATAGCGTTTGTAGGGCGTCACGAAGCGCGCCCACAGGTTGAAATAGGGCAGATCGTGGTTGCCGACCTCGACCGTCACCGGCCGGCCCAGGCTCTCCAGCCACTTTGCCGCCGCGCTGAATTCGGCGGCACGCGCGCGCATCGTCAGATCGCCGGTCATGATCACCGCGTCGGGCCGCTCTTCCTTCACCTTGCGCCCGAACCAGTCGATCGCATCGCGATCCTCGCGCCCGAAATGGACGTCGCTGACATGGAAGAGACGAGTCATGTCGCAGGGATCTCCGCCTCGGTGCGGGTGGAAATGAAGGTCTCCAGGCTCTTGCCGGCCCGGATCGTCTCATGGGGTTCGAGCATGACCGGCTCACCGTCGAACAATGCCTGGACCTTGCGGTGCCCGCGCACGCGCAACCGATCGGTCCGCGTCTCGCTCACCGCGCGGGCGGCGACCCAGTCGCCGGTGAGGAAATCCCAGCCGAGCTGGACGATCGACCCGAGATCGCGCGCATCGACCCCGGCGACATGCAGCCCGTCGAGATCCGGCGTGACGAAGACCGCCTGATAATCCTTGCCCAGCCCCGGGGCACCTTCGACGCGGATGCCGCGCTTGCTGAAGGTGCGGCGCCACGCCGCCCTGGCCGCGCCGATCAGCCGACCGAACCTGACCTTGCGTACCGCCTCGCGCGCCCGCGCCCAGGCCGCTGCAGGCCCCAGGATCAGCCCGACGAAGGCGCGATGCCTGCCCGCGATCACATAAGGCAGTGCAACGCGGCGATCGGTCTGGTGCGCGGCATGGACGATCTTGTGCGGATCGCTCTCGCTGTGCAGCCCCTTGGCGAGCAGGTTCATCGTGCCCCCGGGCAGTATCAGGAAGGCGCCGTCCCATTTCTCCAGCGCGGAAAGCGCGGCATTGATCGTCCCGTCGCCGGCGAACAGCACCACCGTATCCACGCCTTGCGCATCCAGCTCCTCACCCGTCGGCAGCTTCTGCTCGGGAAAGTCGGTGCGGTTGACGAGCGTCAGTCCGCTTTCCTGAAACACCGCCTCGAGCGCTTCGCATTTGGGCTTCGACGTGGTGCCGGAATTCGGATTGGTGATGAACCAGAGTTTTTCCATGCCGCCGGAACGCGCGAGCCGCGATTTGGTCGCTTTGCAAGCGTAACGATTTGCCCGCGATCAGCCCGTCTGTTCGCCTTCCTCGCGCAGCATCCGGATGATCCCCGAGAAATCGAGCCCCGCGCCCTCGCCGTCGACGAAGCGCTGGTACAGCTCTGATGCCCGCGCGCCCATCGGCGTCTGGGCGTGGACATCGGCCGCAGCCTCCATCGCCAGCTTGAGATCCTTGAGCATCAGCGGCGCGGCGAACCCGCCCTGATAGTCGCGGTCCGCCGGCGTCTCGGGTCCGACGCCGGGCACCGGGCAATAGCTGGTCATCGACCAGCTCTGCCCCGAGCTTACCGATGCGATGTCATAGAAATTCTGGAGATCGAGCCCGAGCTTCTCGGCGAGCGCAAACGCCTCGCAGGTCGCGATCATCGTCGCGCCGAGCAGCATGTTGTTGCAGACCTTCGCCGCCTGCCCCGCGCCCGCCGGTCCCGCATGGATCACGGTCTTGCCCATGTCGGTCAGAAATGGCTCGGCGCGCTCGAACCCCGCCTTGCTGCCGCCGACCATGAAGGTCAGCGTGCCGGCATTGGCCGCGGCGATCCCGCCGGAAACCGGCGCGTCGACCGCCACCAGCCCGCGCGCCGCCGCCGCCTCGGCCACCCGCCGCGCGGTGGCCACGTCGATCGTCGAACAGTCGATCAGGATCGCGCCCGGCGCGGCATGATCGAACAGGCTGTCCTGATAGACCGATTCGACATGCTTGCCAGCGGGCAGCATCGTGATCACCGCCTCGGCGCCGGTGATCGCCGCGATCGCGCTCTCGGCGGGAAGGCAGCCGGCCTTCTTCGCCCGATCGAGCGCCTCCGCCGACAGATCGAAGGCGCGGACGTCGTTGCCCGCTTTGGCGAGGTTCGCGGCCATGCCGCCGCCCATATTGCCCAGGCCGATAAATGCTACGCTTGCCATCGCTCAGCCCATCGTCGGAATGACGAAGGCGTCATTGTTGCGCGCCGGCCCGCCATCCTCGGCCATCGCGGGAAGCGCTGAGCCGTCGGGCCAGCGCTGGGTGACGGTCTTGGTCTTGGTCCAGAAGCGCACGCCTTCCATGCCGTGCTGGTTGATGTCGCCAAAGGCAGAGCGCTTCCAGCCGCCGAAGCTGTGATAGGCGACCGGCACCGGGATCGGCACGTTGATGCCGACCATGCCGACATTCACCCGGCTGGCAAACTCGCGCGCGGCATGGCCGTTGCGGGTGAAGATCGCGACGCCGTTGCCATATTGGTGCTCGCTGGGAAGCCGCAGCGCGGTCTCGAAATCGGGGGCGCGGACGATCTGGAGGACGGGACCGAAAATCTCTTCCTTATAGGCCTGCATCTCCGGAGTGACGCGGTCGAACAGCGATGGGCCGATGAAGAAGCCCTGTTCATGCCCCTGCAGCGTGAAACCGCGACCGTCCACCACCAGTTCGGCACCTTCGTCGACCCCGGTCTGGATCCAATTCTCGACGCGCTGCTTGTGCGCGGCGTTCACCACCGGCCCGTAATGCGCGTCGTTATCGGTCGACACACCCACCCGCAGCGCCGCGATCGCCGGGATCAATTTCTCGCGCAGCGCGTCGGCGGTCTTGTCGCCGACCGGCACCACCACCGGCAGCGCCATGCAGCGCTCGCCCGCCGAGCCGAATGCCGCGCCGGACAAATCCGCGACGACCTGGTCGAGATCGGCGTCGGGCATGACGATGCCGTGATTCTTGGCGCCGCCCATCGCCTGGACGCGCTTCCCCGCCTCGACGCCGCGCCGATAGACATAATGGGCGATGTCGGACGAGCCGACGAAGCTGACCGCGCTTATCGCCGGATGATCGAGGATCGCATCCACCATCTCCTTGTCGCCGTGGACGACCTGCAGTATCCCCTCGGGAAGCCCGGCTTCCAGGAATAGTTCGGCCAGCCGCACCGGCACGCTGGGATCGCGCTCGCTGGGCTTGAGCAGGAAGGCGTTGCCGGTGGCGATCGCGATTCCGCTCATCCACAAGGGGATCATCGCCGGGAAGTTGAACGGCGTGATCCCCGCGCCGATGCCGAGCGGCTGGCGCATCGAATAGACGTCGATCCCCGGCCCCGCGCCCTGAGTATATTCGCCCTTGAGGATGTGCGGGATGCCGCAGGCGAACTCGATGACCTCGAGCCCGCGCTGGATGTCGCCCTTCGAATCGGCGATCACCTTGCCATGTTCGGACGAGAGCAGGTGCGCGAGCGCATCCATGTTCGCCTCGACCAGCTCCTTGAACTTGAACATGACGCGCGCGCGGCGCTGCGGGTTGGTCGCGGCCCAAGCCGGCTGCGCCGCCTGCGCAGCGGCCACCGCTTTGTCGAGCTCGGCCTGCCCGCCCAGCGTAACGCGCGCCTGGATCTGCCCGCTATTCGGATCGAATATGTCGGAGGTCCGCCCCCCGCCGCCGCCCGCAAAGCCCGAAATCAGATGGTCGATCGTACGCATTGCACTCTCCTGCGGCGGGCTCGGGGCCCGACTCGTCCTGTAATTTTGTTGCGCAATGCCATATCGCCTCCCCTCCCCGCAAGGCACCACCCCCCATTGCCCGCCAGCCGCATATCGGGGCACAAGCAAAGAAAAGCGGAGCGGATTGCATGGCGAGCGGACCCCTGGCGGGCATCAGGATCATCGAATTCGCCGGGATCGGCCCCGCGCCCTTCTGCGGCATGCTGCTCGCCGATCTGGGCGCCGACGTGCTGCGGATCGACCGTGCGGGCGCTGGCGGAGGCGCGTCGGGGCTCGGCGGCACGCGCTTCGCGGTCACCGAACGCGGCCGCCGCTCGGTCGCGCTCGATCTCAAACGGCCGGAGGCGATCGAGGCCTGCTTCAAGCTGATCGAGAAGGCGGACGCGCTGTTCGAGGGTTTCCGCCCCGGGGTGATGGAACGGCTCGGGCTCGGGCCGGACGCCGCGCTCGCCCGCAATCCGCGCCTTGTCTACGGCCGGATGACCGGCTGGGGCCAGTCGGGGCCCTATGCCGCCGCGGCGGGCCACGACATGAACTATATCGCGCTCAGCGGCGCGCTCGATGCGATCGGCACCGCCGACAAGCCCATCCCCCCGCTCAACCTCGTCGGCGATTTCGGCGGCGGCGCGCTCTATCTGGCCTTCGGCATGCTCGCGGCTTTGCTCCATGCCCGTACCAGCGGCGAGGGCCAGGTGGTCGATTGCGCGATGTCGGACGGGGCGGCGTCGCTGATGGCGATGTTCTACGGCTTCTCGGCGGCGGGGATGTGGGGCGGCGGGCGGCGCGGCAACTTCCTCGATGGCGGCGCGCATTTCTATGACAGCTATCGCTGCGCCGACGGCAAATGGCTCGCAGTCGCGGCGATCGAGCCGCAATTCTACGCGGTCCTGCTCGACAAGCTCGGGGTGGACGACCCCGCCTTCGCCGCGCGGATGGACCCGCGCGCCTGGCCCCAACTGCGCGAAAAGCTCGCGACCGTCATCGCCACCCGCAGCCAGGGCGAATGGACCGCGATCTTCGACGGCAGCGACGCCTGCGTGGCCCCCATCCTGTCGATGGCCGAGGCCCCCAGCCACCCGCACAATGTCGCCCGCGGCACCTTCGTCGAGTGCGAGGGGGTGGTGCAGCCCGCCCCCGCCCCGCGCTTCTCGGCCACACCCGGCGCGATCCAGGGCCCGCCCCCGGCAAATGGCGCACACACGAGCGAAGCGCTGGCGGAATGGGGCCTGGCGCCCGCCGAGATCGACGCGCTCGTCGCGTGAAAGCCGATTGACCCGCCCCGCACCGCTGTGGCAATCGCTCCCGGCGCGCGGGTGTAGCTCAATGGTAGAGCTTTTGCTTCCCAAGCAAGTGACGAGGGTTCGATTCCCTTCACCCGCTCCATTCCCCTCCTGACGTTCGGAGCCAGCACGATGCGCCACCTCGCGGCTTTCCTCGCAGTGGCGCTCGCCGCCGGCAGCGCGCAGGCGCAGACCAATCCCGCCGCCGAGGCCCAGGCGCTCGAGCTTCTCAAGCGCGGCGTCGCGTTCCGCACCGTCTCCGGCCCGGCGAACCAGACGTTCGACTATGCCACCTATCTCAAGGCCGCGCTCGTCGCGGGCGGTTTCGCCGATGGCGACGTCCGCGTCGAGAAGCTGGGCGACACCGCCTATCTGGTGGCGCGCTATCGCGGCTCGGCCCCGGCCGCCAAGCCGATCCTGGTCTCGGGGCATATGGACGTGGTCGAGGCCAAGCCCGCCGACTGGGAGCGCAATCCCTTCACGCCGGTGGTGGAGAAAGGCTATCTGTTCGGCCGCGGCGCGAGCGACAACAAGTTCGACGTCTCTGCCTTCGTCGCGACGCTGATCCAGCTCAAGCGTGAGGGCTTCAAGCCCGGCCGCGATATCCTGCTGCTGCTCTCGGGCGACGAAGAGACGGGGATGAAGACCACCGCGGCGCTGGCGGAGCAATTTCACGATGCCGAACTGCTGCTCAATATCGACGGCGGCGGCGGCGATCTCGACGAGAGCGGCAAGCCGGTGATGTTCGGGGTGCAGGGCGCCGAAAAGACCTATGCCGATTTCGAGCTGAGCGTGACCAATCCGGGCGGCCATTCCAGCGCGCCGCGCAAGGCCAATGCGATCTATCAGCTCGCCCGCGCACTCGATCGGATAAGCGCGCATGAATTTCCCGGCCAGGTGAACGAGATCACCAGGGCGAGCTGGGCCGCGGCCGCCGCGAATACCCCCGACGCCCGAATGGCGGACGCGATGCGCCGCTTCGCCGCCAATCCGGACGATCTTGAGGCTCTCGCGGTGCTGCGCGCCGATCCGGGAAGCGTCGGCCAGACCGGCACGACCTGCGTCGCGACGATGGTCAATGCCGGCCACGCCCCCAACGCCCTCCCCCAGCGCGCCACCGCGAACGTCAATTGCCGCATCTTCCCCGGCACGCCGATCGGCGAAGTCCAGGCGAAGCTCGGCGAGATCGTCGCCGATGCGGGCGTGACGATCGCCAAGGTCGACAGCGGCTCGGTGCCCAGCGACGCCTCGCCGCTGCGCCCCGCGCTGATGAAGGTGATCGCGGCGGCGGTGCATGCCCGCTTCCCAGGCGTTCCCGTGGTGCCGGTAATGTCCTCGGGGGCCACCGACAGTATGTGGTTCCGCGGGCGCGGCGTGGCGAGCTACGGCGTGAGCCCCTTGTTCATGAAGTCGTCGGACAGCTTCGCCCACGGGCTCAACGAGCGCATCCCGGTGAGCGAGATCGCGCCGGCGATTACCTTCTACAAAAGAGTGGTGCGCGAACTGGCGAAGTAGCCCCTCCCCATTCGCCGGGATGACGAATTTCAGCGTGGGAGGTGGATCGCAATGACAAAACGTTACGACGCCCTCATCATCGGCGGGGGCCACAACGGCCTGGTCTGCGCCTTCTACCTCGCCCGCGCCGGGCTGAAGGTCCGCATCCTCGAGCGCCGGCACATCGTCGGGGGCGCCGCGGTGACCGAGTTGTTCCATCCCGGCTTCCGCAACTCCACCGCGAGCTACACGGTAAGCCTGCTCCGTCCCAAGATCATCGCCGACATGAAGCTCCACGATCGCGGGCTGCGCATCGTCGAGCGGCCGATCTCGAACTTCCTCCCCTTCGAGCGCGACTATCTCAAGCTCGGCGGCGGCACTGCGCGGACGCAGGCCGAGTTCGCACGCTTTTCGAAGAAAGACGCCGAAGCCTTTCCGGCCTATGAAGCGGCGCTCGAACGCGTGGCGCAGGTGCTGCGCGATCTCGCGCTCAAGACCCCGCCCAATGCCGGCGGCGGCATCGGCGCGCTCCTCGCCGCCGCGACGCAGGGCCGGCGCCTCGCCGGCATGGCCCTCCCCGCGCAGCAGGACCTGCTCGACCTGTTCGTGAAGTCCGCGCGCGATTTCCTCGACGGCTGGTTCGAAAGCGACGCGGTCAAGTCCGCTTTCGGCTTCGACGCGGTGGTCGGCAATTATGCCGGCGTCAGCACGCCGGGCTCGGCCTATGTCCTGCTCCACCACGTCTTCGGCGAAGTGAACGGCAAGAAGGGCGGCTGGGGCCATGCGATCGGCGGCATGGGCGCGATCACGCAAGCCATGGCCGAGGCGTGCGCGGAGGTGGGCGTCGAAATCTCGCTCGAAGCCCCGGTTGCCGAGGTGCTCGTGGACGGCGGCAAGGCGACCGGGGTCCGCCTCGCGTCGGGCGAGGAGATCGCCGCGCCGATCGTCGCCGCCAATGTCGGGCCGCTTCTGCTCTACGACCAACTCGTCCGCCCGTCCGACCTCGACGCAAATTTCAAGCGCCGCATCGCCGGCTTCAAGGCGGGCAGCGGCAGTTTCCGGATGAACCTCGCGCTCTCCGAGCTTCCCGATTTCACTGTCCTGCCCGGTAAGGACGAAGAGCATCACCGCGCCGGCATCATCATCGCCCCCGGCCTCGATTATATGGACCGCGCCTACGACGACGCCCGCGCCCACGGCTGGTCGCGCGATCCGATCGTCGAGATCACCCTCCCCTCCACCGTCGACAACAGCCTCGCCCCGCCCGGCGCGCACGTCGCCTCGCTCTTCTGCCAGCAATTCGCGCCGGTCCTGCCGGAAGGCCGCAGTTGGGACGACGAACGCGAGGCCGCGGCCGACCGGATCATCGATACCGTCACCGCGCACGCGCCCAACTTCAAGGCGTCGATCATCGCCCGCCAGATCCACTCGCCGCTCGATCTCGAGCGCAAGTTCGGGCTGATCGGCGGCGACATCTTCCACGGCCGCATGTCGCTCGACCAGCTCTGGGCGGCCCGCCCGGTGCTCGGACATGCCGACTACCGCGCGCCGATCCGCGGGCTCTACATGTGCGGCGCGGGGACCCATCCGGGCGGCGGCGTCACCGGCGCGCCGGGGCATAATGCAGCGCGGGAGATTTTGCGCGATCGAGGGATGGTGGGGCGGCTATTGGGTCGGAGATGAACGGCACGATCGCTATCGACCCACTTACGGACATTGGCCCAGCGCTCAAAAAATGCCGACCGCAGGTCATGCCGGACACCGATGCGCTTCTCCGAATTGCATACGACGCAGCAGAAGCGGGTAATTTCGCTCATGCGCTGCAATGCTACGAGAGGGGGGCGGCCCTTGGGGATGCCATGTGCCTCCAAGCTTTGGGCTATATGTACGATGTCGGCGAAGGCGTGACTGGCGACAAAGCTATGGCGATGGCGCTCTATCGGAAGGCTTGGAAGCGCGGCAGTCACGCGGCAGCTACGAACATTGCGATACTTTACCGCGAGATGGGTAGAAAGCGGACGATGTTTCGGTGGTACGAGCGAGTTGCCCGGGCAGGCGACGGTAGCGCGCAGCTTGAGATGGCGAAATGCTACCTGAGTGGCTCAGGTGTCCGAAAGAACGTGCAGGCGGCCCTTCGGTGCCTCGCCGCGGCGAATGCTTCCGACTACATTACGGAGTACGAACGTGAAGAGGCACAGGCGATGCTGATGGGGCTGAAACCCGCGATCCTGAATGGCAGCTAACCACCCAATTTTCAGAATTAACGCTGGAGCGCGGGACCGGCTCGCCCCCAGGGTTACTCGCGCCTTACCGGGCCTTCGTCCAGTTGATCGAATGTAGACGACGCCGTGTCCGCAATCTACGTGTCCGCTATCTAGTTGCTTATCTCTGATAGCGGTCAGGCAGCTTCCCACCCAAACGCAGTTAAGCCGCAAATCCTCGGCCCTAAATCCCGCCCTCGACCACCGCATGCCCAGCCGCGCCAAGCGCGTCTCCAAGCGCCGCAACGCAGGCATCCACCACCCCCTGCTCGGTCGCCCGCACCACGAAGTTCGCCCCCGTCCTTCCTTCACGGAAAAAGGGATAGCTGCCGATCGAGACCCCCGCATGCGCCCGCTCGGTCGCGCCGAGCAGGTCGGCGATCTCGCTCTCCGCCACCCAGCTGCCGATCGTGCGCGACAGGACCGGGCGCCCGCCTTCCAGCGTGCCCGTCAGCGCGTCGAGCATTCCCGCAGTGATATGCGGCACCCCCGCCAGGATGAAGATATTCCCCACCCTTATCCCCGGCGCGCCCGACATGCGGTTCGGGATCAGGTCCGCGCCCTCGGGCACCCGCGCCATCCGCAGCCGGGTGTCGGTGATCCCGCCCTTGCTTTCATAATAACGCGTCAGCACCGCGCGCGCCTCGGGGTGCACCACCACCGGCACGCCCAGAGCGACGGCGATCGCGTCCACGGTGATGTCGTCATGAGTCGGCCCGATGCCGCCGGTGGTGAAGAGATAATCGTTGCGCGCGCGCAGCGCGTTGACCGCCTCGACGATCGCGCTTTCGACATCGGCGACCACGCGCACCTCGGCAAGCCTTATGCCCTGGACGTTGAGCCACGATGCCAGCTGCGCGACATTCTTGTCCTGCGTGCGGCCCGACAAGATCTCGTCGCCGATCACCACCAGTGCCGCGGTCCAGATGCGCTCGCTCATGCCGTTGCCGTACGATCTCGCAAAGCGGCACGCAAACGACTATATCGCGCGCCATGACCGAATATGTGACCGTCTCCGAAGACATGCCCCAGGCCCGCACGGGCGCGATCAAGCTGCACGGGCCCGAAGGCTTCGAAGGCATGCGCAAGGCGGGTCGGCTCGCGGCCGAAATCCTCGACGCTTTGGTGCCGCATGTCGTCCCCGGGGTCACCACCGGCGAGCTCGACGATATCGTCCGTACGATGAGCCTGGCGGCAGGCGGCGTCCCCGCGACGCTCGGCTATCGCGGCTATACGCATAGCTGCTGCATCTCGATCAACCACGTCGTCTGCCACGGCATCCCCTCCGATCGCACGCTCAAGGATGGCGACATCGCCAATATCGACGTGACCCCGCTGCTCGGCGGCTGGCATGGCGATACCAGCCGGATGTATCTGGTCGGCAACGTGCCGATCAAGGCGCGGCGGCTGGTCGACGTGACCTACGAATGCCTGATGCTCGGGCTCGAGCAGGCCAGGCCCGGCAACCATCTGGGCGACATCAGCCACGCGATCCAGCAGCATGCCGAGAAGCATCGCTATGGCGTTGTCCGCGATTTCTGCGGGCATGGCGTCGGACAGCTGTTCCACGATGCACCCGAAGTCGTCCATATCGGGCGCCCCGGCACCGGGCCCGAGCTGCGTCCGGGGATGTTCTTCACGGTCGAGCCGATGATCAACATCGGCCGCCCCGACGTGAAGTTGCTCGAGGATGGCTGGACGGCGGTCACCCGCGACCGCTCGCTGTCGGCCCAGTTCGAACATTCGATCGGCATTACCGAAACCGGCTGCGAGATCTTCACGACGAGCCCCAAGGGGCTCGACCACCCGCCTTACTGAGGCAGGCGCCGAACGAAGGAGTGGCCGGCGGCCGGGCGCCGTGGAGCGACCGGTCGAGCGGTTCGTCCGGCTGCGGCTTTTGCCTGCCTGCCGTCCCAGTTGCGCAGCATGATCTCGGCATCGTGCGGCATGAGATTACCGAGCTTCGTGCTGATCCAGCAGTCCGCCCGATTTTCCGGCGCGAGCGCCATCAGTCCATGCGCCATGATCAGCAGGGGCCCCTCCGCCACGATCGTATCGGCCCGTTCGCAGCGTCGATGGATCGCGGCCGGAACGTTCATCGGCATAAGCAACATAACGCACCCATATTGGTTATCTGAGATAACTTCGATCAGTGACGAAGGTTCCGCCATGTTTCGTCGGGCAGGCGCAAGGCTGCCCCTCAATCGGGCAATGGTGCGGCGATGCACATTTGTTAGGCAGTCATTAACCCGCCCCAGCCGGCGTCTCGCTGGAAAAACCGTATCGGGGCGGCTGGCACGCTTGTTGTAAGGCGCGCTATGGGGAACAAGGATCGTCCATGTTCCTGTGGGGTATTGCAGCTCGTGAAAAAGATCGAAGCCATCATCAAGCCGTTCAAGCTGGATGAAGTGAAGGAAGCCCTCCACGAAGTCGGCGTGAGCGGCATCACCGTGACCGAGGCAAAGGGCTTTGGTCGGCAAAAGGGCCACACCGAACTGTATCGCGGCGCCGAATATGTCGTCGATTTCCTCCCCAAGGTGAAGCTCGAGGTCGTCGTCGAGGATGCCCTGGCCGAGCGCGTGGTAGAGGCGATCGCCGGCGCCGCGCAGACCGGCCGGATCGGCGACGGCAAGATCTTCGTCATGCCGGTCGAGACCGCGCTCCGTATCCGCACCGGCGAGCGCAACGAAAACGCGATTTGACGCGACGCAGCATCACGTCGATGTTGCACCCGCACAGGTAATTTTATTGCCCGATTCGTCGGGCTTTTGCACGAGAGCGAAAGGGGTCTCATTATGGCGAACTCAGCCAACGACATTCTCAAGATGGTCAAGGAGAATGAAATCGAGTGGATCGATCTGCGGTTCACCGATCCCAAGGGCAAGTGGCAGCATCTGACGATGGTCGCCAGCATCGTCGGCGACGACGAGCTGACCGACGGCTTCATGTTCGACGGCTCCTCGATCGAGGGCTGGAAGGCGATCAACGAATCCGACATGATCCTGAAGCCCGATCTCGACGCGGTCTGGATGGATCCCTTCTCGGCGACGCCGATGCTGATCCTGGTCTGCGACGTGGTCGAGCCTTCGACCGGCGAACTCTATTCGCGCGATCCCCGCTCCACCGCCAAGCGCTCGGAAGCCTATCTCAAGACGCTCGGCATCGGCGACACCGTCTATGTCGGCCCCGAAGCCGAATTCTTCATGTTCGACGACGTCCGCTTCGAGAATAGCTACGCCACCAGCTATTATGCGATCGACGATATCGAGCTGCCCGGCAATTCGGGCAAGGAATATGAAGCCGGCAATATGGGCCATCGCCCGCGCGCCAAGGGCGGCTATTTCCCGGTCGCGCCGGTCGACAGCGCCGTCGACATTCGCGGCGAGATGGTCTCGACCATGCTCGAGATGGGCCTGCCCTGCGACAAGCATCACCACGAAGTCGCCAGCGCGCAGCACGAGCTCGGCCTGACCTTCGGCACGCTGGTCACCACCGCCGATCGCATGCAGATCTACAAATATGTCGTGCACCAGGTCGCGCATGCATACGGCAAGACCGCGACCTTCATGCCCAAGCCGATCAAGGAAGATAACGGCTCGGGCATGCACACCCACTTCTCGATCTGGGAAGGCTCGAACCCGCTCTTCGCCGGCAACGGCTATGCCGGCCTGTCCGACATGTGCCTCTATTTCATCGGCGGCGTGATCAAGCACGCCAAATCGCTGAACGCCTTCACCAATCCGTCGACCAACAGCTACAAGCGGCTGGTTCCGGGCTATGAGGCGCCGGTGTTGCTCGCTTATTCGAGCCGCAACCGTTCGGCATCGTGCCGCATTCCTTACGGCACCGGCAGCAAGGCCAAGCGCGTCGAGTTCCGTTTCCCGGATGCACTGGCGAACCCTTATCTCTGCTACGCCGCGATCCTGATGGCCGGCCTCGACGGCATCCAGAACAAGATCCACCCCGGCGAGCCGATGGATAAGAATCTCTACGATCTGCCGCCGGCAGAGCTGGAGCAGGTTCCCACCGTCTGCGGTTCGCTCCGCGAAGCGCTCGACAGCCTCGAGGCCGATATGGATTATCTTCTGAAGGGCGACGTCTTTACGCGCGACCAGGTCGAGGCCTATATCGAGATCAAGCGTGCCGATGTGGCCCGTTGGGAAATGACTCCCAGCCCGGTTGAGTATGACATGTATTATAGCTCCTGATCCTCTGGATCAGTGGGACAGCAGGACGCCCGGGCCGAAAGGTCCGGGCGTTTTGCCTTGTGCCTCCCTCTGTTCTTCTTCGGGATTACGGTCATCGAGGCGCGGGCGTTGCAGCCGAGCATGACCAGCCCTAGCATGCCGCCATGATCCGCATCCTCCTCGGCACGCTCGCTCTCCTGTCCGCCACCCCCGCCGCCGCCCAGCTCTCGAAACCCGAGGCCGAAATGGTCGCGACGGTCGACGCCGAGGCCGAGCGCACGATCGCCTTCCTCGAGGATATGGTCGAGCATAACAGCGGCACGCTGAATCTGCCCGGCGTGAAGCAGCTGGGGGTCGAGATCATCCAGCCCGAGCTCGTCAATCTCGGCTTCAAGGTCGATTGGATCGATCAGGCCGCGGTCGCCCGCTCGGGCCACCTCGTCGCCACGCACAAGGGCAATGGCCGCGGCAAGCATATGCTGCTGATCGCACATCTCGATACCGTGTTCGAACCCGCCTCCCCCTTCCGCGGCTTCAAGCGCGAGGGCGACAAGGCGATCGGCCCGGGCGTGGTCGACGACAAGGGAGGGATCGCCGTGATCCTGGCCGCGCTGCGGGCGATGCAGGCCGCCGGCACGCTGAAGAATGCCGACATCATGGTCGTTCTCACCGGCGACGAGGAGAAGACCGGCGATCCGATCCCCACCGCCCGCAAGGATCTGATCGAGGCCGGTAAATGGGCCGACGTCGCACTGGAATTCGAAAATCTCGCGCGCGAAGACGGCAAGGATTATGGCACCGTGGCGCGCCGCAGCGCCAACAACTGGACGCTCACCGCCACCGGCAAGACCGGCCATGGCGGCGGCATCTTCACACCCGGCCAGGGCTACGGCGCGATCTACGAGATCAGCCGGATCCTGAACGGCTGGCGCAGCGAGCTGATCGAGGAGAACCTGACCTTCAACGTCGGCGTGATCGGCGGCGGCACCCCCGCTACGATCGACGGCGACGGCGTGAAGATCGAGGCATCGGGCAAGACCAACGTCATCCCCGCCACCGCGATCGCCCGCGGCGACCTGCGCAGCCTGACCCCCGAGCAGGATGCCGCCGCGCGCGCGAAGATGCAGGCGATCGTCGCGCAGCACCTGCCCGGCACCGGCGCGACGCTGACCTTCCAGGACAATACCCCGCCGATGGCGCCGACCGCGGGCAATCGCGCGCTGCTCGCCCGCCTCAACAGCGTCAACCGCGACATCGGCCTGCCGGCGATGGCCGAATATCCGCCCGCCAAGCGCGGCGCCGCCGATTCGAGCTTCGTCGCGGCCTATTCCGATACGCTGGCGGGGATGGGCCCGGTCGGCGGCACGCTCCATGCCGAGGGCGAGTGGCTGGACGTGCCGAGCCTCGCGATCCAGGCGAAGCGCGCCGCGATCCTGATGTCGCGCCTCGCTCGCGAGAAGCGCTGAGCAAAGACGCCCGGCCGCTCTAGGGGCAGCCGGGCGCCTCCCCCTGTTCCCTCAGCGGCGACCGAGCCGCAGGCTGAGGGCAACCCCATACATCCGCGGCTCGCCCGCGATGAAGGTCGGCAGGCCGATCCCGTCGCCGGTATTGCCCGCATCCTTGATATAGTTCTGCTCGAGGAGGTTGGTGGCGAACGCCTCCAGCCGCCAGCGGCCGTTCGCGGTCTCCAGCCCGACGCGCGCGTCGACCAGCGCATAGGAGCCCTGCTGCTCGTCCTGCACGCTGTCGGCGATCAGGTTCGCGACCTGCAGCGCCGGCAGGTCGTTGTCGTCGTCGAAGAAGACATCGGACTGCCAGGTGACGCTGGGGGTGAAGTCGATCTTCACCGGACCGGCGGGCACGCTCAGCGCCACGCCGAACGAAGCGCTGTGATCGGGCGAGAGACGGAAGCGATTGCCCTCACGCGCACCGGTTTTGAAGCGGCTGTGATTATAGGCATAGGTGCCGAACAGCTTTGCCCAGTCGGTGGCCGTCCAGGTCAGCTGGCCTTCGAAGCCATAGCTTTCGGCCTTGCCCGCATTGATCGTCACGAAGCTCGTGCCCTGCTGCTCGGTCGTCTGGAAGTTCGAGTAGCGATAGTAAAAGAAGGACGCGTCGGCGAAGAGCGTGCGCCCCGCGAGCGCGGTCTTGGCGCCCACTTCATAGCTGTCGACCGTCTCGGCCGGGAGAACGCTGAAGCGCGCCGCGCCACCGGGCGCCGCGGGCGGCCCCGCGCTGAGCACTTCGGGCCGGCGGCCACGGGCGTAATTGGCGTAGAGGCTCGCGTCGCGCGACAGTTCGTAGCGCGCGTTGCCGCGCCAGGTGAAGCCATCGTCCTTCAGATCGGCGTCATAGCGCTGGCCGTTGGTGCCGGTGGGCTGAAGGCCCAGCCCGAACAGCGGCACCGGGAAAGCGGCCGAGGTCGGGATCGACGCCGCGCCGGGCACCGTCAGTGCGCCCAGCAATGCGGTGCGCGTCGCCGCCGGCTGCGCCAGCGCGCCGATGAACCCGCCCAGGATCGATCGGCCGTTGACCACCGACGACTGGTAGCCGCTGCTCTTGTCGTCGTTGCTCCAGCGGATGCCCGCGCCGATCTCGAGCGCGTCGGTCAGCTTGAAGGTGGCGTCGGCGAACAGGTCCCAGCTTTCGGTGCGGGCGAAATTGGTGCTGGTCTCGATATGGCTCGACTTGAGGTTGGCCGCGATCGCCTGCGCCTGCGCCGAGGAGAGTGCCACCCCGCGTGCAGCCGCGACGCCCTGCAGCAACTGCCCGGTGAAGGCCCGATTGGCGAAAGCGCCGATCGGCGCCGGATTGCTCGCCGTGCCGCCACCGCTCAGCGTATTGGTCAGCCGCGCGAGCAACACCCGCTCGTCGAACTGCGCCGGGGTGCGCTGGAAGCCGTCCTCGCGGAAATAGGTGCCGCCGAGGAATGCGGTCAGCCGGTCGTCCGAATAGGTCAGCCGCAGCGTCCCCATCGTCTGATCGCCCTGCGCGTCTTCGGCAGCGGTCAGCGCCGGCAGCGAGATGCCGTCGGCGTCGAAAATCTCGATGCCCGCAAACTTACGATAGGATCCGATCGCGTTGATCGAGAAGCGATCCGAAAGCTCGTAATTGGCGATGCCGGTGACCCCCCACACGTCGCGATCGAGGCCCAGCGGCTTGCCATTCTCGAAGTTCGCGCCCGCCGCCAGCGCCGCCCCCGAATTGCGGCCGCGATCGCCGATCACCGCGCCGGTCACGGGATCGGTCGGGTTGTAGGCGATCGACTTGAACGACGTGCCGCTCGCGCGGTCATGCTGATAATTGCCGATCAGGTCGATCGTCAGCGCGCCCGGCGCCCAGCGCAGCGACGCGCGCACCGCCTCGGACTTGATGCCGTTGAAATCCTCGCCGCCGAGCAGATTCTCGACATAACCTTGGCGCTCCTTGAAGCGCGACGCGACGCGCAGGCCGATGTCGCTGCCCAGCGGCAGGTTGACGGTCTGGTCGACGCGATAGGCGTCGTAATTGCCGTATTGGCCATAGAGATAGCCATAGCCATTGTTCGGATCGGCCTTGGCCTGGACCAGATTGACCGCGCCGATCAGCGCGCCTCGGCCGTAGAGCGTCGATTGCGGGCCCTTGGCGATCTCGACGCGCTCCATGTCGAACAATTCGACATAGGAGCCGCGCGACTTGGAGATCGACACGCCGTCCTGGAACACGGTGACGCGCGGCTCGGTATAGGCCGCGCCATTGTCCGAGGTGATGCCGCGCATCACGAAGCCGGGATTGTTCGGCGACTGGTTCTGCACGTCGAAGCCCGGCACGAACTGGCCGAGCCGATCGAATTCGGTGATGCCCAGATCGTCGAGAAACTCGCCCTGGTAAGCGGTCAGCGCGAACGGCACTTCGATCGGCGACTGTTCGACCAGCTGCGCAGTGACCAGGATTTCGCCTTCCTGTTCCTCGGCGGCGGGGACATCCTGCGCCATCGCAGGCGCGATCAGGGCAAGCGGGCTGGCAAGCGCAAGCAGCGCGAAACGTACGGACATGGAATACTCCCTGGGATTTGGTTCGGGAGCTTGTCGCCGCCCCTCGGCGGCCCTGTTGCACTGCGATCATGACGGCGATGTTGCGTCGCAGCGACAATCCCGCGACCTTGCGCCGAGCCGCCGCGCCGTCCATTCACGGTGCCATACCGGATATTCGAATCGGAGGGAGCGGGATGCACAGCTATCTGAACCACTATATCGACGGCACCTGGGTCGAGAGCGAGGGCGGCACCCGCCACGCAGTCATCAATCCCGCCACCGAATTGCCCGCAAGCGAGATCATGCTCGGCTCGCCAGCCGACGTCGAAAAGGCGGTTGGCGCGGCGCGCCAGGCCTTCGAGAGCTTCTCCCGGACCAGCGTCGACGATCGCATCGCGCTGATCGAGCGCATCCTGGTCGAATATAAGGCCCGCGCCGGCGATATGGCCGAGGCGATCAGCCTGGAGATGGGCGCCCCGCTCAGCCTGGCGAAGACCGCGCAGGTCGGCAGCGGCATCGGTCATTTCCTCGCCGCCGCGCGGGCGCTCAAGGAATTCCGCTATGAGGAGCAGGTCGGCAACAGCCTGGTCGTCCACGAGTCGATCGGCGTCGTCGCGCTGATCACCCCGTGGAACTGGCCGCTCAACCAGATCGTCTCGAAGGTCGCGCCGGCGCTGGCCGCGGGCTGCACGATGATCCTCAAACCTTCGGAAGAAGCACCGGGCTGCGCCGCGATCTTCGCCGAAGTGCTCGACGCCGCCGGCGTGCCGCCGGGCGTGTTCAACCTGGTCAACGGCGATGGCCCGGGCGTCGGCACAGCCCTCTCGCGGCATCCCCAGGTCGACATGGTCAGCTTCACCGGCTCGACTCGCGCGGGCATCCTCGTGGCCAGGAATGCCGCCGATACGGTCAAGCGCGTCCATCAGGAACTCGGCGGCAAATCGCCTGCGCTGATCCTGGAAAGCGCCGACCTGGCCAAGGCGGTCCCCGGCACCTTGTTCAGCGTGCTGATGAACTCCGGGCAGAGCTGCATCGCCCCCGCCCGCCTGCTCGTGCCCCGCGCGCTGCAGGAGGCGGTCGCCGCGCGCGCCGCCGATATGATGAAGGCAACGGTCTGCGGCGATCCCGCCCAGGAAGGCCGCCATATCGGCCCGGTCGTCAACAAGGCGCAGTGGGACAAGATCCAGGGCCTGATCGCCAAGGGGCTCGAAGAGGGCGCCACGCTGGAGGCCGGCGGCCCGGGGCGGCCCGACGGCATCGAAGCCGGCTATTTCGTCAAGCCGACGCTATTTTCGAATGTCCGCAATGACATGACGATCGCCCGCGAGGAAATCTTCGGGCCCGTGGTCACGATCATCCCCTATGAGGATGAGGAGGACGCCATCCGCATCGCCAACGACACCGATTATGGCCTGTCCGCCGTGCTGTTCGGCGATGCCGAATCGGTGAAGAGGGTGGCGCCGCGGCTGCGGGCCGGAATGGTCTATATCAACGGCGGCCAGCCCGATCCCAACCTGCCCTTCGGCGGCTACAAGCAGTCGGGCAACGGCCGCGAACATGGCAAATACGGGCTGGCCGAATATATGGAGATCAAGGCGGTAGTCGGGGCTTTTGCGTAACGATGACCGGAAGCATCGCTAACCTTTCTTCGCCATTCAGGTACCCTCAGGGAGACCGGAATGAGCTACGAACGTCTGATTGCCGAGCATGACCGTATCGACGATGCAGTGAGCCAGTTGCTGGCGCTGGTGGAAGTCGAGACGCCCGATGTGGACGCCATCATCATCGACATGGCGGTCCTGTCGTGCGAGCTGTCCGAGCATCTCGCGCATGAGGACAGTTTCATCTATCCGCGGATGATCGCGGCGCAGAATACCGGCATGTCGGACGCCGCCAAACGGTTCGTGCTCGAATTTTCCACGCTACGCGCCGATTGGGTCCAGTATCTCGCGGAATGGGGTCGCGAGACGATCCTGGCCGACTGGGAGACCTTTAGCGCAGAGACCCGGGCCATGCTCGCGCGCCTTGCAGCCCGGATCAGCGCGGAGAACAATTTGCTCTACCCCGCAGCGCTGCGCGAAGGCGCGATCAACCTTCGCAGCTGACCATCACTGCACCGGCCAGGTCCACAGGATCAGCGGCGTTCCCACCAACAGCACCAGCAGCGAGAGCGGCGCCCCCAGCCGCGCATAATCGCTGAAGCGATAGCCGCCCGGACCCATCACGAGCGTATTGCACTGATGCCCGATCGGGGTGAGGAAATCGCAGCCAGCGCCCACCGCGGTCGCCATCAGGAACGCCTCGGGGCGATAGCCGAGACCCGTCGCGAAGGTCGCCGCGATCGGCGCCATCACCAGCACGGTCGCGGCATTGTTGAGGAACGGCGTCACCGCCATCGCCGCGGCCAGGATCAGCGCGACCGCGCCCCAGGGCGGCAGCGTCGCCGCGAAGGTCGAGAGCCAGTCGCCGATCAGATCGGTGGCGCCGGTCGTGCGCAGCGTGTCGCTGACCGGGATCAGTGCGCCGAGCATGATCAGGATCGGCCATTCGATATGGTCATAGGCCTCGCGTACCGGCAGCGCGCCGGTGAGGATCACCAGCCCCGCCGCCGCGAAGAAGGCGACCGCCACCGGCACATAGCCGGTCGCCGTGGCGATCATAGCAACGGCCAGGATCGCCAGCGGCAACAGCCCCTTGCGCGCGCTGCCCAGCCGCAGCGTCCGCTCCGCCAGCGGCAGGCAGCCCAGCTCGCCTAGCCGCTCGAACAACAGGCCCAGCGGCCCCTGCAGCACGATCAGGTCGCCCGCGCGAAGCTCGATCTCGCCCAGCCGTCGCGCGAGCCGCTCGCCGCGGCGCGAGACTGCGATCAGATTGACGCCGAAGCGTTCGTGCAGGCCCAGCCGGCCGGCGGTGCGCCCGACCAGCGGGCTATCGGTGCCGATCACCGCTTCGAGCACGCCGACCTCGGCGCCGCCACCCTCGGGCTTCTCGCGATGCTCGCCCTCCAGCTCCAGCCCGTCGGTGGCGATCACCCGCTCCAGCGCGTCGGGTGCCCCGGCAAGGATCAGCAGATCCTCCGGCTGCAGCGTGGTCTGCGGATAGGGTGCGCTGCGAATTCCGCCGCGCAGGATCGCCGTGACCGTAATCTCCTGTTCGTGCCGTGCACGAAATTCGGCGACGGTCTCGTCCACCGCGGCCGAGCCGGCGGGGATCGCCGCCTCGGTCACATAATCCTGGATGTCGAGCGCTTCGCCGAGCGTCGGCGCCGCCCGCCGTCCGCGCGGCAGCAGGCGATAGCCGAAGCGCAGGAAGATCAGCCCCACCACCGTGAGCCCCAGCCCGACCGGCGCATAATCGAACATGCCGAACGGCTCGCCGGTCATCTCCTGCCGCACCCGGCTGACGATGATGTTGGGCGAGGTGCCGATCAGCGTGATCAGCCCGCCCAGCAGCGAGGCGAACGCCATCGGCATCAGGAACACCGCCGGGGTCGCATTCGATCGCTTCGACATCTGGAAGGCGACCGGCATCATCATCGCCAGCGCGCCGATATTCTTGACCAGGGCCGATGCGAAGCCGACGCTGGCGCACAGCAAAAGCAGTTGCGAGCGAATCCGGGTAACGCGGCGCTGCAGCAACAGCATCGCGCTTTCGATCACGCCCGATCGCTGCACCGCGCCGGAGAGGACCAGCGCCGAGCCGACGATGATGACGATATCGTCGGAAAAGCCGGTGAAGGCGTCCTCAGGCTTCACGATCCCCACGGCGAGCGCCGCCAGCAGCGCCATCACCGCGACCAGATCGTAGCGAAACCGCCCCCAGATGAAGAGCAGCATCATGCCGAACAGCACGGCGGCGGACAGGGTTTGCGGAAGAGTCATCCGGCCTCGGCTTAGGGAGTGAAGGCCCCCCTAACAATCGGCGCGCGAATGCGCTCCCCAAAGTAGAGGCTAGTGGATCGTCCCCACCGCGCGGGGGATCGACATCAGCACCACGAGCCGCTCGATCTGGCGCCAGCGACAGAAATGGATGTGGTTGCCGACGTCGCGGCTGCGATCGGCGCGCGCTGCCGCTTCCGAGCCGGCATATTCGCCAAAAGCGCGGATCAGTTCGTTCGCGTCGGCCACTTCGCGCGCGTCGCCAAGGTAGGGCAGGAATTCCATAGCGACTCCGGGCACAGGGGATCGGATCCCGATGCCGACGTCTCTGTCAGACAAGTCTGAAGCTTTCGCGCGCCACCAAGGTGGACCCGCCGGTAACCATATCGTGCGCCGCGGGAGTGGCGCCCCTTCCCGCTTCGTGGCAAGGCGGCGGACATGGCAAATTCTAGCTCGCGTTCGCCGATGGCAGGCGGTTTCCTGCTCTCGCTCAGCCTGATCGTCGGCGTCGTCGCCGGGGCCGTGCAGGGCCAGGCCTCGATCGGTTTCCTGGCGGGCCTGGCGGTCGGGCTGGTCCTGCTGACCACGGTCTGGCTCGTCGACCGCCGCCGGAGCCGCCGACGCTAGAGGTTCAGCGCCATGAACAGCGTTCCGGGCGGCGTCGGCGCATAATAGGGTTCGATGCGCCGGAACCCCAGCTTCTCATACAGCCTGATCGCCGTGGTCATCGACGCCAGCGTGTCGAGGAGCAACGCCCGATATTCCAGCCGCCGAGCTTCGGCGACAATCGCCGCGGTCAGCGCCTCGCCCAATCCGCACCCCCGCGCGCTGGGCAGCAGGAACAAGCGTTTCATTTCGCAGCACCCATCGCGTGCGGCCGGCCGCAGCGCGACGCAGCCGATCGCGGCGCCGTCCGGCGCACGCGCCAGCAGCAGCGCGCCACGCGGCGGGGCATAGTCCCCCGGCAACGACGCCAGCTCCGCGTCGAAACCCTGATAGGCGAGGTCTACGTCCAGCGACTCGGCATAACGCGCGAACAAGACCGCGGCGTCGTTGCGATCCGTGTCGGTCCGTGAAGAGGCGATCTGATAGGGGCTCACGCCGTTACATGACGTGACTCCCGCGCGCTTCGCAACCCGGAGCCCGGCCTTAAACCAGCGACCGCCCCAGCCAGGCGACCTGCCCGATCACTTCCACCTCTTCCCGACTGCAGGTGCGCGGCGGATAGGCGGGATTGTCACTGATCACCTCCAGCGCCCCCACCGCCGGCCGGAGCCGCTTGACCATCAGCGTATCGTCGAGCCGGATCACGAAGATGCCCCCGCGCCTGGGCACCTCACGCCGGTCGCGGTCGATCAATATTTCGTCGCCGTCGCACAGCAGAGGCTCCATCGACTCGCCTTCGACGCGGATGATCGATGCCGCCGCAGCGCGCACGCCCAATTGCCGCAACTGCTCCGGCGCCATCGCACCCGGCCGGCGTGCCGCCTCACCTTCCGCGACTCGTCCCGGCCCGGCCGAAGCGCCCACATCGAGCCGCGGAATTTCGATCAGTCCTCCCCGTTCCGGCCCGCCGAGCCGCGCCTCCGGCACGCCCAGATACCGCGCCAACAGTCCCCGCTCGCGCTCGCCGAGCTGACGCGGACTGCCGCGGCGAACATATTGCTGCAGATAGGCAGGGTTGCGCCCGATGACGCGCGAGAGCTCGGACAGGCTGACTCCCGTCTCTGCGGTCAGCGCTGAAAACGCAGCCCTCTGTTCCTCGAAATCCATCGCGCGATCCTACCCGTAGGATTTTTCCTAGACAAGTAGGAATTGAAGAACAAGACAGGAACATATTTGGCGAATCGGAGGAGCAGATGAATGGAGATGCGGTGGCGAATCGAGAAATTCCTGCGGGTATCGGCAATGTCCGCGACTCGTTTCGGGCGGCTGGCGATCGGCGATCCCTGCCTGGTGCACGATCTTCGGAGGGGCCGCGAATTGCGGCCGCGGACGATCGCCCGGCTCGACGCCTTCCTCGCCGGGCAAAAGAGCGCGCCATGAGCCGGGGCCCCGATGCCGCCACCTTGCTGGAGCGTGCCCTGCGCGCCAGTGGTGAAAAGGCCGGATGCGTGGTCGATATCCTCCGGTCGGACATGACTCGCTGGGCGAGCGCTACGTTCACCGGGGCGCGTCATCTGATGACGCTCACGGGCCATGCCTCGCCGGCGTTCGACGGCTGGATCGCCGCCCTGCCGGACGCAGAGCTTTGCCTGCGCGGCCATCTCGTCGCCGATTGCGTGGTGATGCGGGTAATATACGACGCGAGCCGTGCGGTCGCGACGATCGAGGTGCTGACGCTCGAGGAGGGCTAGTCCCTAGGCGCTGCGCGCGAGATTGCGCAGCGAGACCAATGCCTCTTCGAGCCCGCGCTCGGCATCGCGCTGGCGCGGGGCGGGCGCCCGGGCCGTATCGAAGCCGCCACGCGCCACCCCGCGCTCGAGACGCTCGAGCAGGGCATGGACCGATGCTTCGGTCCTGGGATTGGTGATCGCCTCGGCCTTGGGCGCGGCCACCTCGACCACGGGCGACGCGCTGCGCACCGGCGGGGTCAGCTCGAATATCTCGAAACGCTCGCGCTCCGCCTGGACCGGCGGTGCCGGCACGGGCTGCATCGGCAGGGCTTCGATCTGGGCGAGCGCATCGCGCGGCATCGCCTCGGGATCGAACGCGGCGAGCGGCTGATCGAGATCGTCCGGCAGCGCCTGCTCGACGGGAGGCTTTTTCGCTACCGGCCGCAGCAGTGGCATTCGGGCCTCGGATTCCTCGCGGGGCACCCGGACTTCCAAGAACGGCGTCCCCAGATCGCGAGTCGCGAGCAGGGGCGGCCGGGGCGGTGCATCGGGATGTGCATCGGCGCGGCGCAGGACCGGCGGTGCGCCGACCACGGTCCCCGCCTCTGCGGCCGCTCCGATCGTGAGGTTTCGGGTGCCGACCAGGATGAACAGGGCAAGCCAGCTGAACAGAGCGACAAGTCCGCCCGCGCCCAGCGCGACGATCGCCCGCGCGGTGACTCCCAGCGGCGGCTCGGCGGCGGAAATCACCGCGGGCAGGCCGCTGTCCATAACCAGGCTTTCGAGCGCGTTGCCGGGCAAGGCGACCGCGCCGAGCGCGGCAAGCGATCCCAGGATCGCGGCGAAAACGGGCGCGATCGGCAGGTTCATGCCCGTACCCGCGGCGCAGGAGACCAATTGTCCTTCATGGGCGCCACCCTTGCGAGTTTTTGGTAAACAAATTCATAGCGACCGACATTGACCGCCCAATTTCGCTCGGCCTCGACGAAGGCCCGCCCCCGCGCCCGGCGCGCGTCCCATTGGTCGCGATCGGCGAAGACTCGCGCCACCGCGCGCGCCAGCGCTGCGGGATCGTCGGGCGCGAACAGCGTGCCGGTATCGCCGTCGCGGATGAGCTCGCGGTGGCCGCCGACGTCCGACGCGGCAACCAGCCGGCGCTGCGCCATCGCCTCCAGCGGCTTGAGCGGAGTCACCAGGTCGGTCAGCCGCATCGCCTTGCGCGGATACACCAGCACGTCGATCAGGCTGTAATAGCGTTCGACGTCCTGATGCGGCACCCGCCCGACGAAGCGGATCCGGTCCGATACCGGCGAAGCCTCGGCCTGGCGTCGCAGTGCCGCTTCCGTCGGGCCGCCGCCGACCAGGATCAGCTTGAGCGAGGGGCGCGCCGCGGCGAGCGCCGGCATCGCGTCGATCAGGATGTCGAGACCCTCATAATCGTAGAAGCTGCCGATGAAGCCGATCGTCTCGCATCCGCCGATGCCCAGTTCGTCGCCCAGCGCTTCGTCATACGCCAGCGGCTCGCCGAACATCGCCAGATCGACGCCGTTGGGCGAGACCAGTATCTTGGCCGGATCGACGCCGCGGGCGATCAGGTCCCCGCGCAGCCCCTCGCAGATCACCGCAACGGCATCGGCCCGCTTCACCGCCCGCGTCTCGAGCGCGCGGGTCACGCGATAGCGCAGGCTTCCCTCGCGCCCGGTGCCGTTGCCCACCGCCGCATCCTCCCAGAAGGCGCGGATCTCGTAGAGCAGGGGCAGCCCCAGCCGCGTCGCCACGCGCTGCGCGGCCATCGCGTCGAGCACCGGCGAATGGGCGTGAAGCACGTCCGGCTTGAACGAATCGGCGACCTGCTCAATGCGCCGCGCAAATGCGCCGATCTCGCGCAGTTCGCCGAAGGGCGGGGGCGCGGACGCCACCGGCGGCGTTCGGAAGAATTGCAGCCCGTCGACCAGTTCGGCCGCGGCGGGGCTGGCGCCATGCCGCGGGCCGGTGACCGCCGCCACCTCCCAGCCGCGCGCGATCTGGGCCTTCAGTATCGCCCGGGTGCGGAAGGTATAGCCGCTCTGCAGCGGCAGCCCATGGTCCAGGATATGGAGAATTCGCATGCCCTCGCAATGCCACGAGAGCACTTAACGGGCCGTCAACCGGGTCTCGTTAAAGCGGGCGCTCAGAAGGAGTGCCGCGGGCTGCCATGATCGACAATCTGACCCTCGGGCTCACCCATGGGCTGATGCTGCTCGCGGCATGGCTGCTCCTGCGCCGCCCCGATCTCGATCACGAGCCCGGCCCGAACGACAGGCCCGAGGCCAGGAAGCGCCGCTGGGGTTCGCGCGATGCGTGATCTGGCCTTCGTCGCCTTCCTTGCCGGCCTGCTCGGCATGGGCTTTCGCCGCCCGTTCCTGTTCGTGCTGGCTTATGCCTATATCGACATCGTCTCGCCCCAGCGGTTGACCTATATCCTGCTCAATTCGGTGCCGATCTCGATGATCGCTGTCGGCCTCGCGGTCGCCGGCTGGCTGGCGATCGACGACAAGCGCGACGTCCGCGTCGCCCCGCGCCAGGCGCTGATCGTGCTCCTGCTCGGCTATTGCTTCTATACGACGCTCAACGCCGACTTCCCGATCGAGGCGAAGGACAAATGGGAATGGGTGTGGAAGGCCTTGGCCTTCGCCGCCTTCCTGCCGCTGACGTTGCGCACCAAGCTGCGGATCGAATCGCTGTTGCTGTTCATGATCCTCTCGGCCGCATCGATCATCATCGTCGGCGGGATCAAGACGGTCGGCTCGGGCGGCGGCTATGGCGAGCTCAACCTGATGGTGACCAACAATTCGGGGCTCTACGAAGGCTCGACCATCTCCACCGTCGCGATCGCGATCATCCCGCTGATCCTGTGGTTCACCCGTCATGGCACGATCTTCGCGCCCGATTGGCGGGTGCGTACCTTCTGCTACGCGCTGGTCTTCGCCTGCCTGCTGATCCCGGTCGGTACCTCGACGCGCACCGGGCTGCTGTGCATCGGGCTGCTCGCGGTGCTGATGCTGCGCGATAGCAAGCGCAAGGTCGTCTATCTCAGCGCGCTTGGCTGCCTGGGGCTGGCCGCCATCCCCTTCCTGCCGTCGTCGTTCACCGAGCGGATGGGGACGATCAAGACCTATCAGGGCGACAGCTCCGCCTCGACGCGCCTGGCGGTGTGGCAGTGGACGATGGACTATGTGAAGACGCATCCGATGGGGGGCGGCTTCGAAGCCTATCGCCAGAACAAGATCCGCTACGAGAAGGTCGCCGTCACCGAGGCCGGCGGCCAGGCCGAGGTCAAGCGCAGCCTCGAGATCGACTCGGCCCGCGCCTATCACAGCGCCTATTTCGAGATGCTCGGCGAACAAGGCTATCCGGGGCTCGCAATCTGGCTGCTGATCAACGTCGCCGGGATATTCCGCATGGAAGTGCTGCGGCGCCGCTATCGCGTTCCGGAGGCGGGGCAGGAGTGGATATCCCCGCTCGCCACCGCGCTGCAGAATGCGCACATCATCTATCTGCTCGGCGCGACCTTTATCGCCATCGCCTTCCAGCCCTTCGTCTACATGCTGATCGGCGCGCAGATCGGGCTCGACACCTATTGCGCGCGCAAGCGCTCCGAAACCTCGTGGCGCCCCTTACGCAAGCCGCGGGTGGCGACCGCGTGACGGGCGAACTCCGGGCGCTGACCTCGGTGCGCGGCATCGCCGCCTGGTTCGTCGTCCTGTTCCACATCCGCCAGTCGATCGCCGGCCTGCCCGATCCCGCGCTTGCGATCCTCGCGAAGGGCAATCTCGCGGTCGACTTCTTCTTCCTGCTCTCGGGCTTCGTGATCTGGATGAGCTACGCCGATCGCCTCCGCGCCGGCGGCGTCGCCACCGTGCCGCTGTTCCTCAAGCGCCGCATCGCCCGCATCTGGCCGCTGCATCTGTTCATGCTCGGCTTCGGCGTCGCGCTCGCGCTGGCGCTGCGCGCCACCGGCCGCGAAACCCCGAACTTCCCCTTCGCCGAACTGCCGCTGCACCTCGCCTTGCTCCAGAATTGGGGCTTCACCGCTGCGCTCAGCTGGAACGATCCAGCCTGGTCGATCTCGTGCGAGCTCGGTGCCTATCTCCTCTTCCCGCTGCTCGCTTTGTCGATCGACTGGAAACGCGTGCCCAGCCTCGCGATCCTCGCCGCCGTCGCCGCGCTGATCCTGCTTCTCCACACCGTCTTCGCCAGCAACGGCGCTACCGATCTTGGCCAGCAGATCCCCCGCCTCGGGCTGATCCGCTGCATCCTGGAATTCGCCTGCGGCACCGCGATCGGCGCGCTGTGGCTGCGCTGGCGAGAAGACTGGAAAGCCTATGCGGTGATCAGCGGCGTGATCGCACTCGCCCTACTGACCGGCTGGATCGCCGGACTGCTGCCCGAAACGCTGGCCGTCCCCGCCGCCTTCGGCGCCTTGCTCCTGATGCTCGCACTCACCGCCGCCAAGGCCGGCAATCCGCTCGAGGGACGCGCGCTCCATTATCTCGGCGAGATCAGCTATGCGACCTATCTCGGCCATTATCTCCTCTGGTTCGCGTTCAAGCTCGCCTTCGTCGACGCGAGCGGTTCGGCACTCTGGCCGATGATCCTCGGCTATCTCATTCTGGTCCTCGCCGCCTCGGCCGCGCTCTACCATCTGGTCGAGCGCCCCGCGCAGCGCTGGCTCAACGGCAAGGGTCCCCGCCCCGCTTACGCCGCCGCCTGAAGGAACGAAGCCCCGCCCCCGTGCATTCCTTGGCCGATGCGCGAGGAGGCCCGATGACAGCTGCCGACATCGTCTATGTCGACGATCACGAACCCGGAATCACCCGGCGCAAGATGCGCCACGGTTGGGGCTATTTCGATCCGCAGGGGACACGCATCACCGATCGCGACGCGATCGACCGGCTCAACGCCGTCGGCCTTCCCCCCGCCTATCGCGACGCCTGGTATTGCCCCGATCCCAACGGCCACATCCAGGCCACGGCCAAGGACGACAAGGGCCGCAAGCAATATCGCTATCATGTCGGCTTCCGCGAGGCGCAGGAGGCGGCGAAATATGATCGTTGCGCCGGCTTCGGCGAGGCGCTGCCGCTGCTTCGCTCCAAGGTCGAGCATGACCTCAAGCTGCGCGGCCTGTGCAAGTCCAAGGCCGTCGCCGCGGTCGTCCGCCTGCTCGATCTCGGCACGATCCGCGTCGGGAACGAGAGCTATGCCCAGGCGAACAAGAGCTTCGGCGCGACCACGTTGCGCAAGCGCCACGTCCAGGTGAAGGGCAACAGCCTGCGCCTCCAGTTCCGCGCCAAATCGGGCAAGATGCGGCTGATGACGATCACCGACGGCAGTCTCAGCCGCTTCGTCAAGCGCTGCCAGGATCTGCCCGGCCAGCATCTGTTTCGCTGGATCGACGATGCGGGCGAGGCGCACCCCGTCACCTCCACCGACGTCAATTGCTATATCCGCGAGGCGATGAAGCAGGATTTCACGGCCAAGCATTTCCGCACCTGGGGCGCGAGCGTGCTCGCCTTCGAGGCGCTGGCCGGCGCCGACTCCTACATGGGCATCAAGTCGATGCTCGAGCCGGTGACCGAGGCGCTGGGCAACACCCCCTCGATCGCGCGCAAATCCTATGTCCACCCACGGCTGATCGACCTCGCCAAGGATCGCGAGGCGCAGGCCGCGTTCCGCGCCGGGTTGCGGCTGCCCCGCTCGACCCGCTATTTGACCCGCTTTGAACGCGGATTGATCGCCTTCCTCGAGGAAGCGGCGGACGCGCCCCAAGCCAAGGCAGCCTGAACCCGATCATGTCGAATGTCACCAAGTCCCCCCTCATCGCCCCGGGCGCCGATCTGAAGGTCCAGGCCTCGACCTTCCTCCGCGATTCGATTGTCTGGATCGAGGCGCACTGGCTGAACATCGCGATTGCCGCGGGCGTGGCCGCGATCGTCATCCTGCTGCTCCACGCGATGCGGCGCTGGGCGATGCGGCTGTGCGAGCGCGGCGAGGGCATCGCCAACTGGTATTCGATCATCGGCCGGGCGCTGGCCAAGACCGGCAACTTCTTCATCCTGATGGTCGCGCTGCGGCTGGTGTCGGGATATGCGAACCCGCCGGCGATGGTGACCACCACGATCACCTTCCTCTTCACGATCGCGGCCGTGTTCCAGGCGGCGATCTGGGTGCGCGAGATCGTGTTCGGCTTCGTCGAGCATCGCACCGCGTCCGAGACCCATCGCGGCGCGGCGCTGTCCAGCGCGCTCGGCCTCATCCGCCTGCTCGTATCGATCGCGCTCTTCTCGATCGCATTGGTGGTCGTGCTCAGCAATCTGGGCGTCAACGTCACCGGCCTGGTCGCCGGCCTCGGCGTCGGCGGCATCGCGATCGGTCTGGCGGCGCAGGGTATCTTCGCCGATCTGTTCGCGGCGCTGGCGATCATCTTCGACAAGCCCTTCCACGTCGGCGACAAGGTGAATGTCGACGGAGTCGGCGGCGTGGTCGAGCGGATCGGGCTCAAGTCCACCCGCATCCGCGCCTTCACCGGCGAGGCGCGGGTGATCGGCAACAAGCAATTGCTCGACAAGGAGATCCAGAACATCTCCGACCGGCACCATGTCCGCATCAGCCTGACGGTCGGTGTCGCCTACGAAACCCCGCCGGAAAAATTGCTCCGTTTGCCGGCGATCATGCATGAGATCGTCGAGGCCGAGCCGGGGATCACCGTCGCCCGCGCCAGCTTCGAGGGCTTCGGCGCGAGCTCGGTCGATTTCGTCCTGCTGTTCGATGTGCCCGGCGACGATTGGCCCGCCGCGCACGCTGTCCGCGACAAGGTCATCGTCGGCATCCTCAAGCGCTTCGCCGCCGAAGGCATCTCGATCCCCTATCCGACCCAGACCGCCTTCACCGCCGCGCCCGACGGCACGCTCATCTACCCCTATCCCGACGTCCAGCCGGTGATCCGCATGGACCTGGGCGACGATCCCTCGGACGCGAAGGAAGCGCGCAACCCCGGCTAGATCCCGCCCTCGTCCAGGCTCAGCAGCGTCGCATTGCCGCCCGCGCTGGTCGTATCGACCGACACCGAGCGCTCGGCGCAGAAGCGCTGGAGATAATGCGGCCCGCCCGCCTTCGGCCCCGTGCCCGATAGCCCCTCGCCTCCGAAGGGCTGCGATCCGACCACCGCGCCGATCATCGATCGGTTGACGTAGAGATTGCCGACCCTTGCACGCGCCTCCGCCAGGTCGCCCGATCGCGCGATGCGGCTGTGCAGCCCCATCGTCAGCCCGAAGCCCTTCGCGTTGATCCGCGCGATCGTTTCCTCCAGCTTCCCCGCCTCCCAGGTCGCGACGTGCAGGATCGGCCCGAACCATTCGCGCGTCAGCGCATCCATCGAATCCAGCCGGATCATCGTCGGCGGCACGAACAGCCCCTCAGCGGGCACGGCCACGGTCTTGAGCCACTGCCCCTTCGCGCTCTCGCGATAGGCCATCAGCTTGTCGTACGAAGCCTGGTCGATCACCGGCCCGACATCGGTCGCGGGATCGCCGGGATCGCCGAGCACGAGCAGCTCCATCGCCCCGCGCAGCATCTCGATCACCGTCTCGGCGACTTCCTCCTGGAGCAGCAGCAACCGCAACGCCGAGCAACGCTGCCCCGCCGAGCGGAAGGCCGAGGTCAGCACATCGGCGACGACCTGTTCGGGCAGCGCCGTCGAATCGACGATCATCGCATTGATCCCGCCCGTCTCGGCGATCAGCGGCACGATCGGGCGATCTTCATCCTGCAGCAACGTCCGCGCAATCTTCTTTGCGGTGGGTGTCGACCCGGTGAAAGCGACCCCGGCGATCCGCACGTCGGCAACGATCGCCGCGCCGACCTCGGGCCCGCCCGGCGCCAGGATCAGCGCATCCTCGGGCACGCCTGCCTCATGCGCCAACCGGACCGCGAGCCGCGCAATCTCGGGCGTCTGCACCGCCGGCTTGGCGACGACCGTGTTGCCGGTCACCAAAGCCGCCGCGGTCTGGCCGAGGAAGATCGCCAGCGGGAAGTTCCACGGCGCGATCGTCGCCCAGACGCCCCTGCCCTCCATCCGCAATTCGTTGCGCTCGCCGGTCGGCCCGGGCAGCGTGACCGGCGCCAGGTCGGCGCGCGCGCGGGCGGCATAGTAACGGCAGAAATCGGCCGCCTCGCGGACCTCGCCGAGCGCATCGGGGATCGTCTTGAACGCCTCCTTCACGCAGATCGCCATCAGTTCGATGCGATTCTCCTCGAGTAGATCGGCCAGGCGCTCGAGGATCTGGGCGCGGGTTTCGAGGGGCGTGGCGGACCAGTCCGCGAACGCCGCCTGGGCGCGAGAGATCGCGGCTCCAGCGCTCCCCTCCCGCTCGCGGGAGGGGTCGGGGGAGGGGCTGTCCGCAGGGCGCGCCGAAGAGACAGCATCCCCTCCCCTAACCCCTCCCGCAAGCGGGAGGGGAACGGCTGCGATCGCGCGCGCAGTGTCCAGAAGCACGCTTCGCTCCGCCAGATCGATCCCCCCCGAATTCCGCCACGCGCCAAACAAATCCACCGGCAACGGGATGCTGGGATGCCGCGATCCCCCCACCGCCGCGATCTTCTCCACCGGATCGGCCAGCAATTCCGCTTCCGAAAGCCCCTCATCCGCCAGCTGGTGCACGAAGGAGGAATTCGCCCCATTCTCCAGCAGTCGCCGCACCAGATAGGCCAGCAAGTCGCGATGCCCGCCCACCGGCGCATAGATGCGGCAGCGATAACCCTGTTCGCGCACCAGCCGCTCGTAGAGCCCCTCGCCCATTCCGTGCAGCCGCTGGAACTCGAAATCGCGGCTCGCCCCCGCCCATTCCAGGATCGTCGCCACCGTCAGCGCATTATGGCTGGCGAAGGCCGGCACGATATTCTTCGCATCCAGCATGTCGCGCGCGCAGGCCAGATAGGAGACGTCGGTCGCCGCCTTGCGCGTGAACAAGGGATAATCCGCCAGCCCCTCGACCTGGGTCCGCTTGATCTCGCTGTCCCAATAGGCGCCCTTGACCAGCCGGACATGCATCGGCCGACCGAGCTGATCCGCCCAGTCGATCACGGCGCGGGCGCGCTTCCCATAAGCCTGCACCGCCATGCCATAGCCGTCCCAGCCCTTGAGCTCGGGCCGCCGCGCCACCTCGCCGATGATGTCTAGGCTCATGTCGAGCCGCTCGCTCTCCTCGGCATCGACCGTCAGCGGGATATTCTGCCGCGCCGCCTCCGACGCGAGCTGCGCCAGCATGTCGGTCAGCTCGGGCACGCATCTGGCATATTGGCCGACTTCGTAGCGCGGATGCAGCGCGCTCAGTTTCACCGAGATCGAATTGCCCGCCTGCGGGTTGCGCCCCACCGCGCGGATCGCATCGAAATAGGAAGCGAAATAGCGCTCGGCATCGGCCTTCGTACGCGCCGCCTCGCCCAGCATGTCGAAGCTCGCGGTGAAGCCTTCATGCTCGGGCTTCTTCATCCGCCGGGTCGCCTCGTCGATGGTGCGGCCCATCACGAAGACCTCGCCCATCATCTTCATCGCCGCGCCCACCGCCTGGCGTACGAACGGCTCGCCGGCGCGGTTGATCAGCCGCCGCAGCACTCCGCCTTGCTCGCCGACCACGGCCCGGCCCAGCATCAGCCCCCAGGTCGCCGAATTGACCAGCATCGAATTGGACTTGCCGGCATGCGTCTTCCAGTCGGCATCGCCGAGCTTGTCGGCGATCAACAGATCGGCGGTCTCGGGATCGGGCACGCGCAGGAAGGCCTCGGCCAGGCTCAGCAGTGCGACGCCTTCGGACGAATTGAGCCGATATTCCTGGAGGAACTGGTTCACCCAGCCCTTATTCTGCGCCGCACGTAGATCGGCGAGCAGGCCCGACGCGTAGCCGATGACGTTTCCGCGCGACTCGGGGGTAAGCCTCGCACGCTCCAGAAGCGGTTTTAGAACATCGGGTTCGCTCGCGCGGTGCAGTTTTGCCATCCGGCTGCGAGGGGAGGACGCTACGTCAGCTGTCATTTTCATATTCTCGGTCTTGCGAGGCTTGCGGGAGCCCCACCTGTTTCTCTAGGGATGGCCTGCGCTATGCGAGAAACGCGCGCGGGAGAATAGTCTCTGTGGATACGATCACCGTTCAGGAGATGGCCGCCAGCGTCGGCACCGAGCGCCTGTCCGACTGGGTCGAAGTCACCCAGGCGATGATCGACACCTTCGCCGAGGCGACCGGCGATCACCAATATATCCATGTCGATCCGGAGAGCGCCGCGCAGACCCCGTTCGGCGGCACGATCGCCCACGGCTTCCTGTCGCTCTCGCTGATGCCGATGCTTGCCGCCAGGACCGGCGCACCCAATATCCAGGGCGCGAAGATGGGCGTCAATTATGGCGGCAACAAAGTGCGGTTCGTCACCCCGGTCCGCTCGGGCAAGCGCGTTCGCGGGCGTTTCGAACTGCTCAAATTTATCGAACGCAAGCCCGGCGTTTGGGAGCAAGTGCAGTTGTACACGCTCGAGATCGAGGACGAGCCCAAGCCCGCGCTCATCGCGGAGTGGGTGGCGCTGATTTACGTTTAAGTCCCCCTCCCGCTTGCGGGGAGGGGAGCAGAAAAAGGAAAAACCAATGTCTCGCTCCGCAGTCATCGTGTCCACCGCCCGCACCCCGATCGGCCGCGCCTATCGCGGGGCGTTCAACAATCTCCCCGCCCCCACCCTTGCCGCCCACTCGATCCGCGCCGCGGTCGAGCGCGCCGGCATCGACACCAGCGAAATCGAGGATGTCGTGTTCGGCGCCGCGCTCCAGCAGGGCAGCACCGCGGGCAACATCGCCCGCAACGCACTGCTGCGCGCCGGCCTCCCCGTCACCGTCGCGGGCATGTCGCTCGATCGCCAATGCGCCTCGGGCCTGATGGCGATCGCCACCGCCGCCAAGCAGATTACGGTCGATCATATGGACGTCGCGATCGGCGGCGGCGTCGAATCGATCAGCCTTGTCCAGACCCCGCAGATGCGGATCGCCCCCGATCCCGAGCTGCTCGCGATGCACGGCGACATCTACATGCCGATGCTGCAGACCGCCGAAGTCGTCGCCGCGCGCTACGGCATCGGCCGAGACGCTTGCGACGAATATGCCCTCCAGTCGCAGCAGCGCACCGCCGCCGCGCAGGCCGCGGGCAAGTTCGACGACGAGATCGTCGCCGTCACCGCAACGATGAACGTGACCAACAAGGAAACCAAGGAAGTCACCACCAAGGAAGTCACGCTCACCAAGGACGAGGGCAACCGCGCCGACACCACGCTGGAAGGCCTCAAGTCGCTCAACACGGTGCTCCCGAACGGCACCGTAACCGCCGGCAACGCCAGCCAGCTCTCCGACGGCAGCTCGGCCAGCGTGCTGATGGAGGAATCGCTCGCCTCGAAGCGCGGGCTCACCCCGCTGGGCCGCTATGTCGGCATGGCGGTCGCCGGCACCAAGCCCGACGAGATGGGCATCGGCCCGGTATATGCGATCCCCAAGCTGCTCGAGCGCTTCAACCTCAAGATGGACGATATCGGCCTTTGGGAGCTGAACGAGGCGTTCGCAGTGCAGGTGCTCTATTGCCAGGACAAGCTCGGCATCCCCGGCGAGCTGCTCAACGTCAACGGCGGCGCGATCTCGATCGGCCATCCTTATGGCATGAGCGGCGCGCGCATGACCGGCCACGCGCTGATCGAAGGCAAGCGCCGCGGCGCGAAGTACGTCGTCGTGACGATGTGCGTGGGCGGCGGCATGGGCGCGGCGGGGCTTTTCGAAGTTCTCTGATCCTTTGCGGCGGGGTGCCTGCGGGCACTCCGTTGCAAAGCGCTATTGTTCTTTAACCCACGCCTGTTAGCGGTACCATCGATAGACCTGCCACATGGCGGGCGCAGGAGGGGTGCCGCCGATGGGCGAGGAGCTGGCGCTGGTGGCCGATATTGGCCGCCAATCGGTGCGATTTGGCCTGACCGGCGGCGACGGGGGGATCACGCCCCGCGAAGTGCGCAAGTTCATGACCGCCGAACATCCCACCTTCACCAGCGCGCTGGTCGACTATCTCAACATCGTCGGGCTGCAGGACGCGCGCTTGCCCAGCGTGCTGGCGGTCGCGGGCGCGGCGCGCGGCGATCTGATCAATTTGACCGGCAGCCGCTGGTATATCTCGCTCTCGGGGGTGGAAGCGGTCCTGCGCGTCCGCCCGCGCGCGCTCAACGAATGCGCGGCCAATGCGCTCGCGCTGACGACGCTTCCCGCCGCTGCCTTCACCCGGCTCGCGGGGCCCGCGCCCAAGGCGGTGGAGCCGGGCGGCAATTATGTCGTGATCGGCATAGGCACCGGGCTCGGCGTCTCCGCGCTGATCTCCACCGGCGACCGGCTGGTGCCCGTCGAGAGCGAGGCGGGCCATATGGATTTCGCCGCAACCAGCACCGACGAGCGCAGCTTCGCCCATTATTGCACCGCCAAGGGCATGCATTTCGATGTCGAGAGCCTGCTCAGCGCCCCCGGGCTGCTGCTCGGCTATGAAGCGTTGTCCGGCGGCCGCAAGCTGGAAAAGCCCGAGGATGTGACTCGCGGCATCGGCCGGGATCCGGTCTCGACGGCAGTCGTCAAACTCTATGTCGAGCATCTCGGCGCCTTTGCGGGCGATCTCGTCCTCGCATTCGGCGCGTGGGATGGCGTCTTTCTCACCGGCGCGATCGCCCGCGCGCTCCAGCCGCAACTGATGGACCCCGGCTTTCGCCGCCGCATGGAAAGCAAGGCCTCGTTCCGCCGGCAGCTCGCCGAGGTGCCGGTATCGCTGGTCAACCGCAACGACCTCGAGCTGCTGGGCGCTGCCGCGGCAGCGTTCGGGAACGCCTGAACCGGCGCATCGTTACTCCTTGCGAACCACATTCGGAGAGCAAGATGGCGGACAATGCACAACTCAAGAAGGACCTCTGGGCGAAGATGGCGGACAGCCCCTTCGCCATGGTCGGGCTGACCGACGGCGGGCACAGCATCCCGCTCACCGCCCAGCTCGACGAGGACCAGGTCGACACCCTGTTCTTCTTCGTCGGCAAGGACAATCGCCTCGCCAAGGGCGGCCCGGCGATGGCGCAGTTCGTGTCGAAGGGGCATGATTATTTCGCCTGCATGGCCGGCAACGCCCGGATCGACAATGATTTCGCCCAGATCGAGAAGCTCTGGAATCCGCAGGTCGAGGCCTGGTTCCCCGGCGGCAAGAACGATCCCAACCTCGCGCTGCTGCGCTTCGACATCGACAGCGCCGAGCTTTGGGAGACCGACATGTCGGTGACCGGCAAGCTCAAGATGCTGTTCGGCGGCACGATCAAGAGCAGCGAGAGCGGCAGCCACGCCGTGGTCGGCACGACAGCGGAGAGCTGAGCGTCCAGTAACGATCCGTCACCCCCGCGAAAGCGGGGGCCCATCTCCCGGACTATCCTATCCGCCATCGCCGTCGTTCTTGCGGCGCGTGCAAGAGATGGGTCCCCGCTTTCGCGGGGATGACGATAATTGGTTTGACCCGCAGACGGCTTGCAGGCGATCCCCTGCATCATGGGGCCATCGCTCGCACATCGCATCCGCACCGAAGCGCATGCCGTCTATCTGGCGGTGCGCGACCCCCGCACGCCCTGGGCCGCGCGCGCCGTCGGCATCCTCATCGCCGCGTATGCGCTATCGCCGATCGACCTGATCCCGGACTTCATCCCCGTCCTCGGCCTGCTCGACGATGCGATCCTGATCCCATTGGGCATATGGCTGTTCGAGAAGCTGATCCCGGCGGAGCAGTTCGCCGAGCATCGTGCCGCCGCCGAACGGGCGACACGCCGCCCGGTCAGCTGGCCGGGCGTGCTGATCGTCCTGTTGATCTGGGCGGTGGCGGCGTTCCTGATCTGGAGCGCCCTGGTCCACGCCTACGACTGATCAGTCGTGCGTCGCCATCCAGCGCTCGAGCGCGGGCGCGATCTTGGTGCGCCACTTCGATCCGTTGAAGATGCCGTAATGGCCGACGCCCTCGGCCATATAATATTGCTTCATCGAATCGGGCAGCTTGGACGCGATCGTCAACGCCGCCTTGGTCTGGCCCAGCCCGGAAATATCGTCGCGCTCGCCCTCGATCGCCAGGATCGCGACGTCGGTGATCGCCGACGGATCGACCTTGCGTCCGCGGTGCAGCATTTCGCCCTTGGGCAAGGCATGCGCCTGGAACACCACGTCGATCGTCTGCAGATAGAATTCGGCGGTCATGTCGCAGACCGAGCGATACTCCTCGTAAAAGGCCATCGTCGCCTCGGCGCTGTCGTCGTCGCCCTCGACCAGATGCTTGAACATCTCCCAGTGGCTGATCATGTGGCTGCCCAGGTTCATCGTCATGAAGCCGGCCAGCTGCAGGAAGCCCGGATAGACGCGGCGCCCGGCGCCGGCATAGGTGGCCGGGATCGTCGCGATGACATTCTTCTCGAACCAGCTGTGCGGACGCTCGGTCGCCAGCGTGTTGACCGCGGTCGGCGCCTCGCGCGTGTCGATCGGCCCGCCCATCATGCTCAGCGTCTTGGGGCGGTTGGGATGCTTGTCCGCGCTCATCAGCGCCACGGCGGCATAACAGGGCACCGACGGCTGGCAGACCGCCAGCATATGCCCGCGCGGATCGCCCTCGGCGCCGATATGCTCCAGGAACGCGATCAGATAATCGATATAGTCGTCCAGATCGAAGCTGCCGTCCGAAAGCGGCACCTGCTTCGCATCGCGCCAGTCGGTGATGTAGACGTCCGCCACCGGCAGCATCCGCTCGACCGTGCCGCGCAACAGCGTGGCATAATGGCCCGACATCGGCGCCACGATCAGCAGCTTGGGCCCGCCCTCGATTCCCGAACGCACGAAATGCTTCAATTGGCCGAACGGCTTCCGCAACACGATTTCCTCGTGAACATCCACCGCCTTGCCATCGATCAGGGTATGGTCGAGCCCGAAATCGGGCTTGCCGCGCGGCGCGGATGCGTGCGCGAACACTTCCAGCGCAGAGGCCAGGACCGGGCCACCACCGAAATAGCTGAAGGGATTGGTCGGATTGTTGAGCAGCCCGGCACCGATATTCGCCATCGCGCTGGCGCCTGCAAGCCAGCTGCGCTGCATCTCATATGCGTCGTAGAGCATCCAATTCCTTCCACCGTCCCCCGTTGCGAACGGCGGCGATCCATACCCATATATAACCAGCACCTGTTGCGGTGCAACGTTGTCGGATAAATCCCACAGGTCGGCAGGTGGTTCCCCTTGCGCAACAATGCGGCTAGTTCCCCGCAATGGTCGAAACCGCCCCGTCTGCAGCCGCGCCCAAGCGCAAGCTCAGCAATCTGAGGATCATCTGGAGTTTCACGCGGCGCTATCCGCTGCAGCTGGCGATCGCCACGCTGGCGCTGGTGGCATCGTCCGTGTCGACGCTGTATATCCCGCGCACCTTCCAGCTGATCGTCGACAAGGGCTTCGGCGCCAACGCGGAATCGGCGGATATCGGCCAATATTTCCATAGGCTATTGTTGGTCGTGCTGGTCCTGTCGGTCGCGACGGCAATCCGTTTCTTCTTCGTCTCCTGGGTCGGCGAGCGCACGGTGGCCGACATGCGCGGCGCGGTGCACCGCAACCTGCTGCGCCAGCCGCCCAAATGGTTCGAGGAAAACCGCCCGTCGGAGATCGCCTCGCGGCTGACCTCGGACACGGCGATCGTCGAGATGGTCGTCGCCAGCACGGTCTCCACCGCACTGCGAAACCTGCTCACCGGCATCGGCGGGATCATCTATCTGTTCGCGCTCGCTCCCGCGATCGCCGCCTATCTGCTGGTCGGCATCCCGATCATCGTCCTGCCGATCGTCTGGCTGGGCGGGCGGGTCCGCACCCTGTCACGATCGAGCCAGGACCGTGTGGCCGATATCGGCGCGATCGCCTCCGAGACGCTGGGCGCCATGCGCATCGTCCAGGCGTTCGGACAGGAAGCGCGCGAGGCGAAGCGTTTCCAGGATGCCGTCTGGCGCAGCTTCGCCGCCGCCAAGCGCCGCTTCGCGCTGCGCGCGGTGATGACCGCGCTCGTCATCGGCCTGCTCTTCACCGCGATCACCCTGATCATGTGGGATGCGGTGTCGGGAGTCGCAGAGGGCCGCATCTCGGGCGGCTCGATCACCGCCTTCGTCATCACCGCCGGGCTGGTCACCGGATCGTTCGGCGCGCTCACCGAAGTCTATGGCGACCTGCTTCGCGCCTCGGGCGCCGCAGGTCGCCTCGCGGAGCTGCTGGCGCAGGAGCCGGATATCGCCGCCCCGGCAAACCCGCTGCCGTTGCCCCAACCCGCCCGCGGTGCGCTCAGCTTCGATCAGGTCACCTTCCGCTACCCCTCCCGCCCCGAAGTCTCCGCGCTCCACCAATTTTCGCTCGACGTGCAGCCCGGCGAAACCGTCGCGGTGGTCGGCCCCTCGGGCGCGGGCAAGTCGACGCTGTTCCAGCTGCTCCAGCGCTTCTACGATCCCGAAGCGGGCGACATTCGCGTGGACGGCGTCCGCCTGCCCGAAGCCGATCCCGCTGAAATCCGCGCGCGTATGGCGATCGTACCGCAGGAAACGGTGATCTTCGCCGCCAGCGCGCGCGACAATCTGCGCTACGGCGCCTGGGACGCGAGCGACGAACAGCTATGGGCGGCCGCCGACGCGGCCAATGCCAGCGAATTTCTGCGCGGCCTCCCCCAAGGGCTCGACACCTTCCTGGGCGAGGGCGGCGCGCGCCTCTCGGGCGGCCAGCGCCAGCGCGTCGCCATCGCCCGCGCCTTGCTCCGCGATGCGCCGATCTTGCTGCTCGACGAAGCCACCTCCGCGCTCGATGCCGAAAGCGAGCGGCTGGTCCAGGACGCGCTCGAACGGCTGATGCAGCACCGCACGACCCTCGTCATCGCCCACCGCCTCGCCACGGTGCGCGCCGCGGGGCGGATCATCGTGATGGACGAAGGCCGCATCGTCGAAAGCGGCACGCATGCCGAGTTGGTGACCAAGGGCGGCCTCTATGCAAGGCTCGCCGCGCTGCAATTCAACGAAGCGGCTTGATTCTTCTCCCCGCCCGCTTGCGGGAGGGGTCGGGGGAGGGCATGTCTCTCTCCACACAACACACCGCGCGTGGACAGGCCCTCCCCCAGCCCTCCCGCAAGCGGGAGGGGAGCTGAAAATGGCCGACATCCGCGAATTCGACATCATCGTCTATGGTGCCACCGGCTTCACGGGCCGGCTCGTCGCCGAATATCTCGCGCTTCACTATCCGCAACGCAAATGGGCGATGGCCGGCCGCTCGCTCAGCAAGCTGCAAGAGGTGCGCGACGAGATCGGCGCCCCGGCGGCGACTCCGCTCCTCACCGCCAATGCCGACGATCCCGCCAGCCTGCGCGCGATGGTCGGCCGCGCGCAGGTGGTGATCACCACCGTCGGTCCCTACCAGCTCTATGGCGAGGAGCTGCTCGCCGCCTGCGCCGATACCGGCACGGCCTATGTCGATCTGTGCGGCGAGCCCAACTGGATGCGGCGGATGATCGACAAATATGAGCCCACCGCCAAACGATCGGGCGCGCGGATCGTCTTTTCGTGCGGCTTCGACTCGATCCCCTTCGATCTCGGCGTCTGGACCGTGCAGCAGGAGGCGATCAAGCGCTTCGGCAAGCCCGCGCCGCGGGTGAAGGGCCGCATCCGCGCGATGAAGGGCACCTTCTCGGGCGGCACCTTCGCCAGCGGCAAGGCGACGATGGCGGCGGCTGCCAAGGATCCCTCGATCCTCAAGATCATGATCGACCCGTTCGGCCTCACCCCCGGCTTCCAGGGTCCGCACCAGCCCAATGGCATGGTCCCGCACCATGACGAGGCAGTCGGCGGCTGGGTCGCGCCCTTCATGATGGCGGTGATCAACACCAAGAATATCCACCGCACCAATTTCCTGGCCGGCCACCCCTATGGCGCGGACTTCCAATATGACGAGATGATGATTGCGCCGGGCCTGGGCGACATCGGCAAGGCGGCTGCCGAAGCGATCGCCAAGCTCAATCCGATGACCGCGGACAAGGGCCCCGCCCCCGGCGAAGGCCCGAGCAGGGAGGAGCGCGAGACCGGATTTTACGACATCGCCTTCATCGCCGAGATGCCCTCCGGCGAGCGCATCAGCGCGACGGTCAAGGGCGACAAGGATCCGGGCTATGGCTCGACCAGCAAGATGATCGCCGAAAGCGCGCTGTGCCTGATCGACGATGTCGCGGGCGCGGGCGGCATCTGGACCGCGGGGGCGCTGATGCCCGAGGCGCTGGTGCAGCGGCTGGAGGCAAAGGCCGGGGTGACCTTCACGATCGACTGAGGCGCCCCGCCTTCCGCCAGGAACATCCCGGCACCATTTGCTTGCAATGTAGGATTCCGTCTGCTTGCATCCGCTTCGGTCGCGAGCCCCGGGGGCCCGCGAGCGCGCTCTTTGACAAGGCCAAGAGTCACGGCCGAAAATTGCTAAGATATTGATTTAATTGAATATTTCTGTTCGCAAAAACGTGCGTTGGTGCGACTTTCTGTGACTTTCGCCTATGTGCGATATGCGAACAGGATCGCCCCGGCGATCACCAGGCAGGTCAGGATCACGATCGGCACCAACACCCGCCGCCGCTGGTCCAGCTCGCTCTGATACGCCGCCAGGTCGATCCAGTAGCGCCCCGGCGACGCCTCGCGGATCACGCCGCCGCGGCGCATCCGATCGAACTGATGCTGGATGATCCGCCGCTGCGGCACATAGGCCACCGCATCCTCGGCGCTGATCGCGTGATGCACGAAGAAATGCCCGACGATCTTGCGCCGCGCGCGGACGATCATCGCTGCGATTGTAGGTGCCGGTGACGCTGCAAGCATGAACCACCTCCCGATCGTCACGCGCCGAAGCTGGCACGAAAGTCGGAGCCGCTCAATCGCCTATCGCTTGCGCCCCTGGTGGCGGATATTCGCGGGCCGCCCGCGATGCTTGATCACCCGCTTCGCGCCGCCGCCGCGCTCCTCGCGACCGCCGGCGCTCCCCTTCCCGTCCGGAAGCTCGAAGCGCAACGCGCCCGAGACGGGGTTCGCATCCGCGAGCCGTAGCTTGAGCCGCTGCCCCATCGCGAAAAACTCGCCGCTATGTTCGCCCACCAACCGCTGGCTGGCCTCGTCGTAGCGGAAATATTCGGTGCCCAGATCGCGCACCGGCACCAGCCCGTCGCCGCCAATCCCCTCGATCGTCGCGAAGAAGCCGAAATTCTGCACGCCCGTGATCCGCGCATCCATCACCTCGCCGACATGCGCCGAGAGATAGGCGGCGACATAGCGATCCACCGTCTCGCGCTCCGCCTCCATCGCGCGGCGCTCGAGCTGGCTGATGCTCTCGCCGATCCGGTCCATGCTGACCGCCTCCTCAGCGCTAAGCCCGCCGGGCCCAAGATCATAGGCCCGCACCAGCGAGCGATGGACGATCAGATCGGCATAGCGGCGGATCGGCGAGGTGAAGTGGCCATAGCTGCCCAGCGACAGCCCGAAATGGCCGGCATTCTCCGGCCCGTAATAGGCCTGGGTCTGCGAGCGCAGCACCTGCTGCATCACTTCGGCGCGGAAATCGGCATCGCCGACCTTCTCGAGGATGCGGTTGAACGTCGCAGGCTTGATCACCTGCCCCAGCGCGAACTCGACCTCGAAGGTCTTGAGATATTCCTTGAGCGCGACAAGCTTCTCGCGCGCGGGCGGCTCATGGACGCGGTACATCACCGGCGCCTTCTTATATTCCAGCGCCTTGGCCGCGGCGACATTGGCCGCGATCATATAATCCTCGATCAATTTATGCGCATCGAGCCGCTCGCGCGGGGCGACCGACATGATCCGACCCTGCTCGTCGAGCACGATCCGCCGCTCGGGGAGGTCGAGGTCGAGAGGCTCGCGCTTCTCGCGCGCCTTGAACAACGCCCCCCAGCAATCCCACAGCGGCTTGAGCGCCGCTTCGATCGCCGCGCGCCGCTCGGTGCCCAGCGTCAGCCGCTCGTCGAGCAACGCCCGCTCGCTCTCGGGCCCATCGATGATCGTCTGCGCATCGTCATAAGCGATGTTGGCGGCGATACTCACCACCGCGCGGGTGAAGCGCCAACTCTTGAGCTCGCCCGCCTTTGACACCTGGAGGTGGCAGACCAAGGCCGCGCGATCCTCGCCTTCCTTCAGCGAACAGACTTCGGCCGACAGTATCTCGGGCAGCATCGGCACGACGCGATCGGGGAAATAGACCGAATTGCCCCGCTTGCGCGCTTCCTTGTCGAGCTGCGAGCCGGGCCGGACATAGAAACTGACGTCGGCAATCGCGACCACGGCCTTCCAGCCGCCTTCATTGTTCGGATCGTCGTCGGGCGTCGCCCACACCGCATCGTCATGATCGCGCGCGTCGGCGGGATCGATCGCGACGATGGGCAGATGCCGCAGATCCTCGCGCTTGCCCAGATCCTGCTTCGAGACCCGCTCCGCCTCCTCGAGCAACTCGTCCGAGAAGACGTTGGGAATGCCATGCTTGTGGATCGCGATCAGCGAGAAGCTGCGCGGCTGGAAGGGGTCGCCCAGCCGCTCGGTGACATGCGCGAACAGCCGCGGCGGGCGCCCCGCCTTGTTGGCCAGCACCAGATCGCCTGGCTCTGCGCCGTTGCGCTCGGAAATCGGCAGGCTGGTCCGGTCCTTCTTGTCGATGCCCTGCAGATAGAGCCGCCCGCCTTCTTCATGGACGACGCCGAGCATCTGCTCCTCGCCGCCCTCGAGCTTCTTCATCGGATGCGCGATCCAACCGTTTCCGGCCTCTTCGGTGCGCGCCAGGATCCGGTCGCCGACGCCCAGCGCCCCGCGCTTGCCCCGCTCGCGCACCCGCAATCGCGGCTGGGGAATGCCCTCCGCCTCCCAGCGCTCGGGCACCGCCCAGACGGTGCCGTCGGCGACATCGGCGATCCGCAGCACGGTCACCTTGGGCAGCCCGCCCATCTTGTGGAAGGCGCGGCCCGGAGCACTGTCGATCAGCCCCTCGTCGCCCATGTCCTTGAGCAATTGCTTGAGCGCGATCTTGTCCTGCGCGTGCAGCCCGAACGCCTTGCCGATCTCGCGCTTGCCGGCGGGCGTGTCCGAGCTGGAAATGAAATCGAGGATCTGCTGCCGCGTCGGCAGCCCTGCGCGTTGCTTGGGCTTTGTCATCGGGCTTCAAGATAGGGACTCGTGCCCGCTTCTCCAAATGCCTAGCGTGGCGCGGTGAGCTACGATCTCCTCATCGTCGGCGGCGGGATCAACGGCTGCGCGATCGCCCGCGAGGCCTCGCTGAATCGCCTCACCACGCTGCTGGTCGAGAAGGACGATATCGCCGGCCACACCTCCTCGGCCTCGACGAAGCTCATCCATGGCGGCCTGCGCTATCTCGAAACCTATGAGTTCCGCCTGGTCCGCGAAGCGCTGCACGAGCGCGAGCGCCTCCTCGCCGCCGCCCCGCACCTGGTCCGGCCGATGACCTTCGTGCTTCCCCATGCCCATGCCGTGCGGCCGTGGTGGATGGTGCGCATCGGCCTCTATCTTTACGATCTGCTCGCCGGCAGATCCTCGCTCCCACGATCGCGCGGGCTGCATGCCGACGATCGGGCCTTCACCGATCCGCTCGCCGGCGATCATCGCGGCTTCGTCTATTCGGACGCCTGGGTCGACGATGCCCGCCTCACCCTCGCCAACGCGCAGGACGCGGCCGCGCAGGGCGCCGAGATCGCCACGCGCACCGCCTTGGTCTCCGCCCGGCGACAAGGCGGGCATTGGCGCGCGACGCTGTCCGACGGCCGCGAGATTCGGGCGCGCGGCATCGTCAACGCCGCCGGCCCCTGGGTTCGCGCCTTGCTCGAAGACCTCGGCGTCGCCAGCGAATCGCGCGTTCGCCTGGTCAAGGGGAGCCACATTGTCGTCCCCCGCCTGTTCGACGGCGACCATGCCTATATCCTCCAGCAGCCCGACAAGCGCATCGTCTTCGCCATCCCCTACGAGAGCGCCTTCACCGAGGTCGGCACGACCGACATTCCCGTGGACCGTCCCGAGGATGCGATCTGCTCCCCCGAGGAGACCGACTATCTCTGCGCTGCGGTGAACCGCTATTTCACGAAGCAGATCGCCCCCAGCGACGTCGTCTGGAACTGGTCCGGAGTCCGACCGCTCCATGACGACGGCGCGGCCAAGGCGCAGGCGGTCACCCGCGACTATGTGCTCGAACTCGATAGCGACGGCCCACCGTTGCTCTCGGTCTTCGGCGGCAAGATCACCACCGCCCGCGCGCTGGCGGAAGAAGCGATCGAGAGAATCGGCCCGGCCCTGGGCATCGACCCCGCCCCCAGGACCCGTGCCCGCGTCTTCCCCGGGGGCGCCATCGCCGGCTTCGAGCGCCATCTTGCCCAGGTTACCGCGCGCTGGCCCTTCCTCGGCCCGCAGCGCGCGCGCCGGATGGCGCATGCCTATGGGGCGCTCCTGCCCGAGATGCTGGAAGGCATTGCCGACGAGGCGGCGATGGGCACCGCCTTCGGTGGCGGTCTCACCGAAGTAGAGGCGCGCTGGATGCAGGCTCGCGAGTGGGCACGGACCCCCGAAGACGTCCTGCTCCGCCGCTCGAAACTGGCGCTCCATCTGTCCGAGGCAGAGCGAGCCCGGTTTGGCGAATGGTGGTCCGCCAGCTTTGCTTAAGAACTTGTTGAGATGTGCTGCACTAGCGTCGCCGCTGGGAGGGCAGGACGAGCATGGCGACAAGACTTTCGCAGTTCCGCAGCGTCGCGCCCGCATCGGTCGATCAGCGCCGCGACGTGCGGCATCGCATCCTCGTCACCCGCGCTACTGTCCGCCGGAAGGACGATCCCCCCGTCGAGGCGACGCTGCGCGATCTTTCCATTTATGGCTGCCGCCTTGCCTGCACCTCGGTCCACCCGGCCGGCGAGCGGCTCTGGCTCAGCTTCCGCAGCGATCTGCCCGTCGCCGCAACGGTGGTGTGGAGCGACGGCACCCATATCGGCTGCCGCTTCGACGCCCCGATCGCGCGCAGCATGATGCGGGCGCTCACCCTGGTCATCTGCTGATCCGCCTTCAGCTATAGGCGATCAGCCGCCCGAGCGTGCCCACTGCAAGCCAAAGCAGCAGCGACGATACAGCAAGCGCCCGCACCAGCGCCGCCGGCATCGCGCCCCGCTTCCATAGCCAGCGGAACAGCGCCGCGTTGGCGAGCGCCAAGCCGATCAGCACGAGCTTGCGGTGAAAGGTCGCCGAACTTGCCAGCGCAGTCGCGTCGGCGGCAAATAGGATCGTGCCGCTCGCAACCAGAATCGCGAGCCCTGCGATCGCCACCGGCGTCAGCGCGCGCGAGAGTTCTCTGGCGGGCAGTCGCGTCCACAGCCCCGCCAGCCGCAGATCGACCACGGCGATCCCGCCCACCAGCATCACCAGCCCCAACAGGTGAATGGAATTAGCGAGCGGATAGGCCCAGGCGCTTCCGCTGGCCCACGCATTCAGCCCGGTCGAGTCGAGCCGGCCCGCCAGCCCGAGCAGCGCGGCCTCCACGCCTCAGCGCAGTTCGACGATCTTGTCGCCGGCCTTCACGCGCTCGATCCGCATTTCGGCGCTGCCGTCCTTTCGGGCATAGCCCGTCAGCGTGATCGGCTGACCCTTGTCGATCATCGCCGCCGTGAGACCGCGCGCCTCCATCCGCGAAACCGGGGCCAATACGACATCCCATTCCTTGCCCTGCCAGCGCATCTTGGCGCTGCCGTGCGGGTTGCCCCAGCTGACGCTGGTCAGCGATCCGGTGACGGTGATCGGCTTGCTTTCGTCATAGGCGCTCCAGCCATGATGCGCGAGCGCAGCGACTGGGACCGTGAGGGCAATCGCGGCGGCGGCGAATGTGGTGATGCGAGCCATAGGTTTCTCCAGCAGCGCCCCCGCGCGCACCCTAACCCGGATCGGCCCGGCGCCTCAAGAGCGTCGGACGCGATGCGCTCGATCCCGCGCCTATCAGCCGGTGCGCAACCTGGACATCGCGCTCGACGACCGCGGCGGTAAAGCGCTCGATCGCCAGCCGGGTCCGTCGCAGCGGGCTTGCCTCGCCGCGTTCGACAACGGCGCTGCCCCACCCCGCGGCAAGCGTCCGGATCTGCACCGATATCTCCCCCTGCGCGCTGTCCGCGCCCAGCACGATCGATGGGAATGGCAATGCGGTGCGTGGCGACGCGAAGGTATCAAGCAGCCCCTCGACCCCACCCTTTTCCTCGACTGGCTGGAAGAAGAGGGCGCCGGCCACCCGCGAGACATAGGTTTTGGGCGACAGTCGCGCCCACCAGGCCGTCGCGAAGCAACTCGCACCATGCGCCACGAGCAGCACCGCGTCGTCCGCCAGCGTCACCGCGGCGTCGAGCCGGGCGCCGAGCAGGTTCCGCTCGGCCTTGGTCCGTGCGGCATAGGGAATGTGCAGGCGGGAGCGCGGCTTGAAAAGGCCCGACCAGGCGGCGGGCGGGGCATCGGCGATCGTCACCAGCGAAAGGCCGTGTGGAAGAGACAGCGCACCGAGACCCATGGCGATTCTCCGAAGCTTGCGAGTCGCAATCTACACCGCAGCGCTGGGATATGAAGTGCCTAAAGGAAGCCCGAGCGACGGAGCGGTTCCGGCGTGCGACATATCATTCGCCGAGCACATTCTTCCACGTGAATGCGCGCGCCGCCGCCGCATCCAATATCCGCCGAGTCGGCGATGCTGGCCCCGCCCCCGGTCCGCGGCTGCCAAATTCGAACAGCCGCGCTTCCTGCGGGGTGAGGCGGCGCTGCTCGCCGTCGGGGCCCTTATAGCCCATCCAGGTCCAGCCCTCGCGCTTGATATGGGCGTCCATCCAGCAATCGAGGAAGACCGACTGGCCCGTAAGCGCCATATTGCCCCCTGCCCGCCACGGCCGTCCCAGCCAGGTCGAGCGCGCGGGGACGCCGGGTTCGCGGGTCAGGCGACATTGCGAAAAGACGAAGCCGAAAGGTTGGGCGGCGGGGGTGCTCGGCGCGGTGAGGTAGCCGTGATTGGGCGCGTTGGGCACCGCGCGCGTCACGATCTCGCAAGCGTCGAACCAGGCCGCGGCGCCGCCGAAGATGAAGTCGACCCCACCAAGGATCTTGCAGTTCGCGATCCGCGAGCGGCCCTGAACGTAGAGCGTGTCCTGATAGCCTTCGAGCCGGCAGTCCTCCACTATCGTGCGATCCGCATCGCGCCCGATCAGCAGTGCCACCGCCTGCGCGCCATTGCCGTCACCGTCGCGCTTGGCGCCGACATAGTCGAAGCTGTTGCGGATCGTCAGATTGCGCAGCGTCGTGCCGGGGGCCTCGATGCGCAGCGTCGCGGTGCGGCCGGTGCCCCAATTCTTGCCGTCGGGGTGGCGCATTCCCGCGTAGGTGCCGAAACTCAGCACCGTCTTCGGCCCGCTGCCGACGATCGCCAGGTTGGGCACCACGATCGTCAGCTTTTCGACCAGCACGCCTTCGCGGATCAGGATGCGATAGGGCCTGCCGCCCGCCGCCGCGGCGCGTTCGAGCGCCCTCCCCAGCGTGTCGGTGCGGGGGTCCACCACTGCGTCCCACTGTTCCTGGGCATGCGCCACGATCGGCAGCGCCAGCGCCCCGGCGAGGAAGCCGCGCCGCGGCAGCCAGGCGAACTCACCAGCGATAGTTGAAGCTCACGCTGATCCGCTTGCCCGTCCCCGATCCGGCGGGCACCTCGTGGCGCAGCCAGCTTTCCCAGAGCAGCACCGTGCCCGGCTCGGGGACGATCTCGACGAAGGTGCGCAGCATTTCGGGCACATCCTCGCGGCGCGGCGGCGCGGCCATCATCATCGGCAGGCGCGGATCCTCGAGCCGCAGCCCGCGCGAACCGGGTGGCAGCGTCACATAGACCGTGCCCGAGACGACGCTGTGCGGATGGAGATGCCCGCTATGCCCGCCCTTCCCGTCGAGGACGTTGACCCACAGACTGTCGAGCTTGAGCTTGCGACCGCCCAGCTCGAAGCCGCAGCCCTCGGCATATTTCGCGACATGGCGATCGAGTAGCCGCTTGAGATCGCCGAACGCGGGATCGCGGAGCGGCAGATCGTTGAGCGAGGCATAGGAGGTATAGCCGCGATAGCCCTTCTCTTTCGCCCAGCGCCGCCCGGCCAGATCGTCCTGCGCCAGTTGCAGGCACGAGGCCTCCAGCTCTTCGACCAGCGCGGCGTCGCCCAACGGCTCCTGATAGAGCAGCGAGGCGAAGAGCGTGCGCATGCTCAATAGGACCGCGCGACCAGGATCCGCTCGACCGCGGGCTTGCCCGTGAACAGGCAGTCGCCCGTCGCCGGCACCGCATCCTGGGGTACGTTGCGGAAGGTGAGCTTGAGCGCCTTGAGCCGCTCGACCACCTTGTCGAGCTCGGCCCCCGTAGGCTTCGACCAATTGACTTCAACCCAGCCGGGCTTGTCGCCTTCGAACGCTTTCTCCAGCGCCGCGAAATCCCCCACGTCGCGCCTGATGTTGGCGTCCATCCGTTCGCGCGCCTGCGCGTGGAGCGCCTGCTGGATGCTCTCCAGCATCTGCGCCGCCTCGCCCACGAAGTCCGCCCGCGGCACGACGGCGCTGTCGAGCTTGCCGTCCTCGCGGTACAGCCGATCGCGGCGGATCACCGAGACGGCGGCCCCGGCCATGTCGCGCCCGCCGACCTCGACGATGATCGGCGCGCCCTTCTTCACCCAGCCCCAGCGCTTGGTCTGCGCCTTGGCAGGCTTGAGATCGAGCAGGGCCCGCACCGCCTCGCCGAGCGCGGACAGCTTCGCCAGTTCCCGTTGCAGCGCCTTGCAATAGTCGATCAGCTCGGCATCCTCGTCCTTGTCGCGCAGCATCGGTACGATCACGATCTGCCAGGGCGCGACGCGCGGCGGCACGCGCAGCCCGTCGTCGTCGCCATGGACCATGATGACGCCGCCGATCATGCGGGTGGAGACGCCCCAGCTCGTGGTCTGCGCCAACTCGAGCTCGCCGGCGCTGTTCTGGAACTTGATGTCCTGCGCCTGGCTGAAGGTCGTGCCGAGGAAATGCGAGGTGCCCGCCTGCAGCGCCTTGCCGTCCTGCATCATCGCCTCGATCGAATAGGTCGAGACCGCGCCGGGGAAGCGTTCATTCTCGGGCTTCTCGCCCGCGACCACCGGCATCGCCAGGCAATTCTCGGCGAATTCGCGATAGACTTCGAGCATCTTGAGCGTCTCTTCGCGCGCCTCGGCCTCGCTGGCATGCGCGGTATGGCCCTCCTGCCAGAGGAACTCGCTGGTGCGCAGGAACATGCGGGTGCGCATCTCCCAGCGCACGACATTGGCCCATTGGTTGATCAGCACCGGCAAGTCGCGCCACGACTGGATCCAGCGGCTGAACGCGGCGCCGATCACCGTCTCCGACGTCGGCCGGACGACCAGCGGCTCTTCGAGCTTGGCGGCGGGATCGGGGACCAGCCCGCCTTTGCCATCCGAGATCAGCCGGTGATGCGTGACCACCGCCATTTCCTTGGCGAAGCCCTCGACATGATCGGCCTCCTTCTCGAAATAGCTCAAGGGAATGAAGAGCGGGAAATAGCAATTCTCATGCCCCGTCGCCTTGATGCGATCGTCGAGCAGCCGCTGGATCCGCTCCCAGATGCCATAGCCCCACGGCCGGATGACCATGCAGCCGCGCACGCCGCTCTCCTCGGCCAGATCGGCCTCGGTGATGACGGCTTGATACCAGGCGGCGAAATCGGCGTCGCGGGTGACGGAGAGGGCATGTTTGATCATAGCCAGCGCGGATAGCGCCTGGCACCGGCTTCGCAAAGGCCTGTCGGGCTTGTGTCGATGCTGCACCGCACCTAGGCCGAAGATCGTGACGCATCCGCCCTCCGACCGCATCTACAAGGGCCTCGCCCTGCGCCTGTTCGCGATCCTGTGCCTGTCGACGATGGGCGCGCTGATCAAGCTTGCCGAGACGCGCGGCGCGACGCTGGCCGAGACGATGTTCCACCGCCAGCTGTGGGCGGTGCCGCTGGTCGTCGGCTGGATCGCGGCGGGGCCGGGGCTGGCGTCGATCCGCACCGGTCGCTTCGGCGCGCATGTCGTGCGCACCGCCGTGGGGTTGACCGGCATGCTCTTCACCTTCGGCGCGGTTTTGCTCCTGCCGCTGGCGGAGGCGACCACGCTGCAATTCACCGTGCCGATCTTCGCGACGATCCTGGGCGCGCTGGTGCTAAAGGAGCGGACCGGGCGGCATCGCTGGGCCGCGGTGCTCACAGGCTTTGCCGGGGTGCTGATCGTCGCGCAGCCTTGGAGCGGGCATTTCCCGCTATACGGCGCCGCCGTGGGGCTGCTCGCGGCGCTGTTCGTGTCGATCGTCTCGATCCTGTTGCGCCAGATCGGCAAGACCGAGAGCGCGGGCACCACGGTGTTCTGGTTCTCCGTCCTGTCGCTCCCCCCGCTGGGCCTGGTCTATGCCTTCCAGCTGCAGGCGCATGACCCGCTGACCTGGGCTGTGCTGGTGGGCATCGGGCTGGTCGGCGGGATCGGCCAGCTCGCGCTCACCGGATCGCTGCGCTTCGCCCCCGTATCGACGGTGGTGCCGATGGACTATTCGGCTTTGATCTGGGCGACGCTGTATGGCTGGCTTCTGTTCGGGATGCTGCCGACCCCCTACACTTGGGTCGGCGCACCGGTGATCATCGCGAGCGGGCTCTACATCGTCTGGCGCGAACGGGTACGCCACGTCGCGATCACCGCCGTTGCCGGGCAGACGCCCTAGCATCTCAGCTCCGGCGATAGACCAGGGTCAGATTGTTGGCAGGCATGGCCTCGATCCGCCCGAGCGTGAAGCCCTGGGCCGCGGCGGTCACGTCGTCCAGGTGGCGCAGCCCCCAGCCGGGATTGCGCGCGCGCAGCGACAGGTCGAACGCCTCGTTCGACTCGGCGGTGGGCACGCCACGCTGGCGAAAGGGGCCGTAGAGGATCAGCGGCGCGCCCGGCCCAAGCAGCCGCTTCGCCTGCGCCATCAGCCCCAGCGTCGCCTCCCACGGGCTGATATGGACCATGTTGATGCACAGGATCGCGGCGGCGGAATCGATCGGCCAGCTCTCGGCAGCGGCATCGATCTCGAGCGGCGCAAAAATGTTGGCGCGCCCCGCGCACCAGGCGACGATCGAATCGCGCGCGGCGGGATCGGGGTCGCTGGGTTGCCAGTCGAGCGTGGCGAAGCGCTCGGCGAAGAAGGCGACATGCTCGCCGCTGCCGCTGGCGACTTCGAGCACCAGGCCGGCGGGCGGCAGGGTTTCGGAGAGCAAAGCGGCGATCGGCTCGCGGTTGCGGGTGGTGGCGGGGGCGTGTTTGCGGGTCATGGGGGCATGTGTCGCCGGAGGGGGCGGATGGCAAGCCTACCAAGCTCCTCCCCGGCACGGGGAGGGGGACCGCGGCGCGCAGCGGCGTGGTGGAGGGGGCTCACCGCAGGCGAGTCGCTCGCGGATAGCCCCCTCCACCATGCTGCGCATGGTCCCCCTCCCCGCACCGGGGAGGAGCGCTCAGTCCGCGCCCTTCCAGGCCAGCACCGGCTTCCGCGCCGCGAGCGTTTCGTCCAGCCGGCGGCGCGGTGCAAAATGGGGGGCGCCCTTGAGCGCGGGTGCGCCATTCTTCGCCCGCGTCGCGACCGAGCGGAACGCGCCGATGAACTGGTCGAGCGTCGCCTTGCTCTCGGTCTCGGTCGGCTCGACCAGCATCGCGCCGTGGACGACCAGCGGGAAATAGACCGTCATCGGGTGGAAGCCCTCGTCGATCAGCCCCTTGGCCACGTCGATCGTCGAGAAACCTTCGGGCAGGCCTTTGTCGCTGAAGATCGCCTCGTGCATGCACGGCCCCGAGCCCGCGAAGGGCGCGTCGAGCACATCCTCCATGGAACGCAGGATATAATTGGCGTTGAGCACCGCATCCTCGGCGACCTGGCGCAGCCCGTCGGCGCCGTGGCTCAGGATATAGGTCAGCGCCCGCGTGAACATGCCCATCTGGCCGTGGAAGGCGGTCATCCGGCCGAAGCTGGATGCATGATGCTCGCCCGCGGTTTCCTCCTCGACCAGGACGAACTGATCGCCCTGCTTCTCGACGAAGGGCAGCGGCGCATAGGGCGTTAGCGCTTCGGAGAAGACCACCGGGCCCGAGCCCGGGCCGCCGCCGCCATGCGGGGTGGAGAAGGTCTTGTGCAGATTGATGTGCATCGCGTCGATGCCTAGGTCGCCGGGTCGCACGCGGCCGACGATCGCGTTGAAGTTGGCGCCGTCGCAATAGACATAGCCGCCCGCCGCGTGGACCGCCTCGGATATCTCGCGCATGTCGGGCTCGAACAGGCCGCACGTGTTGGGGTTGGTGATCATCACCCCCGCGACGTCGGGGCCGAGGCGAGCCTTGAGCGCCTCAAGGTCGACTCGCCCTGCTGCGGTGGCGGGAATGTCCTCGACCGAAAAGCCCGCGAACGCAGCGGTGGCGGGGTTGGTGCCGTGCGCGCTTTCGGGGACCAGCATCACCTTGCGGGTCTGCTCGCCCTTGGCGTCGAGTGCAGCGCGGATCGCCAGCACCCCGCACAGCTCGCCATGCGCCCCGGCTTTGGGACTCATCGCGACCGAATGCATGCCGGTGAGCGTCACGAGCCAATGCGCCAGCTGGTGGATGACTTCGAACGCGCCCTGGCAGCGGTCGACCGGGGTAAGCGGGTGGAGATCGGCGAATCCGGGCAGCCGCGCCATCCGCTCGTTGAGGCGGGGGTTGTGCTTCATCGTGCAGCTACCGAGCGGGAATAGGCCCAGGTCGATCGCGTAATTCTGCCGGCTGAGGCGGGTGTAATGGCGCACCGTCTCGGGCTCGGACAGGCCGGGGAGGCCGATCGGGGCGGTGCGGGCGAGGTTGCCAAGGCGCGAAAGCCCTCTCCCCTCCGGGGAGAGAGTTGGGAGAGGGGCAGAGGGCTGCGCTTGCGACTGCCCCTCTCCCGGGAGGGGAGAGGGAGCGAAGTCGAAATCCACCCCGGTCGTCTCGCTCGATCCGATCTCGAAGATCAGCGGCTCGTCCAGCATCAGCGCGCGGTTGCCGGTGAAGGTCTCGCCGCTGCTTTCGCCCTGCTCCGGCGCGGTCGGACGCCAGCCGCTTTGGTTGATCGTCATGCCAGTGCCTCCTCGAGTGCGACGGCAAGGGTTTCGACATCCTCCGCGGTGCTGGTTTCGGTAACCGCGACGATCAACCCGTTCTGCAGCGCCTCGACGCCCGGATAGAGCCGGCCGAGGGACACACCGGCCAATATGCCCCGATCCGCAAGCGTGCGGACCATGGGGCGGGCTTCTCTGGGGAGCTTGAGCGTGAATTCGTTGAAGAAGCGGTCGGTCACCAGTTCGACCCCGGGCACCGCAGCCAGTCGATCGGCCGCAGCGCTCGCGCCGGCATGGTTGATCGCCGCCAGCTGGCGCAGGCCCTTCTCGCCGAGCAAGGTCATGTGCACCGACCAGGCGAGCGCGCAGAGCACCGAGCTGGTGCAGATGTTCGACGTCGCTTTCTCGCGGCGGATATGCTGCTCGCGGGTGCTAAGCGTGAGCACGAAGCCGCGCTTGCCCTCTGCGTCCACCGTCTCGCCGCACAGCCGGCCGGGCATCTGCCGCACCAGCTTCTCGGAGCAGGCGAACAAGCCCACATAGGGACCCCCGAACTGCAGCCCGACCCCGATCGACTGGCCCTCGCCGACGACGATGTCGGCGCCCATCTCGCCTGGCGACCGGATCGCCCCCAAGGCCACCGGCTCGGTGACGACCGCAACCAGCAGCGCCTTCTTCGCATGGCAGGCGTCGGCCAGCGCCGACAGGTCGGCAATGCGGCCGAGAATGTCGGGATATTGGACGACCACGCACGAAGTCTCGTCGTCGATCAGTGCGATCAAATCGTCGCCATCGGCATCGGCACCCAGCGTCGGCAGCCGCGTGTCGAGCACGTCCCCGGTGAACTTCGCCATCGTCTGCGCGACCGAGACGTAATGCGGGTGCAGCCCGCCCGAGAGGATCGCCTTGCCGCGGCGGGTGACGCGGCGCGCCATCACGATAGCCTCCCAGCAGGCGGTGGAGCCGTCATACATCGAGGCGTTGGCGACATCGCAGCCGAGCAGGCGCGCAACCTGCGACTGGAATTCGAACATCACCTGGAGCGTGCCCTGCGCGATTTCGGGCTGATAGGGCGTGTAGGCGGTCAGGAACTCGCCGCGCTGGATGATATGATCGACCGAGGCGGGGACGTGATGCCGATAGGCCCCTGCCCCCAGGAAGAAAGGCGCGTCGCCCGCCGCGAGGTTCTTGCGGGCCAGCGCGCTCAAGTGGCGCTCGACGGCCATCTCGCTGGCGTGGAGCGGCAGGCCGTGGACCGGCCCGTCCAAGCGGGCGGCTTCGGGCACGTCGATGAAGAGATCGTCGATCGAGGCGGCGCCGATCGTCGCGAGCATGGCGTCGCGGTCGGGCTGGGTAAGGGGCAGATAGCGCATTTTACAATCTCCCCCCTCCCGCTTGCGGGAGGGGTCGGGGGAGGGTCTGTAGGAAGAAAGCGCGCCGCCTGCGGACACGCCCTCCCCCAGCCCCTCCCGCAAGCGGGAGGGGAGTTAGACGAAGCTAGAGCTTGCTCGTGAAGTCCGCGTAGGCCGCTTCGTCCATCAAACTTTCCAGCTCATCCGCATCGGCCAGCGTCAGCTTGAAGAACCAGCCTTCGCCCTCGGGATCCTCGTTCACGAGCGCCGGATTGTCGGTGAGCGAAGCATTGCCCTCGATCACCGTGCCCGAGACCGGGGCATAGACGTCCGACGCGGCCTTCACGCTCTCCACCACGGCGGCGTCGTCACCTTTGGCGAAGCTCTTTCCCTCGTCGGGCGTCTCGACGAACACGATGTCGCCGAGCTGGCTCTGGGCATATTCGGTGATCCCGACCGTCGCGGTCTCGCCGTCGACGTCGACCCATTCATGATCTTCGGTGAAATAACGGCTCATGGCTCAGCCCTTTCTGACGTAGCGATGGGGAACGAAGGGCATCGGGACGACCTCCGCGTGATGGACCTTGCCGCGCTGGGCAAGCGTGATGCGGGCGCCGGGTTGCGCCAGCGCGACCGGCACATAGGCCATCGCGATCGGCTTCTGGACGGTCGGCGCGAAGCCGCCGCTGGTGACCTTGCCGACTTCGCTGCCGCCCGCATCGACCACCGCCGCGCCTTCGCGGACCGGCTGGCGGCCCTCGACGATCAGACCGACGCGCTTGACGATCGCACCCTGCTCGCGCTCGATCATGACGCGTTCGTGGCCGGGGAAGCCGCCTTCCTCGCGGCGGCGCTTCTTGATCGCGAAGCCAAGCCCCGCGGCGATCGGCGTCGTCTCTTCGTCCAGGTCGTGGCCGTAGAGCGGGAGGTCGGCCTCGAGCCGCAGCGAATCGCGCGCGCCAAGCCCGATCGGCTTCACTTCCGGCTGCGCGGTGAGGGCGTCAGCCAGCGCCTCGGCGGCCTCCGACGGCACCGAAATCTCGAACCCATCCTCGCCGGTATAGCCCGAGCGGCTGATCCAGAGCCGGTCGCCCTTATGATCGAACCAGTCGCCCTGCATGAAGCCGAGTGCCGAGACGCCCGGCACGATGCGCTCCAGCGCGATCACCGCCTCGGGGCCCTGCAACGCGAGCAGCGCCTGCTCGTCGAGATGATTGAGGGTGATCTCGTCCGCCAGATGCTCGCGAAAATGGGCGATATCGTCCCACTTGGTCGCGCCGTTGACGACGATGTAGACTTCGCCGCCCGCCCGGCGGGTAAGCATCAGATCGTCAAGGATGCCGCCATTCTCGGCGAGCAAAAGCGAATAGACGGGGTGGTTGAGCTTCGCCGCCTGGAGGTCGGCCGGGAGCAATGCCTCGAGCGCAGCCTCCACGCCTTCGCCCGTAAAGACCAGCTGCCCCATATGGCTGACGTCGAACAGCCCGGCATGCTCGCGTGTCCAGAGATGCTCGGCCATGATGCCCTCATATTGGACGGGCATCTCATAGCCCGCGAAGGCCACCATCCGCCCGCCGCGGGCGCGGTGCCAACCATCCAGCGGAAGCGTCAGGATTTCGGGCGCGTCGTCGCCGCCATCGGCGTCGCCCGAATATTCGGTGCCGCGCGCCTGGGTGAATTGGTCGGTGGGGCCGTTATGGACGTCTCGGCTCATCGGGGGCACTCCGCGGCAAAAGGGATCGATGCACGTCAACGCACCACGATGCGTGTCCGTCCATCACCCCCTCTGTCACGGGACCTGAGAGCTTTCGTCCGCGAACGGACTTACCCCTTCGGTGGCCACCCTTTCGAGCGGCGCTTTCCAGAGTGTCGTCGGCCCGCGCGGTCCTCGGTGCCTGAGAGATTCCGGGGCGGTTGCTCCTTCGGCGGAAACGGCGAACCGCTTCACTCTCCCGCGCGTGCCTATGCCGGTTGCCCGGCATCGACGGACACAGCCTTGGCCGCGCCGCCGAAGCGAGTCAATCGACCTTAGCGCGTCGCGTTATACTTCAGCTGGTCTTCGGTCAGCTGGAAGCCGACCAGCGCCTCGAAGCTGGCCGAGAGTACCGCCGCGCGGATCGCCGGATCGGCCAGCGGATCCATCGCCGCGGCTTCCTGGCCGGCCTTGCGCTTCTCGGTCAGGCGGCGGCGGACCTCTTCCGGCAGGGTGGCTGCCGAGCGATCCACCGTCGCACTTGCCTGACCCGTGGTCTGGGCGCGAAGCTGGCCCTCCTCGAAACGCACCGTCACGCGGCCGAGCCGCTTCGAGGTGACCGACGATCCCCCGCGCACCACGGTGATGAAGTAAGGCAGCGAGACGTCGCGCGCGGGCCCGGCCGTGGTGCGGCGCGCGAGCACGTCGAACGTGACGTTGGTCGCGATCTGATCGGTAGCGTCGTTGCAGGTCGACTGGACGTTGGTGAGCACCGCGACCACATCGATCGCGCTCGCCTCGCGGCTCGCGGGCGGATTGAAGGTCGTGATGTCGCCGGTGCCGGCCGGCACGCCGACGCGCGGGCAGGCCGAGCGCACCGCAGTGATGCCGCCTTCCGAAATCTCGCCGGTGCGGGAGCAGCCGCCGACTGCCAGCAGGATCAGAGCGGGGACGGCGATCTTGGCGAGGGACACGGGGAACACCTTTCAACAGAATAACGGGCCGCCGCTAAGGGCAGCCCGGAAACGCCGCGCACCATAGGAACCGCCTTTCGCGCACGCAAGCAATCGCGTAGAGCGCGGCTGTCATGATCGAGACCCTGAAGCCCCCACTCAATCTGCTCATCGCCGCCCCGCGCGGCTTTTGCGCCGGAGTCGATCGCGCGATCCGCATCGTCGAGCTGGCGATCGAGAAATATGGCGCGCCGGTCTATGTGCGGCATGAGATCGTTCACAACAAATATGTCGTCGATACGCTGAAGGCGCAGGGCGCGATCTTCGTCGACGAGCTGGACCAGGTGCCCGATGGGGTGCCCGTGGTCTTCTCGGCGCACGGCGTGCCCAAGGCTGTGCCGGCGAAGGCGGCCGAACGTGGCCTCTCTTATCTCGACGCGACCTGCCCTTTGGTCTCCAAGGTCCACCGCCAGGCCGAGCGGCTCGTCGCCGCAGGACGGCACATCCTGTTCATCGGACATGCCGGCCATCCCGAGGTGATCGGCACCTTCGGCCAGGTCCCGCCGGGCGCGATGACGCTCATCGAGACGGTGGAGGATGCGCAGACCGCGATCGTCGCCGATCCCGAAAATCTTGCCTTCCTCACCCAGACCACGCTCTCGGTGGACGATACCGCCGCAGTGCTCGCGATCCTCAAGGCGCGCTTCCCCTCGATCCTCGCGCCCGGCCCCGACGATATCTGCTACGCGACCTCGAACCGCCAGGCCGCGGTCAAGGCGATCGCCCAGTCGTGCGATTTCGTGCTGGTGATCGGATCGCCCAAATCGTCCAATTCGATGCGGCTGGTCGAAGTGGCGATGCGCAACGATACCTGCGCGACGCTGATCCAGCGCGCCGAGGATATCGACTTCGCCTGGTTCGAGGGGGTCCGTACCGTGGGGATCACTGCGGGGGCATCGGCGCCCGAACTTCTGGTGCGCGAAGTGGTCGATCGGCTGGCGACCCGCTTCACCGTGACCGAGCAGGAAGTCGAGACCGTCGCCGAGAATATCGTCTTCAAGCTGCCGCGCGGGCTGGAAGCGGCTTGAGCCGACACATGTTCAACAGCCGTCACCCCCGCGAAAGCGGGGGCCCATCTCCTGCAGATGCCATCCGCACAACGGCGGTTGCATGCCCGGCGCGTCTGGGAGATGGGTCCCCGCTTTCGCGGGGATGACGAGAGGGGCGGATGGCGGTCTACACACAGGTTTCGGCGGAGGCGCTGTCGCAATTCCTGGCGGGCTTCGACGTCGGCGAACTCGTGTCCGCCAAGGGGATCGCCGAGGGCGTCGAGAACAGCAATTATCTGGTCGACACCACCCAGGGCCGCTTCATCCTGACGCTCTACGAGAAGCGCGTGGCTGCGGACGACCTTCCCTATTTCATGGCGCTGCTCGATCATCTCGACGCCAAGGGCCTGCCGGTGCCGCCCGCAATCAAGGATCGTGGCGGTCGCGAGATCCATGAGCTGGAGGGCCGCCCGGCCTGCCTGATCAAGTTCCTGCCCGGTGTCTCGGTCTCGCACCCCACGTCTGCCCAGGCGCGTGCCGCCGGCACGGCGCTTGGGGCGATGCACGCGGCGGTCGACGACTTCGCGCCGACGCGCCCCAACTCGATGGGTGTGGACACCTGGCATCCGCTGTTCGAGCGGTGCGGGCGCGATCTCGATCGCATCCTGCCGGGGCTGCACGACGATCTCGGCTTCGCGATCGACGAGCAGCGCTCGACCTGGGATCCGCATCTGCCGATCGGGACGATCCACGCCGATCTCTTCCCCGATAATGTCCTGATGCGCGGCGACGGGGTCTCTGGGCTGATCGACTTCTATTTCGCCTGCACCGACGTCCGTGCCTTCGATCTGGCGATCATGCACAGCGCATGGGCGTTCGACGCGACGGGATCGCACTATGACGACGATGTCGGCCGGGCGCTGATCGCAGGCTATCAGGAGGTCGTCGAGCTCAGCCCGGCCGAACGCGCCGCCTTCGCCGGTCTGGCCCAGGGCGCCTGCATCCGCTTCCTGCTCTCGCGCGCCTGGGACTGGCTCAACACCCCCGCCGACGCGCTGGTCACCCGCAAGGACCCGCTCGCTTACTGGCGCCGCTATCTGGCCTATCAGGCAATGGACCGATTCCCCGCATGACCGAACTCCCCCATGTCGAGATCGCCACCGACGGCGCGTGCAAGGGCAATCCCGGGCGCGGCGGTTGGGGCGTGTTGCTGCGGATGGGTGGGGTCGAGAAGGAATTGTCGGGCGGCGAGGCGCATACCACCAACAATCGCATGGAGCTGATGGCGGCGATCCAGGGGCTCAACGCGCTCAAGCGGCCGTGCCGCGTCACGCTATCGACCGACAGCCGCTACGTGATGGACGGGCTCACCAAGTGGATCCACGGCTGGCTCAAAAATGGCTGGCGCACGTCGGACAAGAAGCCGGTCAAGAATGCCGAGCTGTGGCAGGAATTGCTCGCCGCCTCGAAGCCGCACCGGGTCGAATGGGTATGGGTCAAGGGCCATGCCGGCCATCCCGACAACGAGCGCGCCGACAAGCTTGCCAGCGACGCCGCGGTCAGCCAGCGCTGACGGCGTCCCTCACGAAGAAGCGGTCGACGACATCCTTGGCCAGCCGCGCCGGGCGCAGCGTCTCGGCATCGAGGCAGCACCAGCTCGACTTGACCTCGGCCAGCACTTCGCCGCCGCGTTTGATCACGGTTTCGTAGAAGGCGCGGGTGCCATGGACCTTCTCGAGCAGCACGGTGGCCACTACGTCGTCGTCGAGGAAAGCCGGCCGGCGATAGGTGATCTCATGCTTCAACGCGACCCACAGATGCTTCGCGACCACCTCGACCGGCGCCAGATGCTGCCAATGGCTGATCACCGCCGCCTGCACCCATTTAAGGTAGCTGGCATTGTTGACGTGGCCCATGAAGTCGATGTCCTCGCGTGCGACATCGACCTGAAAATCATAAGGAAGCGCAGAACCTTGCATGCCCGCACCATAGGCTTTCCGCGGCGGATTCGCGACAATAATCGCGGTGCGCGGCCGGACGCGGCCGCCGTAGCGTAAAGGCCGGGCCCGTCTCGAAAATCGACAGGTTGGAGGAGCTTCGCGCCGCGGACTTCGTTGCCTGTCCAGAAGGAGAACGACGATGGCCTATGATCCCGAGAGCGAGACGCCCGCCTCCGAAACGCAGGAAAGCGAGCTCGAGCAGGCGCAGGAAGATGCTGCCAAGGAGCGCGAGGAAGAGGGTGGCTACCAATAGCCTTACTCAGCCGAAGCGGCGCGGCGCGTAGCGATCGGGGTCGATCCTCGCGACCGCCGAGTCGGGCGATGCCCCGAGCAGCAAGGCTGCGGCGAGACGGGCGGCGGCGGGTGCGGTCTGGATGCCGAAACCGCCCTGCCCGGCGCACCAGAAAAATCCCTCAACGCGCGAATCGAAGCCATAGACGGGCAGCCGATCCGGCGCGAAGCTGCGCAGCCCCGCCCATCGATGCTCGAGCGCTGCCACCCGCCACTCGACCACCTGCTCGAACCTATCGATCGCGATCGCGACATCCATTTCCTCGGGCGCCGTGTCGCAGGGTTCGCAGCGGCTCTCGTCATGGGGGCTGAGCCATAGCCGCCCGCCCGCTTCGGGCTTGAAATAGAAGCTTCCCGCCAGATCGCCCACCAGCGGCAGCTTTGCCGGCGGCGCGGGATCGGTTCGCAGCTGGACCATCGTCCGGCGATAGGGCTGGATGCCGAGCGGTGCGGCGCCCGCCAGCACCGCCACCGGATCGGCCCAGGCGCCCGCTGCGTTTACCAGTATCCGCGCCGCGAAGGTCCCCGCCAGCGTCTCGACCGTCCATGTTCCGTCGGAGCGGTGCGCAGCGTGCAGCGCGGCGGAAAGCGCGAGATCGGCCCCGCCCCGCTTGGCGGCCGCCAGATAGGACGCGTGCAGCCCGCCCACGTCGATATAGGTGCAGCTCGGCTCATGGATCCCCCAGCTCCACTGCGGCCGCAGCCCCGGGATGGTCTCGCGCGGATCGACCGCGCGCAGCTCCACCCCGCTCCCCGCAAATTCGGCCAGGAAGGCGTCCGCAGAGGCGCGCTGATCGTCGCGGCCGATATGCAGCGATCCCATCGGCTCGAGGAAGCCGCCTGCCTCCAGCAGCGGTCCGGAAGCGGTCGTCAGCGGCTGGACGTCCGGCCCACCATAGGTTTCGGACCAGAAAGCGGCCGAGCGCCCGGTGCTATGATAGCCCGGCCGATCCTCGGTCTCGAGGATCAGCACGCTCGCATGGGGTGCGATCTCGGCCGCCAGACTGGCGCCCGCGATCCCCGCCCCGACGATCGCGACGTCGTATCGCCTCAAGACCGCTGGGCCCGTGCCGCAAGGAATAAGTCGATCTCGCCGAGCGCCCGATCACGCACCGAATCGACCTCGCGCAGGATCTCATGTGCGCTCTCGGCGCCGAAGGTCACGATTCGCGCGTCGGGAAGGCTGGGCGCGAGCTTCAGCGCCGCGGCGCCATCGATCAGCCCGTCTTTCTTGGCGACCAGCATCAGCAGCGGCACGGCCATCCGCTTCAGCCTCGGATTCACCGCAAGCTCGCGCATCGACCTGAACCCCTCGATCACCCAGCGCCAGCTCGGCGGGCCGGTCAGGATCTCGGGACCGTGCGTCTGCCACCAGATCTCGTCGGCATAGCGATCGGCATCATGGGTCAGCAGCGAGGCGCGGGTCTCGGTCGTATAAGGCTTCTCATTGCCCTTCCAGGCGGGGCGCGACGAATCGCCCATGCCGCCCAGCAGGCGCGCCGCGCGCTCGGCAAAGGGGCCGAACAGTCCCTTCCTGAAGCCGAGCATCGGCGCGACCAGCACCGCAGCGTCGGGCCGGATCGCCCCCTCGACCATCGCGCGCAGCACCAGATGCCCGCCCATCGAATGGCCCATCACGACATGCGGCCCCGGCGTCCCTGCGATCCATTCGCCGTGAAATGCGCGCAGATCGCGAACATAATCGTCGAAAGTCTCGATATGCCCGCAGTTGCGCGCCTCGGTCAGCCGGCCCGATCCGCCCTGCCCGCGCCAATCGAACGAAGTGATCGTCCAGCCGCGCGCGTGCCAATGCGCGAAACTCTCCAGATACTTCTCGAAAATATCGCCGCGCCCGCCCTGGAAAAGGATGCTCCCGCGCACCTCTTTTGTCTCCGCAGGCCAGGTAAATGCGCGCAATTCCCAGCCATCCGGGGCGGTCCAGCGGTGGATTTCGGCGCCCGCGGGAAGGGCGCGGCGGTCGATAGGGGAATCTGCCATCCCGCGTGGTTACGTTTTGATAAGCCGTACCGTCTAGGGATTTGCCTGATGGGGGACGTGTTTTCATCTTTTCTGCTCGTGGCGCTGGGGCTCCTGCTCGTCTCGGCGGGGATTCAGGATGCACGGTCCCGCGAGATCGCCAACTGGAAGAATATCGCCATCGCATTGCTCGCGCCGCTCTGGTGGTGGTCGAACGGGCTGCAACTATGGCCCGACGTCGCGCTCCAGCTCGGCGTCGCTTCGCTGGTCTTCGCCTTTTTCGCCGGTGCCTTCGCGCTGGGGCAGATGGGTGGGGGCGACGTCAAGCTGATCGGCGCGCTGGCGCTATGGCTGCCGGTGCAGCCGCTGATCTGGATGCTGCTGCTGATGTCGCTGCTCGGCGGAGCGCTCACCGTGCTGATGCTCGGCGAGCGCTGGATTCGGCGCCAAAAGGGCGCGGCGCTTGAGATACCTTATGGGGTCGCGATCGCAATCGCCGCCCTAATTGTTCTTCGCGAACCGATTTTTAACCAATTCACGTGAAGTATTAACGGCGACGCAACCACGTCGGCCGTGATTTTTTAGAAGGCTTGGATAGCGAAATGGATGCACGCAAGCTCATATTGCTCGTCGGTGCGCTGCTGATTGCAGGCGTCACTGCGTTCATGGCGCGCAACATGCTGGTGGGCGCCCCTGCGCCCACGGCAGGCGCCGCCGCCGTTCCGCAGGACACCACCGAAGTGCTGGTCGCCACGCGCGCGCTGCCGGTGGGCACGATCATCGATCCGCTCGCGCTCAAGTTCGTGGCTTGGCCCAAGGAACTGATCGAGGGCGCTTATTATCTGCGCAGCGCAGGCGATCCGGCAAAGCTCGCGGGCACCGTGGTGCGCTATCCGATCCCCGCCGGTCAGCCGATCACCCAGGGCGCGCTGGTCAAGCCCGGCGATCGCGGCTTCCTGGCCGCAGCGCTGGGCGCCGGCATGCGCGCCGTCACCGTACCCGTTTCGGCACAGAGCGCTGTCGCGGGCTTTGTCTTTCCCGGCGATCGCATCGATCTCGTCCTGACCCAGTCGGTCACCGGTGGCGGCGATGGTCCGCCGCTCAAGGCGTCGGAGACGATCCTGCGCAATCTGCGCGTGCTCGCCACGGACCAGAAAACCGACAAGCAGGTTGACGAGAAGGGCAACACCGTCGTCGGCACCTATTCCACCGTCACCGTCGAGGCGACGCCCAAGATCGCCGAAAAGATCGCCGTCGCGCAGACCGTGGGCCAGCTCTCGCTGTCGCTCCGCTCGATCGCCGACAATCAGGGCGAACTCGAGGAAGCCATTGCCAACGGCGACGTCAACGTCCCGACAGATGGCGATCCGAAAAAGGAACGCGCGATGCTCGCCCGCGCCGCAGCGCGTCCGCTCGAAGGCGCAGGCGGTTTCGCAACCGGCGCCGACGTGTCGCGCTTCCAGCGCAGTTCGGTCCCGGGCAAGGCTGCGGAGACCAGCGCGGGAATGGCGCCGCCTCCGGGCATGACCGTCGCACCGCCTCCCGGATTCCCGGGCGGAGCAGTGCCCGTGAAGAAGGGCCCGGTGGTCAACGTCGCTCGTGGCGCGGCCGTCGAGGAAGTCGAGATTGGGGGAAAGAAGTAACATGCGCGCCAAGACTCTCTTGCGCCGGGCCGTCGCCACGACTGCGATGATCGCCCTCGTCACGCCCGGCATCGCCGCGGCGAGCGGCGCCCAATCCCGCAACCAGGGCCGGACCAAGGCCCGCGTGGCTCAGCTGCCCGTGGGCACCCAGCGCCCGACCCGCGAGGTTCTCCTCTCGGTCGGCCAGGGCGAGCTCATCACGCTGCCGGCCAACGTCGCCAGCGTCTGGACGTCCAATCCCGCCGTGGCGGACGTCTACGTCTCCAATCCGCGCCAGATCCATTTGTTCGGCAAGGATTTCGGCGAGGCGACGATCTTCGCGACCACCGCCACCGGCGAGGTCGTCTATTCGACCAACGTCCGAGTGAGCCAGAACATCAACTCGATCGACCGCATGCTCAAGCTGGCGATGCCGGATGCCGCGATCCAGGTGACCACGGTCGGCCAGATCGCGGTGCTGACCGGCACGGTGCAGTCGCCCGATGACAGCGAGCAGGCACAGCGGCTGGTGACCGCGATCCTCAATCCGGGGGTCAACGTCTCGGATCCTGCCGCCCAGCTCAAGATCGGCATCGTCAATCGCCTCAAGACCGCGACGCCGCTGCAGGTCAATCTGCAGGTGCGTTTTGCCGAAGTGAGCCGCAGCTTCGTCAAGGAGGTGGGCGTAAACGTGCTCACCCGCGATCAGACCAGCGGCTTCCAGTTCGGCGTCTCGTCGGGCACGCGGTCGGCGACGCAGATGCCTACGATCGGCACCCCCGACCTATCGACGCTGCCGGTGCTCGACGCGTCGTCGCGTTTCGGCTTCCCGGCGGGCACGATCAGCCTGCCCTTCGATCCGCGCCGCGGCGATTTCGTTTATCCCGGCACCGGCTCGACCTACAATATCCCCAAGGGCGACAAGTTCAGCACGATCGGACTTGCCGGCAAGCTTCTCGGCCTGGACGTGCTCGGCGCGCTCGATCTGGGCGAGCGCATCGGCCAGGTCACCACCCTCACCAATCCGAACCTCACTGCGCTTTCGGGCGAGACCAGCACCTTCCTCGCGGGTGGCGAAATCCCGATCCTGGTGAGCCAGGGCCTCGGCGCCGTGTCGGTCGAATATAAGCAATATGGCGTCAGCCTGGCCTACACGCCTACCGTGCTTTCGGATGGCCGCATCTCGCTTCGCGTGAAGCCTGAAGTGTCGTCGCTCACCGCGGCGGGCTCGGTCAATCTCGGCGGCAACCAGATTCCCGCGCTGACCACGCGGCGCGCAGAGACCACGGTCGAGCTTGGCTCGGGCGAGAGCATGGTCATCGCCGGCTTGATGTCCAACAGCCACGACAATTCGATCAGCAAGACCCCGGGCCTGGGCGACGTTCCGATCCTCGGCGCGCTGTTCCGCTCGAACGGCTTCCAGCGCAGCGAGACCGAGCTGGTCATCGTGATCACGCCCTATCTGGTGAAGCCGGTCAACGCGAACCAGATCGTGCTGCCGACCGACGGCTATCGCGCTCCGAACGATCTCGAGCGAATCCTGGGCGGTCAGCTGAGCACCGGCACCACCGGCGGCGATCGTCCCAAGCCGATGATGGCGCCTCCCGCCAATGCCGTGCCCGCAGTGGGCGCCTTGGCTCCGGCTCCGGCAGCGCCTGCACCCGGTCGCTCCATGCAGGAGCAGCCCAAGGCCGTTCCCGCCAAATCTTCCAAGCCCCGGAAGGGCGGCTCCGCAGCCCCCGGCTTCGGTTTTTGAGACCCTCTGAGGAGATCGCAATGTTCTCGCGCTTCACTCCCCTCCTCCTCGCTCCGGCGCTGCTGCTCAGCGCCTGCGGGACCTATAATGGCGGCGTCGACTCGGTGTATCAGCCGGTGGTCGAACGGAACGACTATGTCTTCGACGTCGCGACAGCCGGCTCTGGCCTGGCGCCGGGCGAATCGAAGCGGCTGGGCGACTGGCTGGGCGCGATGGGGCTTCGCTACGGCGATCGGCTAGCGATCGACGATGGCGGCACCGGCGCGGCCGGCGGCGGCGTCCGCGACGAGATTGCCGCGCATGCCGACGGTTATGGGATGATGCTCTCCGGCCAGGTACCGATCACGGTCGGCCAGATCGCGCCCGGCACGGTACGCGTGATCGTCACTCGAATGACCGCGAGCGTCGCCGGATGCCCGGACTATTCGCGCGTCTATCAGCCCGATTTCTCGTCCAGCTCGAGCTCCAATCTCGGCTGCGCGACCAACAGCAATCTCGCCGCGATGGTGGCCGATCCGGGCGACCTCGTCCGCGGCGAACCCGGCTCGGTTACCGCCGATCCCAATTCGGGCGGAAAGGCGATCAACGCCTATCGCGGCGCCAAGCCGAGCGGCAGCGGCGGCACAGTGGTCAAGGCAGATGCACCTGGAGGCAGCCGGTGAACGCACCTTTCAATCCCTCGCGCACCGCGCATCGCGAGCCCTTCGTAGCGTATGTCTGCGACGAGACGACCGCGGAGGCGCTGCGTCCGATCGCGGTCGAGCTCGGCTGGTCGCCTGAAAAGGTCAACAAGGGCGGGCTGCGCAACGCGGTCCAGAGCCTGTCGGTGTCGGCGAGCCCGAACATTTTGTTCGTCGACCTGTCCGAATCGGGCGATCCGCTCAACGACATCAACGCGCTCGCCGAAGTGTGCGAGCCGGGCACGATCGTGATCGCCTCGGGCCAGGTCAACGATGTGCGCCTCTATCGCGATCTGGTCGCGAGCGGGATCCACGATTATCTGCTCAAGCCGCTCAATCCCGATGCGCTGCGCGATACGTTCACCCAGGCCCAATCGGCACTCAACGCCCCCAAGCTTGCCGAAGCGTCGAGCGATCGACCGCATTGCGCGGTGGCGGTCATCGGCACGCGCGGCGGCTGCGGCGCTTCGACGATCGCGACGTCGCTCGCCTGGCTTCTGAGCGACAAGCATGTGCGCTCGACCGCATTGCTCGATCTCGACGTGCATTTCGGCACCGGCGCGCTGGCGCTCGACCTGGAGCCCGGGCGCGGCCTGACCGATGCGATCGAGAATCCGAGCCGGATCGACGGGCTGTTCATCGAACGCGCGATGGTGAAGGCCTCGGAGCGTCTTGCCGTCCTCTCCGCCGAAGCCCCGATCAACTCGCCGGTGATGACCGACGGCGCGGCCTTCTATCAGCTTCAGGAAGAGATGCGCGGCGCCTTCGAATGCACCGTCGTCGATCTGCCGCGGGGCATGCTGGTCAATCATCCGCATCTGATCACCGACGTCCAGGTCGCGGTGCTCGTCACCGAGTTCACCCTGGCGGCGGCGCGCGACGCGATCCGTATCCTCAGCTGGTTCAAGTCGAATGCGCCGCAGACCCAGGTGATCGTGGTCGCCAACAAAGTGCATCCGCAGGCGCTGCTCGAGATCAGCCGCAAGGATTTCGAGGGATCGATCGAGCGCAAGGTCGATCTGATCGTGCCCTTCGAACAGAAGATCGCGGCGCAAGCGGCCAAGCTCGGCAAGCCGCTTTCCGAGGCGGGCAAGAATGCCAAGGCCCTGTCCCCGATCGGTGACCTGGCGGCCCGGATCACCGCGATCACCGATTCGGGTGAACGCGACGATAAAGCAGCGATGGCCAAGGCAGCGAAGGGCGGCACGGGCACGTCGCTGCTCGGCAAGCTGCGCGCGCATATGCCGTCGAAGACGAAGAAGTAACCAATCCGCGCTTAAGGTGATCGGGTTCTAAAGTGGAGGCGTGCGCGGCGTGGACTTGCTGCCGGTATTGATGCTCGGTCTGGGTGCCTTCGCGGTGCTCGTGCTGATGGTATTGGCCTTCTCGGGGCCTTCGGCGACGCGCGCCGGATCGCGCCGGCTCACGGGCCTTCGCGAGCGCCACCTCGTCAGCAACAGCGGCAGCAGCGCCATGGAAGCGCAGATCCGCAAAGTCTCGACTTCGCGCCCTGGCATCGATGGCGCGGCATCGCGCTTCCTGCCCAACCCCGCCGAACTGCAAAAGCGGCTCAACATGACCGGCAAGTCGTGGACGCTCAATCAATATATGATGGTCTCGGCCGGGCTCGTGCTGCTTCCGGCCGCTTACCTGATCTACCAGGGCGCTCCGATCTGGCTTGCGCTCTTCCTCGGCCTCTTCGTCGGACTGGGCCTGCCGCACAAGGTAGTCAGCTTCATGATGAAGCGCCGGATCCACAAATTCACCGTGAAATTCCCCGACGCGATAGAGCTTCTGGTTCGCGGCCTGCGTTCGGGTCTGCCGATCACCGAGACCATGAGCGTTGTCGGCTCCGAGGTCGACGGGCCGGTGGGCGAGGAATTTCGCTCGGTATCCGACAAGATGAAGATCGGCCGCACGCTAGACGCTGCGCTCCAGGAGACCGCGGACCGGCTCGGCACTCCCGAGTTCCAGTTCTTCGTGATCACGATCGCGATCCAGCGCGAGACCGGCGGCAATCTGGCGGAGACGCTCGCCAATCTTGCCGACGTGCTGCGCAAGCGCAGCCAGATGAAGCTCAAGATCAAGGCAATGTCGTCGGAATCCAAGGCGTCGGCGCTGATCGTCGGCGCACTGCCCTTCATCGTCTTCGGAATGGTCTGGTTCATCAACAACGGATACATGCTCAACTTCTTCAAGGACGAGCGGCTGATGGTGGCGGGCGCCGGCGGTCTGATCTGGATGGCGCTGGGCGCCTGGATCATGGCCAAGATGGTCAATTTCGAGATCTGATGCGATGACACCCGCAGGACCAACCTTGCTCGGCTTCGACGTGATGTGGGTAGCGACCCTGCTCGCCGGCGTCGCGGCGCTTGCCGTCATGTTCGCGATCTACACCGCGACCACTGTCCACGATCCGATGGCGAAGCGCGTCAAGGCGCTGAACGATCGGCGCGAGCAGCTGAAGGCGGGCATCACGGCCTCCACCTCGAAGCGCCGCGCCAAGCTGGTCCAGAAAAGCGACACCACCGATCGCATCCGCGCCTTCCTCTCCTCGCTCAAGGTGCTGCAGGAAAGCCAGGTCAAGGCCGCGCAAACCAAGCTGCTCCAGGCGGGCATTCGCCGCAAGGAATGGGCGGTCGGCGTCATCCTCGGCCGGCTGGTGCTGCCGATCGTGATCGGCGGACCGGTGCTCTACATGGTCTATGGCACCAGCATGTTCTCCGACTGGAGCCCGCTGAAGGCCTATGGCCTTGTCGCAGCCAGCTTCATCCTGAGCTACAAGGCGCCCGATCTCTATCTGAAGAACAAGATCACCAAGCGCAGCCACGCTATCCGCAAGGGCTTGCCCGACGCGCTCGATCTGCTGGTGATTTGTGCCGAGGCGGGTCTGACCGTCGACGCCGCCTTCCACCGCGTCGCCAAGGAATTGGGCAAGGCCTATCCCGAGCTGGGCGACGAATTCGCGCTCACCGCGATCGAGCTGGGCTTCCTGACCGATCGCCGCCAGGCGTTCGAGAATCTCGCCAACCGCATCGATCTCGACGCGATCCGCGGCGTGGTCACCACCATGATCCAGACCGAGAAATACGGCACCCCGCTCGCCTCCGCCCTGCGCGTCCTCTCGGCCGAGTTCCGCAACGAGCGGATGATGCGCGCCGAGGAAAAGGCCGCACGGCTGCCGGCGATCATGACGATCCCGCTGATCCTCTTCATCCTCCCGGTGCTGTTCATCGTGATCCTGGGGCCCGCGGCCTGCTCGATCAACGACGCGTTGATGAGCTGAGCCGCGCACGGCTTAACAAGGTGGCGCCGCCGCGCATGAAGGCGTAGCTTCTTCCCATAACAGGGAGGATCGCTTGATGACCGAATTGCCATTCCATACCCCCACGCAGCTCGTGGCCCTGGCGCTGACCCTGTTCGCGGGCTGGCTATTCGGCCTCGCCAGCAGCTCGGGCGGGCGCAAGTGGCGCGAGCGCTACCAGGCCGAGGAGCTGGCGCATTCCACTGCGCGCAGCCGCGCCGAAGACGATCTGCGCGACGCCAATCAGCGGATCCGCGAGCTCGAGGCTGAAAATGGCCGGCTGGCCCGCTTGCTCGATGCCTCGACGCCCGCCGCGGTTGAGGTCGCGCCGTCGCCGGTGGTCCCCGACGAGACGCGACGCCTGTGATCCTGCCTCAACCCTCGCGCAACGCCGCCTGCGCGGCCGCGAGCCGCGCGATCGGCACGCGATAGGGCGAGGCCGAGACATAATCGAGCTTGGTCCGCTCGCAGAAATCGATGCTCGCGGGATCGCCGCCATGCTCGCCGCAAATGCCCAGCTTGATGTCGGGCCGGGTGGCGCGGCCGCGCTCGGCGGCGATCTCGATTAGCTCGCCCACCCCTTCGACGTCGAGGCTGACGAACGGATCCTTGGCGTAGATGCCCTTCTCCACATAAGTGGTGAGGAAGCGCGCGGCGTCGTCGCGGCTGACGCCCAGCGCTGTCTGGGTCAGATCGTTGGTGCCGAAGCTGAAGAATTCGCCGACTTCGGCGATCTCGGCGGCGCGCAGCGCGGCGCGGGGCAGCTCGATCATCGTGCCGACCAGATATTCGATCCGCCGGCCCTTCTCGGCGAACACCGCCTCCGCCGCCTTGTCGACCACGATCTTCATCAGCTCGAGCTCGCGCCGCGTGGCGACCAGCGGAATCATCACTTCGGGAATCGGCGCATCGCCTGATTTCTCCGCCACCTCGATCGCCGCTTCGAAGATCGCGCGCGCCTGCATCTCGTAGATTTCGGGATAGGTCACGCCCAGCCGACAGCCGCGATGGCCCAGCATGGGGTTGAATTCGTGCAGCTCGGCCGCGCGGCGCTTGAGCGTCTCGACGTCGAGCCCCGCCGCGGCCGCGACTTCGACGAACTCGGCTTCCTCATGCGGCAGGAATTCGTGGAGCGGCGGATCGAGCAGGCGGATCGTGCAGGGCAGCCCGACCATCACTTCGAAAATCTCGACGAAATCGCTGCGCTGCTCGGGGAGCAATTTCTCCAGCGCGGCGCGGCGGCCGGCTTCGTCCGAGGCGAGGATCATCTGGCGGACCGCCGTGATCCGCGACTGTTCGAAGAACATATGCTCGGTGCGGCAAAGCCCGATGCCCTCGGCGCCGAACTCGCGCGCGGTGCGGCAATCGAGCGGCGTCTCGGCATTGGCGCGGACCCTGAGGCGGCGCTTCTCGTCGGCCCATTCCATCAGCGTGCCGAAATCGCCCGACAGTTCGGGCTGGACGGTCGGCACCGCGCCGAACATCACTTCGCCGGTCGTGCCATCGATCGTGATCGTGTCGCCTTCGCGCACCTCGCGCCCGCCCACGCGGAACAGCTTTTCCTTGGCAACGATCGCCAGCGTCCCCGCGCCGGAGACGCAGGGCCGCCCCATGCCGCGCGCCACCACTGCGGCGTGGCTGGTCATCCCACCGCGCGCGGTGAGAATGCCGCGCGCCGCGTGCATGCCGTGGATGTCCTCGGGGCTGGTCTCGACCCGCACCAGGATAACGCTTTCGCCCGCCGCAGCGCGCTTCTCGGCGGTGTCGCTGTCGAACACCGCGAAGCCCGAAGCCGCGCCGGGGGATGCCGGCAGCCCCTTGGTCAGCACGTCGCGCACCGCTTGTGGATCGAGCGTCGGGTGGAGCAATTGATCGAGCGCCATCGGATCGACGCGCAGGATCGCCTCCTCGCGCGTGATCAGCCCTTCATTCGCCATGTCGACCGCAATCTTGAGCGCAGCCTTGGCGGTGCGCTTGCCGCTGCGCGTCTGGAGCATCCACAGCTTGCCGCGCTCCACCGTGAACTCGATGTCCTGCATGTCGCGATAGTGGCGTTCGAGCAGGTCGAACACGTCTGCGAGCTGGCCATAGACCTCTGGCATCGCCTCTTCCATCGACAGCGGCTTGGCCCCTGCGCGTTCCCTTGCCGCACGCGTAAGATATTGGGGCGTACGGATGCCAGCGACGACATCCTCGCCCTGGGCATTGATCAGGAACTCGCCATAATAAGCCGCCTCGCCGGTGGCGGGATCGCGGGTGAAGGCAACCCCCGTCGCCGAGGTGTCGCCCATATTGCCGAAGACCATCGCCTGGACGTTGACTGCGGTGCCCCAATCGGCGGGAATATCGTTCAAGCGGCGATAGACTTTGGCGCGCTCGGACTGCCACGATCCGAACACCGCGCCGATCGCGCCCCACAGCTGATCGTGCACGTCCTGCGGGAAGGGCTTGCCCCAAAGCTTCTCGACGATCGCCTTATATTCGGCGACCAGCGCCTGCCAGTCGGCGGCGCTCAGATCCGTATCGAGATAATAGCCACGATCTTCCTTGGCGATCTCAAGCGCTTCCTCGAAGCGGTCGTGGTCGAGCTCGAGCACAACGTCCGAATACATCTGGATGAAGCGGCGATAGCTGTCCCAGGCGAAACGCGCGTCGCCGCTGATCTCGGCGAGACCCGCGACGGTCGCGTCGTTGAGGCCGAGATTGAGGACGGTATCCATCATGCCCGGCATCGAGGCGCGTGCGCCGCTCCGCACCGAGACAAGCAAGGGATCGGCGGGATCGCCGAAACGCTTGGCGGTGATGCCCTCGATATGCGCGATGCCCGAAGCGACCTCGGCCTTCAGGCTGTCCGGAAAGGTACCGCCCTCGTCATAATAAAGCGCGCAGACCGGCGTGGAGATGGTGAAGCCCGGAGGGACGGGCAGGCCGATGCCCGCCATGCCATCCAAATTCGCGCCCTTGCCGCCGAGCAGATTCTTGTCGCCCTGGCCCCCGTCGGAAACCCCGCCGCCGAAGCGGTACACATAGCGCGTCATCGAAACTCCTTCTGACCCCAACATGCCCCCGGGGACGCATGCCGCTAGCGCAGCATCGACCGTCGCGTAACCCTGATCACGTTGTCGGTCGTGCCGGCATCGTCACCCGTCGATCCGGCTGAAATCGGCGACCTTGTGCACCGCGTCGCGCATCCGGGCGAGCAGGCTCAGCCGCATCTCGCGCTTGAACGGATCGGGATCGTTGACGATGACCTGCTCGAAGAAGGTGTCGATCGGCCCGCGCAGCGACGAGAGCGCCGCCATCGCCGCTTCGAAATCCTCACCGGCGATAGCCGCCTCGGCGCGGGGCTCGGCGGCATCGAGCGCCTCGATCAGCGCGGCTTCGGCGGGCGCCGCCTCATACATCTCGTTGTCGACGACTTCGCCGGGAGTGAAGCTTTCCTTCTTGAGGATGTTCGCGGCGCGCTTGTAACCGGCGAGAAGATTTTTGCCGTCCTCGGTGATGACGAACGCCTGGAGCGCGTGGACGCGGGCGAGCAGCCGAACGAGGTCGTCCTCGCCGCCGAGCGCGAACACCGCGTCGATGAGGTCATGGCGGACGCCGGCTTCCTTTTGCTGAACCTTGAGGCGGTCGGCGAAGAAATCGAGCACTTCGCTGCTGACTGCCGCGCGAAGCGGGAAGCGCAGACCATTATCGAAAATCAACGCGAGCAGGCCGAGCGCCGAGCGCCGCAGCGCGAACGGATCCTTCGAGCCGCTCGGCTTGAGATCAGCGCCGAAGAACTGGGTGATGCTGTCCAACTTATCCGCCAGCGACACCGCCACGGTAACCGGCGCAGTCGGAACCTCGTCCCCCTGCCCGACCGGCTTGTAGTGATCGCGGACCGCGTCGGCGACCTGGGGGTCTTCGCCCTGGGCGAGGGCGTAATAGCCGCCCATCAGGCCCTGCAGCTCGGGGAATTCGCCGACCATGCCGGTGACGAGGTCCGCCTTGGCGAGCCGGGCGGCGCGTTCGGCGAGGGCGGCGAGGCGCTCCTTATCCTCCCCGGCACGGGGAGGGGGACCGTCCGCAGGACGGTGGAGGGGGCTCTCCGCGGAGGGTGTCGCTTGTGGCTCGCCCCCTCCACCATCGCCTTGCGATGGTCGCCCTCCCCGTGCCGGGCAGGATATGATCCCTTCTTCCACCAGCCAGCGCGCCAGCTTGGCCACCCGATCGACCTTGTCGGCCACCGTGCCCAATTTCTCGTGAAACACGATCTTCTCGAGCTTCTTCGCGCTCTCCTCCAGCGCCACCTTCAGATCGGTGTCGTAGAAGAAGCGCGCATCGCTCAGCCGCGCCGCGAGCACCTTCTGATTGCCCTCGACGATCCGCGCGCCGCCATCCATCGCGTCGATATTCGCCACGCAGACGAAGGCATTGGCGAGCTTGCCTTCCCCGTCCCTGCATACGAAATATTTCTGGTTCACCCGCGCCGTCAGCTGGATCACTTCGGGCGGCACCGACAGAAATTCGGGATCGAACCGCCCGAGCAAGGGCACCGGCCATTCGGTCAGCCCGGCATTCTCGTAGAGCAGCCCTTCGTCCTCGACGAGAGTCAGTCCCGCCTTCGTCGCGGCCATCTTGGCGCCGACCGCGATGATGCCGCGGCGCTCGGCGCCGTCGACGATGACGTGGCATGCGCGCAGCTTCTCGACATAGTCGTTGGCCGAGCCGATCGTGATCACGCCCGGATGGTGGAAGCGGTGGCCGACGGTCGCGGCGCCGCTCTTGAGCCCGGCGACTTCGATCGGCACGAGCTTGTCGCCCAGCAAGGCCACGATCCCCTGGAGCGGGCGGACCCAGCGCAGGCTCTCGGTCGAGATCGACGGTGCACCCCAGCGCATCGACTTGGGCCAGGCGAAGGCGTGGATTGCATGGGAGGCGGCGCTGGCGAGCACCGATCCGGCGACCACGCCGGGACGCTCGATCACCGCGAACAACACCTGCCCGCCCTTGCCGTCGTCGCGCGCGACCAGCTGGTCGCGGGTAAGGCCGGTCGAGCGCAGGAAGCCCTCGATCGCCTGCGCCGGCGCATCGGCGCGGGGGCCCTTGCGCTCCTCGGTCATCGCGGTGGTGGTCTCGGCCACGCCGCGGACGATCAGCGCGAGGCGCCGCGGGGTGGCATAGCTTTCGATGAATTCGAAGGCGAGGTTGAGCGCTTTCAGCCGATCGCCGAACAGGGTCGCGAGATCGGTCCGCGCCTTCTCCTGCATCCGCGCGGGGATTTCTTCGGAGCGGAGCTCGAGGAGGAAGTCTTCGGTCACGCCACCCACTCCGGGTAGCGCGCATCCCATTCAGGCTTCTTGTGCGCCATCCACGCCTCACACGAACCCTTCGCGAGATCGCGCACGCGGCCCATATAGGCCTGGCGCTCCGCCACCGAGATGACCCCGCGCGCCTGGAGCAGGTTGAAGACGTGGCTCGCCAGGATCGCCTGCTCGTAGGCGGGGATCGGCAGCGCCGCGGCCAGGCAATTCTCGCATTCGGCCACTGCCTTGCGGAACAGATCGAACAGCGCATCGGTGTCCGCGATCTCGAAATTCCATTTCGACATCTGCTTCTCATTCTCGAGAAACACGTCGCCATAGGACACCCCGGCATCGTTGAACGCCAGATCGTACACGCTGTCCTTGTTCTGGATATACATGGCCAGCCGCTCGAGCCCGTAGGTCAGCTCGCCCGCCACCGGCTTGCAGTCGAAGCCGCCCATCTGCTGGAAATAGGTGAACTGGGTCACTTCCATCCCGTCGCACCACACTTCCCAGCCCAGCCCCCAGGCGCCGAGCGTCGGCGATTCCCAATCATCCTCGACGAAGCGGATGTCGTGCCGCGTGAAGTCGATCCCGATCGCCGCCAGCGAGCCTAGATAGAGCTCCTGCAGATCGGCCGGGCTCGGCTTCAGGATCACCTGATATTGGTAATAATGCTGAAGCCGGTTGGGATTCTCGCCATAGCGGCCATCGGTGGGCCGGCGGCAGGGCTGGACGAAGGCGGCGTTCCACGGCTCGGGCCCCAGCGCGCGCAGCGTCGTCGCGGGGTGGAAGGTGCCCGCGCCCATCTGCATGTCGTACGGCTGGAGGATCACGCAGCCCCGCTCGCTCCAATAATCATGGAGCTTCAGGATCATGCGCTGGAAGCTGAGAGGCTGGGACATATGCGCGACGCTTTGGCGCGGCAGGCCCGGATTGACAAGGGTGGCGGGGCCGCGCTCAGTCGCGTGATGATACGGACGATGATGATGGCGCTGGCGCTGCTGGTGCTGGGCGGCTGCGGGCCGAAGCCGGCGACGGATTCGGATCCGGCGCTGTGGGTGGTGAAGGACGCGGACACGACGATCTACCTGTTCGGCACGGTGCATATGCTCCGCCCGGGGCTGAGCTGGTTGGACGAAGCGGTGCGCAAGGCATTCGATGCCAGCGATGCGCTGGTGCTCGAGCTGGTCATCCCGCCCGATCGCGAGATGCAGGCGATCGTCGCCGAGCTGGGGATGACGACCTCCGGCCCCACCTTGCCCGACCAATTGCCCGCCGAGGCCGCGGGCAAGTTCCGCGCGGCGTTGCCCGAAATAGGCCTCGCTCCCGACGCGCTCGATCGCGCCGAACCCTGGCTGGCGGCGACCACCCTCTCCGCCGCGCCGCTGCGCCAGCTGGGCTACGATCAGAAAGACGGCGCCGAAGCGGTGCTGACCGCGGCGGCCAAGGCGGCGGGCAAGCCGGTGATCGGACTGGAGACCGCGCGCGAGCAGCTCGGTTTTTTCGATCGGCTGCCGGTGGCGGCGCAGCGCGCGCTGCTGATCGAAACGATCGACGAGCTGCCCAAGGCGGGCGAGACGATCGACCGGATGATCACGGCGTGGAGCGCGGGAGATGCCGACGGGCTGGGGCGGATGATGAATGCCGACCTGGCCCGCTCGCCCGAACTGGCAAGGACGCTGCTGGTGGAGCGCAACCAGAAATGGGCGGATTGGATCGCGGAACGGATGCAGCAACCGGGGACCTTGTTCGTCGCGGTGGGAGCCGGGCATCTCGCCGGCGGGTCGAGCGTGCAAGCGGAGCTGGCCAAGCGCGGGCTGAAGGCCGAGCGGGTGCCCTACTGATCCTCCCCGGCACGGGGAGGGGGACCAGCGAAGCTGGTGGAGGGGGCTCTCCACGAGCGACGTCCTTTGCGGCCCGCCCCCTCCACCACCGCTTCGCGGCGGTCCCCCTCCCCGTGCCGGGGAGGAGCTATACTTGCCCCCCGCCCCTCTTTCCGCTACAGGCGCGCGCTTGTTCCGGCAGGGTCATCCCTGGAGGCTTGCCGGCGCATGGTAACTGAAACACATAAGCGCATTGGAATCGACACATGAGCGACATGCTTGAGCTGTCGGCCGAGACGCGCGACCGGGTTGGCAAGGGAGCCTCCCGGGCGCTGCGTCGTGAAGGCCGCGTCCCCGCCGTGATCTACGGCAACAAGGAAGAGCCACTAGGCATCCACGTCAACGAGCGCGAGCTCATGAAGCTGCTGATGACCGGCCACTTCATGAATTCGGTGGTGATGGTGGCGGGCCAGCGCACGCTGCCCAAGGACGTGACCTTCGACGTCGTCACCGATCGCCCGATCCATGTCGATTTCCTGCGCATCTCCGAGCATGCCAGCGTCCAGGTGGCCGTGCCGATCATCTTCACCGACGAAGAAGAATCGCCCGGCATCAAGCGCGGCGGCGTGCTCAACGTCGTCCGTCATGAGCTCGAGCTGATCTGCGAAGCGTCGAACATTCCCGACGACATCACGATCTCGCTCAAGGGCGTCGAAGTCGGTGATTCGATCCACATCTCCGCAGTCACGCTGCCCAAGGGCGCGACCTCGGCGATCACCGATCGCGACTTCACCATCGCCACCGTCGTGGCGCCGTCGGCGCTCAAGTCGAGCGAAGGCGAAGCCGGGGAAGGCGACAGCGAAGCAGCGGCCGAGGGCGAATAAGCCTCCGTCCGAACTTCACAGTTCAAAAAATCGCCTCCGCGCCTTAGGGCCCGGGGGCGATTTTGTTTTTGGGGATTGGGATGCAGCTCTGGGTCGGCCTCGGCAATCCGGGCCCCACATATGCAATGCACCGGCACAATGTCGGCTTCATGGCGCTCGACGCGATCGCCGAAGTGCATGATTTCTCCGCGCCCAAGAAGCAGTTCCAGGGCTGGACCCAGGAAGGGCGGATCGGCGCGCAGAAGATCGTCCTGCTCAAGCCCGGCACCTTCATGAACGAAAGCGGCCGCGCCGTCCGCGCCGCGATGGACTTCTACAAGCTCGCCCCCGCCGACGTAACGCTGTTCCACGACGAGCTCGACCTGGCCCCCTTCAAGGTGAAGGTAAAGGTCGGCGGCGGCACCGCGGGGCATAACGGCCTTCGCTCGACCGACGCGCATATCGGCCCCGATTTCCGCCGCGTCCGGCTCGGCATCGGCCATCCCGGGCACAAGGATCGCGTGACCGGCTATGTGCTGGGCAATTACGCCAAGGCGGAGATCGAGCCGCTTGTCGATATGCTGGGCGCAGTCGCCGCTGAGGCGCCTTGGCTGGCCGAGGGCAACGACGCGCGGTTCATGAGCGAAGTGGCGTTGCGGCTGCAGGACTGATGCGCGCGGGCACCCCCGCGGCGAGTTCGAGACGCGCACGATCCCGCACGACGATCCGCGACCGCGAGCATTTCAGCGCCCCATATCCCTCCAGGACATGCACCGTATCGGTCACGCTGGCCCGGCGGACATGGAGCGCGCTGCAAATATGGTCGTGGGTGAGCGCGAGCGCATCGCCCTCGGTCCGATCGTGGAGCAGGATCAGCCAGCGCGCGACGCGACGTTCGAGCGATTCGGCGCTCGATACGATCGTACCCGCCATCTGCCCCATGAAATCGTGCACGAAGCCCAGCAACGCGGCCTGAAGGCTCTTGCTGAGATGCGATGCGCGAACCAATGGCTTAGGTCGAATCGCGAGCGAAGTGCCGGGCACCCGCACGACCGCGGTCGTCGTGGCCTGGCAATCGCCCAGCAGAATCGTCCACCCGACCATGCCCTCGCGTCCGATCACGCCGAGGTCGGGACGGCTGGCCTCCCCCGCACCGTCCAGCACCGAGATGACGGCGGTTTCCGGAAAGAATATCGTGCTCGCCGAAACGCCAGAGCGCTCGACCACCTCGCCGGCTTTCAGCGCGACGCTGGCGAGATGCGGGCTCAGCAGCCTCTGGTCGGCCGGATGCAACGAGCGCAGCAGCGCGTTGGGCGATGTGCAGGGGTGCGATGGCTCGGCAGCTTGCAGCACGTAAGCATCTCGGCGAGGCGGGAGCCTCAACTCCGACCGTCGAACCCCCTGATCGGCGCGCGACGAAAAACCCTAACCGAGCTTGCGACACCCCATGTTAACATAGGTTTTCGTCCGCGATTCAATCGCTAAGCGCGGCTTCGGCACGAAAAAGGGCCCCGGTTTCCCGGAGCCCCCTTCGATCGATCGAGCCTGCTTACTTCTTGCCGACGACCACGCCCACCAGCCGCTGGTTCGCGCCGCCGATGGTACCCGAAGCGGCGAAGGTGATGCCGATTTCCTTGCCCTGCGAGCCGAAGAAACCGCCTGCGACCGTGCCCGAGAGCGGGCTCCCCGTGGTGAAGCTCCCGGTGAATTGGTTCTGGCCGACCGGGATCGCACCCTGCGCCGTGAAGGTACCATAGGTTACCGGTGCCCCGCCTGCGGCGGGGATCGTGGTCAGGTTCAGCGTCATGTCGACGAGCCCGGTCGAGAAGTTGACCGAAGTCGTGACCGTGCCCGAAACGCTCAGCACGCTAGACGCCGCCCCGGTCACGCTCACCAGGCGCCCGACGACGCGCGAGGCATAGGCCTGGGTGCCCGTCGTAGGCATGTCGGTCAGCGCGGTCTGATAGCCGAATACCGAAGTGGTGATCCGCTTCGCGCCCGTGGTCGAATCGCCGCGCCACCAATTGGCATAGCTGACGTTGGTCAGCGCGAGCGAAGCGTCGCTGGTGACCTGCGACGGAATCGAATTGTTCAGGAATTCGAGCTGCGAGAATTTGCCTGCTGTCGCCGCGTCGATGGTGCGGAACACGAACTCGCTCACCGCCGGTGACGGCTGGACCGACACGTTGGCGTTCACGAAGCGTGATTCCTCGACATTCTCGCGGATCACATAGGTTGCGGTGGCGATGGCATTGCTGGTGGCCAGCCGCACGCGCGACGAGAAGGATTCAGTGCTCGCGACGCCCAGCGTCACGGCGCCGGCGGCCGGATCGCCCGTATAGCTGGTCGCCGCGTTGATCGTGTTGAACTCGACTGCGCCTGCCAGCGGGAAGGTCGCATAGGTCGGCGACGCAGTCGGCGTCGGGGTGGGGGTTGCGGTAGGCGAGGGGGTCGGGGTGGGATCGTCGTCACCGCCGCCGCAGCTTGCCAGCGCGAGTGTCGCCAAGGTGGCGCCCATGATGATGTGACGGCGAATCATTCCGTACTCCTAATATATTCACTGCGATGCATTCGCAAAAGCCTCGCGCGCCTGTACCCCAGATGAACGGGGATGCGTCAAGCGACGAGCCGTGGCCGTTGGTTTCGAACGTAATGGCCTCGCGTCGGCAATAGGGGCTTTTGGGGAGCCGCTCAAGCGCCGCGCGCGACGCAGCCTTTGCCCGCTGGAAAAGCGGGCGTGAACCCTCTATCGGCGCAGCCATCCTTTCTCTTTGCACGAACAGGCTTTCACTCATGGGTTTCCGCTGCGGCATCGTTGGTCTGCCCAACGTCGGCAAGTCCACGCTCTTCAACGCGCTTACCGAGACGGCAGCGGCGCAGGCGGCCAACTATCCCTTCTGCACGATCGAGCCCAACGTCGGCAATGTCGGCGTGCCCGACAAGCGGCTCGACGCGCTCTCCAAGATCGCGGGATCGCAGAAGATCATCGAGACCCAGCTCGGCTTCGTCGACATCGCCGGCCTGGTCCGCGGCGCGAGCAAGGGCGAGGGCCTGGGCAACCAGTTCCTCGGCAACATCCGCGAGGTGGACGCGATCGTCCACGTCCTGCGCTGCTTCGAGAATGACGACATCCAGCATGTCGACAACAAGGTAGATCCGATCGCCGACGCCGATACCGTCGAAACCGAGCTGATGCTCGCCGATCTCGAAAGCCTGGAAAAGCGCGTGCCCGCCGCCGCCAAGAAGGCGACCCAGGGCGACAAGGAGGCCAAGGTCGTCGCCTCGGTCCTGGGGCAGGCGCTCGATCTGCTGCGCGAAGGCAAGCCCGCCCGGCTGACCGTGCCCAAGGATGCCGAGGAAGCCCGCGCCTTTGCCCAGGCGCAGCTACTGACCGGCAAGCCCGTCCTCTATGTCTGCAACGTCAACGAGGAGGATGCCGCCAACGGCAATGACCTTTCGGCCAAGGTGTTCGCCAAGGCCAAGGCCGAGGGCGCCGAGGCCGTCGTCGTCTCCGCCGCGATCGAGGCCGAGATCGCGACGATGCCCGCCGAGGATCGCGGCGACTTCCTCGCCGAGCTGGGGCTGGAGGAAACCGGCCTCGCCCGCGTCATCACCGCCGGCTACAAATTGCTGCACCTGCTGACCTTCTTCACCGTCGGCCCCAAGGAAGCCCGCGCCTGGACCGTCCACGCCGGCGCCACCGCCCCCGAGGCCGCGGGCGAGATCCACACCGATTTCGAGAAGGGCTTCATCCGCGCCGAGACGATCGCCTATGACGATTATGTCGCGCTGGGCGGGGAATCCAAGGCGCGCGAGGCGGGCAAGCTGCGCGCCGAGGGCAAGGCCTATGTCGTCCAGGACGGCGACGTGATGCACTTCTTGCATAGTTGAGACGCCGAAGCGGCGGCCGCTTGCGGTCGAAGCAGTCTCGCCAATTGGCCGCGTTCGGCTATCCTGGTCAGGCTGCTGGAAACCGAGAAGGCGACGAGACCGCTACGGCGCTTTCGAAAGCCGCCATCCTTTCTGCCTCATCGGGAGTTCGTCAATGCGCCATGCCTTGTACGCCTGCCTCGCTTTGGTCACCACCGCCGCCCCGGCCTCTGCCCAACACTCGGCGGTCGATCCGGAGACTGCGGTCTATGAGCTGCGGATCTACCATCCTGCACCGGGCAAGCTGGCCGCGCTCAACGCTCGATTTCGCGACCATACGCTCCGGCTTTTCGAGAAGCACGGCATGCATAACGTCGCTTATTGGAATGAGCAGCCGACCAAAGACGCGCCCGAAGGACGCCTGGTCTATGTGCTTGCCTATCCGAGCCGCGCGCAAAGGGACGCGGCGTGGAAGGCTTTCGGGGTAGATCCAGCGTGGCGCGCAGTGGTGGCCGCGTCGGAGGCCGGCGGCAAGCTGGTGGCGAGGGTCGATAGCGTGTTCATGACGATGGCCGACTATTCACCGCCTATAAGGTTGGCGCGCTAGGTCTGTGGCGAGCATCGCCGGGCGTGCTGGTTTTCGCGAACAACCCTACCCCTCGAACGAAGCGATGATCGGACAAGGTCCCGCTCCGCCCGCGCTGCATTCCCGCGCCAGCTTGCGCAGCGAGTCCCGCGCCGCCGTCATCTCGGCGATCTTGGCATCGAGCGCCGCGATCCGCTCGCGCGCCAGCTCGCGGGCTCGGGCGCGGTCGTCTGTAGCATCGAGCGCGAGCAATTCGCCGATCTGCTCCAGCGTGAAGCCCGCCGCCTGTGCCGAGCGGATGAACTTGAGCCGCCGCGCGTCGGGCGCGCCATAGCGGCGGACGCCGCCATAGGGATCGGGCCGCGCTGGTGCCTCCAGCAGCCCGCGGCGCTGATAATAGCGGATCGTCTCCACCCCCACCCCGCCCTCGCGCGCCAACATTCCGATCGTCATCCCGGGCATCGCTTGACTCCGTACCATGGTACGGAAGCTATATAGGCCGCATGACGACAAAGGACAGGCAGGCGACGCTCTATCGCATGGTCATGCCGGGGCACATTTGCCCCTATGGCCTGAAATCGAAGCATCTGCTCGAACGTCACGGTTTTGCGGTGGACGATCGGCCGCTGCGCACCCGCGCCGAAACGGACGCGTTCAAGGCCGAGCATGGCGTCGCCACCACCCCGCAGACTTTCATCGGCGGCAAGCGGATCGGCGGGCACGATGATCTGCGTCGCTTCTTCGGCCGCCCCGTGCCAAACCCGGGCGCTACGAGCTACACACCGGTAATCGCCGTCTTCGCGATGACCGGGCTGATGGCCTTGGCGGCGAGCTTCGCGGTGGAGGGCACGCCCTTCACGCTGCGCGCCGGCGAATGGTTCGTCGCTTTCAGCATGTGCGTGCTGGCACTGCTCAAGCTGCAGAGTGTCGAGCGCTTCTCGACGATGTTCCTCAACTATGACCTGCTGGCGCGGCGCTGGGTGCCCTATGCCTATGTCTATCCGTTCGCGGAGGGGCTCGCGGGGGTGCTGATGGTCGCGGGCGCGCTGACCTGGTTCGCAGCGCCGCTTGCGCTCGTGATCGGCGGGACCGGCGCGGTTTCGGTGTTCAAGGCAGTCTATATCGAGCGGCGCACGCTCAAATGCGCCTGCATGGGCGGCGACAGCAATGTGCCGCTCGGTTTCCTGTCGCTTACGGAGAATGTGATGATGGTTGCGATGGCGATCTGGATGCTGACGTGCGCGTCCGGCGGGATGGCGTGATGCGGCGGCTGCTGTTCGCCACGCTGCTGTTCCCGGTCGCCGCGGCGGCACAGGATCATTCGATGCATGACATGCCCGCCCAGCCCGCCCCCGCGCCGCAGGAGGCGCCGGTGGACCACAGCATGCACGACATGCCAGCCCAGCCCGCCCCCGCGCCGCAGGAGGCGGCGATGGACCACAGCATGCACGACATGGCCGCGATGCCCGGGATGGGCGCCAACGCGGTCGGCGGATCGGGCTCGGCGCTGCTCCCCGCGGCCGAGGGCGCGATGCGCGGCTTCCATGCCACCACCACCGGCAACTGGATGCTGATGGCGCACGGCGTGCTCACCGGCGTCTATACCGATCAAGGCGGCCCGCGCGGCGACGATATGGCGGTCGTCCAGTCGATGGCGATGCTCAGCGCCTCGCGCCCGATCGCCGAATATGCCCGCATCGAGTTTCGCGCGATGCTCAGCCTCGAGCCCGCAATGGGCCGGCGCGGCTATCCGAACCTGTTCGCCACCGGCGAGACCGCCAACGGCCGCCCGCTGGTCGATCGCCAGCATCCGCACGATCTGTTCATGGAGCTCTCCGCCCGCGCCGATGTCGACATAGCTCCGGGCACCAGCCTGTTCCTCTATGGCGGCCCGGTCGCCGAGCCCGCGCTCGGCCCCAGCGCCTTCATGCACCGCCGCTCCGCGCGCTATCTGCCGCTCTCGCCGATCGGCCACCATTGGTTCGACAGCACGCATATCACTTACGGCGTCGTCACCGCGGGCGCGAAGACCGACGCCTTCCAGTTCGAAGGCTCGGCCTTCAAGGGCCGCGAGCCCGACGAGGCGCGCTGGAACATCGATACGCCCCGGCTCGACAGCTGGAGCGTCCGCGCGACCTGGACCCCCTCGCCGCACTGGACCGCGCAGATCAGCCACGGCCGGCTCAAGGAGCCCGAAGTCCAGCATCCGGGCGAGGATGAGGCGCGCACCACCGCGAGCCTCCATTATGCGCGCGGCGGCCTCTCGGCGATGCTCGGTTTCTCGGCCAAGAACCGCCTGCCCGGCGATACGCTCACGGCCTGGGTGGGTGAAGCGAACTGGGACCTGTCCCGCCACCACAGCCTGTTCGGTCGCATCGAGAATGTCGCCAATGACGAGCTGTTCCCCGATCATGCCGATCCGCTCCACGATCGGCTTTTCCGCATAACCCGCTTCGAGGCGGGCTATGCCCATCGCATTCCGCTGGGCAAGGCGGCGGAGCTGGCGCTGGGCGGATCGCTCGCGGCCTATGCCAAGCCGGCGGCGCTGGACGCGGCGTATGGCAAGGCGCCGATCAGCGGCACGCTGTTCGCCCGGCTCGCGCTCGGACAGTAGGACTTTTCGCCGCAACAATCGCGTGGCAGGGCACGCCATGCGCTGGACATCGAAGCTCGTCGCCGCGGCCCTCGCCGCTTTCCTGCAGGCCTGCGCCACTGGCCCCGCCATAGCCCCGCAGCCTTCAGCGCTTGCCGAAGCCCGCGCGCCGGTGACGATCCTCGTCTCGATCGACGGCTTTCGTCCCGACTATCTGGAACGCGGCGTCACCCCCAACCTCTCGCGTCTCGCCGCCGAGGGGGCGAGCGGACCAATGTGGCCCAGCTTCCCCAGCAAGACCTTCCCCAATCACTGGACGCTGGTTACCGGGCTGCGCCCCGACCGGCACGGCTTGGTGGCGAACAAGATGAAGGATGCCTCGCGCCCCGACGAGACCTTCACGATGAGCAACGACGACCCCTTCTGGTGGGGCGCGGCCTCACCGATCTGGCTCGACGCCGAACATGCCGGCATCCGCACCGGCACCCAATTCTGGCCCGGCTCCAACGTCGCGCTCGGCGGCAGAAAGGCGAAGCCGAGCGACTGGGAAGTCGAAGGCGGCGAGCGCCCCTCCGACTGGCAGCAGTTCAATCAGGCGATCACGCCCGAGCAAAGGATCAACGGCATCCTCGATTGGCTCCGGCGGCCCGCGGCGATCCGGCCGCGCCTGCTGACGCTCTATTTCGACGCAGTCGACAGCGTCGGGCACGATTTCGGCCCCGCCGACGCGCGCACGATCGCGGCCGTGGCAACGGCAGACAAAGAGATCGGCCACCTCGTCGCCGGGCTCGCCGAACTGGGCCAGCCCGCCAACCTCGTCATTGTATCGGATCACGGCATGGCGGCGACGAGCAGCGAGCGCGTGATCCTGATCGGCGATGTCGTCGCACGCGATTCGATCGACCTGCTCGAATATGGACCCTATGCCGCGCTGACCCCGCTGCCGGGCAAGGAGGCGGCGGTCGAGACGGCGTTGCTGCGCCCGCATCCGCACATGCAATGCTGGCGCAAGCGCGAGATCCCGGCGCGCTTCCATTATGGCAGGAATCCGCGCGTCCCGCCGATCCTCTGCCTCGCCGAGACCGGCTGGCTGATCAACGACAAGCCCGCGTCCAAGCCCTTCACCGGCGGCAATCACGGCTATGACAATCAGTCGCCCGATATGGCCGCGCTGTTCATCGCACACGGGCCGGCATTCCGGCCGACGCGGCTCGGGCCCTTCGAGGCGACCGACGTCTATCCGCTGCTGCGCACGTTGCTGAAGCTGCCCGCCCGGTCGGATCTGGATGGCAGCGATGCGCCCTTCGCAGGGGCGCTCGTTCGATAGGCCTCTTGCCAAATTTCGGTTTCTCAACGAAACCCAAGTCATGCTGTATCTGGATGATATCGAAGTCGGGATGAAGCGCAGCTTCGGCCGCTATGAAGTAACCCGCGAAGAGGTCCTCGACTTCGCCGGGAAATATGATCCCCAGCCGTTCCATCTATCCGACGAGGCGGCGGCGCAGACCCATTTCGGCCGGCTCGCGGCAAGCGGCTGGCATACCAGCGCGATGACCATGGCGATGTTCGTCGCGCATATGAAGGAGCATCCACAGGCCAGCCTGGGCGCCGCGGGCGTCGACGAACTGCGCTGGCTGAAGCCGGTCTATCCGGGCGACACGTTGCGCTGCGAGAGCGAGGCGCTGGAAGTCCGCCCCTCGCAAAGCCGGCCCGAGATGGGCAGCGTGCGAAGCCAGATGACGACCTTCAACCAGAAGGACGAACCAGTTCTTCGCTTCATCGCGATCGCTCTAATGCGCCGGCGCCCCAACGAGTGAATCTCGCGGCAGCGCCATCATATGCGCTGATGTTGCCAGATTAGTCGCGCCGGTCGCGCCGATTTTCCCGGCTGAGTGCGCGCCGGTCACCGCGGCGGTCCTGACGAAACGATTGCCGGTCCTCGCGCCGGTCCTGGCGAAACTCGGGCCGGCTGACCTGGCCCTGGCGATAGGCGTTGCGATCGCCGCGACGCTCGGTGCGGAAGTCCTGGCGATCGTCACGGCGTTCGGACCTGAAATCCTGCCAATTCGCGCGGATTTCGCGGCGATCCCCGCGCCAATTGCTGCGGCGGGTTTCCCAATAGCGGCGTTGGCCATCGTTCCAGCGGTGGGGTCGGCGGTTGCGATCGTAGACGTAATAGCCCTGGCCGGGATAATAATAGTCGCCATACCAGCCGAAGTAGGAGCCCGCTGCGCCATAATTGGCGTAGCCATAGCCATCGTCATAATAACCGGGTCCGCCGGCGCCAACGGAGATGGCGGAATAGCCATAGCGGCCGTAGCGATCATCGGTACAGGCAGCAGTACCGAGGCCCAGGGCGACGAGAAGCACGATGGGGGCGATGCGACGGATCGTCATGCGTAAGGTCCTCTCAGGCGGCAGCAAGGCTTGCCGCGGCGGCCATTTCTTGCGTTAATGCCTTGAGAACGTTGTGGCCGTGCCAGAGGTTCCCGTCCCTCAGTGGCCGTCGAACGCCACCAGCGCGTTGACCGCGATTCCGTCGCCGCGCAGCGCCTCGGCCCCGCCGAGCTCGGGCAGGTCGACCACGAAGGCCGCCTGGGTGACCTCGGCCCCCGCCTTGCGCAGCAGCCGCACCGCTGCCCGCGCGGTTCCGCCGGTGGCGATCAAGTCGTCGACCAGCAATATCCGTGCGCCGGGCGCGCAGGCATCGGCATGTATCGCGATCCTGTCGGTGCCATATTCGAGCGCGTAATCCTCGGCGATCGTCGCGCCGGGCAGCTTGCCATCCTTGCGAATCAGCAGCGTACCGGTGCCCAGCCGCACCGCCAGCGCCGCGCAGAACAGGAAGCCGCGCGCTTCGATTCCCGCGACGAGATCGATCGGGCCCGCAACCCCCTCGGCCATTCGCTCGATCGTAAGCCGCAGCCCCTCGGCATCGAGTAGCAAGGTCGTGATATCTCGAAACTGGATCCCGGGCTTGGGAAAGTCGGGAATGGTGCGAATGCGGTCTCGGATATCGTCGTTGCGCGCGCTCATGATCGGCCTCCGGCCAAAAGAAATCCCGCCAGGGCACTGCCCGGGCGGGATCTCCATCAAATCAGTACGAAGTCGAAGCCTAGTGCTTCACGCCCCGCCACACCGTCAGATACGCGCCATAAGCGAGGATCGTGGTGATCAGCAGGAACAGCACCACGGCAAGGCCCGCGCGGTGGCGAGTCTGCATGGTCGGCTCGGCGGTCCACACCAGGAAGGCCGAAACGTCCTTGGCCATCTGGTCCACCGTCGCACGCGTGCCGTCGGTGTAGGTCACCTGATCGTCGCTGTTCAGCGGCGGCGGCATCGCGATATTGAGGTTGGCGAAATAGGGGTTGAAATACATGCCCTCGGGAGTGACGGCGCCCGGGAAGCGCTTCTGCTGCTCCGGGGTCAGCTCATGGCCATATCCGGTCAGCAGCGAATAGACATAGGCCGCGCCGTCGTGCCGCGCCTTGGCCATCAGCGAAAGGTCGGGCGGCGAGCCGGTGCCCGGATAGAAGACCTTGGGGAAGCGATCAGACGCCAGATTGTCGCGCTCGCCCCAGGTGCCGGCCTTTTCGTCCTGCACCGGCTGCTTGACCGGCCAGTCCTTGGCGATCTTCTTCACTTCGGCTTCGCTATAGCCGATCTGCTCGAGATCGCGGAACGAGACCATGTTGAGCGAGTGGCAGCTCGCGCAAACCTTCTCGAAGACCAGGAAGCCGCGCTGGATCTGCGCATTGTCGAACTTGCCGAATGGCCCGTTCGAAGCGAGATCGAGCTTCTTGGGATGATGATGGAGTTCCTCCTCCGCAGTCTTCTGCGGGGGCTCCTGGATCGTGTCGATGATGGTGCCGACCAGAGCAAGCATCAGCACGCCGACGAAGGCGAAACCGATCAGGAACTTGATCGAGCGCATGAACAGCGGAAGCATTTTCTCAGATCCCCTTTACGCGCTCAACGCCGTTTCGCTCATCCGCGAGCCACCATGATCGCCCAGCACTGCCTCGGTGATCGAGTTGGGCAGCGGCTTGGGACGCTCGAGGCGCGAGATGATCGGCACGATGATCAGGAAGTGCGCGAAATAATAAGCGGCGGTGATCTGGCTGATGATGACGATCGCCGGAGTCGCGGTCGATCCGCCGCAATAGCCGAGTATAAGCACGTCGACCACCAGCACCCAGAAGGCGATGCGGTACATCGGGCGGAAGTTCGCCGAGCGCACCGGCGACTTGTCGAGCCAGGGCAGGAAGAACAGCAGCAGGATCGATCCGAACATCGCGATCACGCCCCACAGCTTCGCCGAGATGATGAAGTCCGCGGTGAAGGCGCGCAGGATCGCGTAGAAGGGCCAGAAATACCATTCGGGGACGATGTGCGCTGGCGTCGACAGCGGGTTCGCCGCGACATAATTGTCGGGATGGCCCAGCAGATCGGGGTAGAAGAAGATCAGCGTCGAGAAGAGGATCATGAACACCCCGACCCCGAAGCCGTCCTTGGCCGTGTAATATGGATGGAAAGGCACGGTATCCTGCTCGCCCTTCACTTCCACACCGGTCGGATTGCCCGAGCCCGGGATGTGCAGCGCCCAGATGTGGAGGATCACGGCGCCTGCGATCACGAACGGCAGCAGATAGTGGAGCGAGAAGAAGCGGTTCAGCGTCGCATCGTCGGGCGCATAGCCGCCGAGCAGCCAGACCCGGACCCATTCGCCTACCACCGGAATGGCGGAGAAGAAGCCGGTGATCACCTGCGCGCCCCAGAAGCTCATCTGCCCCCAGGGGAGCACATAGCCCATGAAGGCGGTGGCCATCAGCAGCAGGAAGATCACCACGCCGATCAGCCAGACCATCTCGCGCGGCGCCTTGTACGAACCGTAATAGAGCCCGCGGAACATGTGGATATAGATCACCAGCAGGAACATGCTGGCGCCGTTGGCGTGCGCGAAACGCAGGAACCAGCCCGCATTGACGTCGCGCATGATTGTGCCGTTCACCGATTGGAACGCGCCCGCGGCCGAGGAATGGAAGTGCATCGCGAGCACGATCCCGGTGACGATCTGGATGACCAGGCAGACCCCGGCGAGCACGCCGAAGTTCCAGAAATAATTGAGGTTGCGCGGCACCGGATATCCGGCGCCGACTGCATTATAGACGAACCGCGGCAGCGGGAGACGGCTGTCGATCCACTGCGTGAGCGGCGATTTCGGTTCGTACTGGCGTGCCCAGGGGAAGCTCATCTGCGTCTATCCTCAACCGACCACGACGACAGTGTCGGACGTGAATGCATAATCGGGAACCACCAGGTTGGTGGGTGCCGGCCCCTGACGGATACGGCCGGCGGTGTCATAGGCCGAGCCGTGGCAGGGGCAGAAATAGCCGCCGAACGGCCCGCGATTCTCGCCCTCGCCCGCACCCAGCGGCACGCAGCCGAGATGGGTGCACACGCCCAGCGTAATCAGCCAGTTCGTCTTGCCTTCCTTGGTGCGCTCTTCCAGCGTCTGCGGATCGCGCAGGCTCGAGATCGGCACCGCATCTGCCGCGGCGACTTCGGCCGGGGTCAGGTTGCGTACGAACAAGGGCTGCTTGCGGAAGCTCGTCTTGATCGCCTGGCCGGGCTCGATCGCCGAGACGTCGAGTTCGGTGCTCGAAAGGGCGAGCACGTCGGCCGAAGGATTCATCGAATTGATCAGCGGCAGCACCGTCACCGCGGCGCCGACGCCTGCGAACGATACTGCGGCGATCGTGAGATAGTCGCGACGACGCGGATTCTCCACCACTTCACCCGATGCGATCACCGTCTGGGTGGGGGAAACACCGTCTTCTAGCGTTGCCATGCTTCAGCCCTTGCACTTCGAAACTTCGCCGCGACGAGCGCGCGGTAACAGACGCGGACGCAACGCGCCCTAACCGCCCGGTGCCCCCGGTGGCTGCCGGGCCTGATAGACGTGGCCGGACGGCTTTGCCAACAGGGATTTTACGGGGGCGGCTTCAACCGGCCTTCGTCGCCTGTCCGCTTTCGCGGAAGCGTGGTTCGAAGAAGCGGGATGACGCCCTGCCGCCCTCGCGCTATTCGCCTCCGATGCGACTAGCCCTGTTTCAGCCCGACATCGCCCGCAATGTCGGCGCCGTCCTTCGACTTGGCGCCTGCTTCGACGTTGCGGTGGACCTGATCGAGCCGATGGGTTTTCCCTGGAGCGACAAGGGCCGCAAGCGCGCGGCGATGGATTATGAGGCGCAGGTCGAGATCCGCCGCCACGCCGATTGGGACGCTTTCGTCGCGGCGCTTCCCGGCCGGCTTATCCTGTTCACGACGCGCGGCGGCACGCCGTTGCTCGATGCCACGTTCGAGCCGGGCGACACTTTGCTGTTCGGATCGGAAAGCGCGGGCGCGCCCGATTTCGTGCATGCCCGCGCCGACGAGGCAGTGCGCATTCCGCTCAAATCGGGCACGCGATCCTTGAACCTCTCCGTTGCAGCGGGCATCGGTCTGGCCGAAGCACTGCGGCAGACAGGGGGATTTCCAACATGATCGACATGGACGACCAGCAGGCGACCGCGCGGATGTGGTTCGAATCGCTGCGCGATGCGATCTGCGCCGAGTTCGAATCGATCGAGCGCGAAGCCGGCTCGGACGCGCGTTTCGACTATACCGCCTGGGACCGCATAGATCCGAGCGGCGAACATGGCGGCGGCGGCGTGCGCGGAGTGATGAAGGGACAGGTGTTCGAGAAAGTCGGAGTCAACGTCTCCACCGTCGGCGGCAGCTTCGAGAGCGAATTCGCCAAATCGATCCACGGCGCCGGCGAGGATCCGAACTTCTTCGCCACGGGCATCAGCCTGGTCGCGCACATGGCCAATCCGCACGCTCCTGCGGTGCACATGAACTGCCGCTTCCTGGTGACCACCAAGCGCTGGTTCGGGGGCGGCGCGGACCTCAACCCGCCGATCCCCTATGACGAAGACACCGACGAATTTCACGCCGCGCTCCAGGCCGCCTGCGATCCGCACGATCCCGAATATTATCCGCGCTTCAAGCAATGGGCCGACGATTATTTCTACATCCCCCACCGCAAGGTCCATCGCGGCGTCGGCGGCATCTTCTTCGATCATCTCGAGGGCGATTGGGACGCCAATTTCGTCTTCACCCAGGATGTTGGGCGCGCCTTCCTCGACGTCTATCCGCGAATCGTCCGCGCGCGGATGAACATGCCCTTCACCGATGCCGACAAGGCGCAGCAGCTCGAATGGCGCGGGCGCTATGCCGAGTTCAACCTGATCTACGATCGCGGGACCCTGTTCGGCCTCAAGACCGGCGGCAATATCGACGCGATCCTGATGAGCCTGCCGCCCGTCGCGACATGGGCTTGAAAAGCCACACGTCACCCTCACCCTTCCGGCGCCTTCGGCGCCTCCCTCCCTCTCCCGCCGGGAGAGGGAAGGGGCCCGCCGCCGCAGGCGGTGGGAAGGGAGAGGTCGACTACGAGACGATGGCATGCCCCTGATCCCCGTCGCGAACGACCAGATCGCCACCATCGTCACCTCGCTCGAAATGCGCGAGAAGCCGCGCCCGCGCCCTGCCCCGCCCTCGATCCTCTCGCTCGCCCGCTGGACCGCCCCGGCAAGCGAGCGCTATCGCACGCTCTTCCGCCGCGTCGGCGCACCCTGGCTGTGGTTCTCGCGGCTGGTGATGGCGGATGCGGACCTGCGCCGCATCCTCGACGACCCCAAGGTCGAGATCTACGCCGCGACCGACCGCGCCGGGATCGAACTCGGCATGATCGAGCTCGATTTCCGCGTCGAGGGGGCCTGCGAGCTATCCTATTTCGCACTCGTCCCGGAGCTGACCGGCAAGGGCCATGGCACTTGGCTGATGGCCCACGCCTTGACCCTGGCGTGGCGCAAAGGGGTGGAGCGCGTCTGGGTCCACACCTGCACGCTCGATCACCCCGCGGCTTTGGGCTTTTACCGGCGTCACGGCTTCATTGCCTATAAGCGCACGGTCGAGACCTTTGCCGATCCGCGAATCGCAGGTCTCCTCCCCGCCGACGTCGCGCCTCAGATCCCCTGCTTGGGTTCGCTCAAGCGGTAAAAGGACACGCGCATCACCGCGAGCGCGGTCCATGCCAATGCCCCGATCGAGGCGGTCACGAGGTTGGCGACGATCATGATCGGCTCCCCGCCGCCGACCAGGCCGGAAACCACGCCCAGCACGGTCCCCGCGATCAGGATCGCCAGCAGTGCCGCGACCAAAGTCAGCGATGCGGCCCCGGCGATCACGATCCAGCCGAACCCGCCGCTGCGCCGCCAGCCCTGCCGGAACGCGTCGATAACCCCCTTTCCGGGATCGGCGGCAAAAGCCGGCGCGGCGAGCCAGGTGCGCGAAAGCGCGAAAAGCCCCGGCAGCAGGAAAAGCGACGCCCCCAAGGCGAAGAGCAGACCCGCGACGACATCGATCGCCAGGAAGGGAAGGAAGCGGCGCAGCGTCGACTTCAGCACTTCGCCCAGCGTCCGCCCACCGCCCTGCAGGAACAGGTTGAGCACCGCGAAACTGCCGAAGTTGATCGTCAGATTTGCAAGCAGGACCGCCCCCAGATTGGCCTGATAGAAAGCCGCAACCGCAGCGCGGAGCTGGTCCGCGGTTGCATCGTCCGGAAGCTCGAGCATCGAGAGCAGCAGCACGACCCCCAGGATCGGCAGCAGGAAAAACACCCCCGCCACGCGCAGGAGCAAATCACGCTCGCCGCGCCAGAGCGCAGCGGCGTCGGCGAACACGCCGGCAAAGCTGAAACTCATAGGACGGGAACGGCAGTGGCGGTGCGGAGGCCCGCTTGCGCAGTGAGCGCCAGATAGAGCTTGGCCGTGAAGGCCGCGGCGATCACCATGAACGCGGTCTGCACCGCCGCCACCACGATCGAGGTCAGCACCCCCGCCAGCGTCACGCCCTCGCCGCCCCCGGCGACCAGCGCGAAGATGCTGCCGAACACGGTGTTCGCCGCCAGCTGCGCCACCCAGCTGACGATCGCATAAAGGATTAGAACCCCGACGATCCGCAGCGCGAGCCCGCGCGTCAGCCGCCACGATTGGCGCAGTGCGCCGAACATGCGGTTCTCGCGAACGATCACCGGAGTGGCCACGATCAGCCGCGCGGCCAGCCAGAATAACAGGACCAGCAGCAGCAGGGCGTAGAGCGCCACGAAGGTCGCGACTGGTCCGCTGATCGCCATATCCTCGCCCCGCGCGATCGCCATCGCATCGGCGCCGTTCGCGGCAAGCACCATTGGAATGGGCAGCGCCATCGCCATGATCACCAGGAGCATCACGATCCACACCAGCAACGCCGGCCCGAGCCGCCGCCCAGCGAGCGCGCCCGCCGTCTCGCTCGACGCCAGATCGAGCGCCATCGCCGTGATCACCAGCGACCCCCAGACCGACAAGATCGCAAAGGCGAGTTGCACCAGATAGAGCGTGATAACCAGGCCCGGCGTCGCGCCCACCATCGCCGCTTCGAAATTGCCCTCGATCGATGCCGGCACGAAGAAGGCGAGAAGCGAGATCGGCAGCAGGGCACCGATATTGTCGCTCAGGAATTCCGCCGTCCGGTCCCAGACGGTTCCCATCTTCACCATTGCACTCGCTTCCCCAGGTCCGCGTCCATTATGTTAGCTGTCCCCCGTGTCCTTGCCAATGCTTGCGAAGATGCCCGGAGACGCGCAATCGCCCTGCCATGACATCCGATATCGAATGGCGCGTCTCTGCGGAGCAGGTCGATTATGCCCCGGCGATCGCCGAGATGGAGGCGCGCGCCGCCGCGGTCACCGCGGGCGCGGCGCGCGAACTGATCTGGCTGCTCGAGCATCCGCCGGTCTACACCGCCGGGACCAGCGCCGACGCGGCCGAGCTGCTCGATGCCCGCTTCCCGGTCCACCGCACCGGGCGCGGCGGGCGTTACACCTATCATGGCCCCGGCCAGCGCATCGGCTACGTCGTGCTCGACCTGCGCAACCGCCGCCGCGACGTGCGCAACTATGTCCACGCGCTCGAAGGCTGGGTGATCGCCGCGCTGGACCATGTCGGGATCGAGGCGTTCCGCGCGCCCGGCCGCATCGGCATCTGGACGCTCGATCAGGGCCGCGAGGCGAAGATCGGGGCGATCGGCGTGCGAATCAGGCAATGGGTCACGCTGCATGGCTTCGCGATCAATCTCTCGCCGAATCTCAACCACTTCACCGGCATCGTGCCATGCGGAATCGCCGACTTTCCGGTAACCAGCGCTGCCGAACTGAAAAAAAGCGTGTCCCCGGAAGCGCTGGATTCGGCGCTTTCTGCCACATTCTCGCCATTTTTGGACGCTCTGAACCCGTGAAGGCCAATATGAGTCTTGAGGGCCTGCCTTAAACCGTCTAATGTCTACCTCGGTTTGGGAGATAACGGCACGTCCGCTGTCCAAATCCACTATCTAGGGAGCTTTTACATGCGTGCAGTCCTTTCCAAGATCGTTGCAGGTTCGATGATCGCCGGCGCGGCCCTTCTGGCCTCGGCGTGCACCAGCAACGAGTCGACCAACGTCACGAACACCACCGAAGTCGTTCCCGTCGAGAACGTGATGACCACCGACACGATGGTCACCAACATCGACGCAGCTGCTCCGATGGACAGCAACATGGGTGCAGACATGAACACCACGGGCACGATGTCCGAGGACAACATGTCCGGCAACATGATGTAATCACGCGTCAGCGTGCTACGAAATCAGGGCCGTCCGGGCGACCGGGCGGCCCTTTTTCCTGTTTGAAAATGCGGCATTTTTCGCGCGGCTTGTCGCGTATCCGAAAAAAATGGCTTGGGCCCCGACTCGAAAGACTCTAACCACGCTCTGCACCAGGCAAGAGAGGGCGTGATGCTCGTACCGCGTATATTAACCATGTTGGCCATGATGGCCGGCCTCGCTGTCGCCACCCCGGCCTCGGCGCAATTTTTCCTCAAGTCCGCGGACCTTGCGGGGCCTAGAGTCACGGGTGCCGAACCCGGCATGACCGGTCCGGCGCTACCCAATGCGAGCCCCGCCGAACTGCGAGCCGCCTTGGTCTGGAACCTGCGCGCAGCACTCAACGTCGCCGCGCTCCAGTGCCAGTTCGAGCCTACCCTGCTCACGCTCGACAATTACAACGCGATCCTCAAGGATCACGAAGTGGAACTGCGCGATGCCTATGGCACGCTCGAGAAATATTTCGTCCGGGCACACAAGACCGCCAAGCTAGGCCAGACCGAGCTCGATAAGTTCGGCACGCGCGTCTATTCGGGCTTCTCCACCGTCTCCGGCCAGCTTTCTTTCTGCCAGACTGCTGCCGCGATCGGCCATGATGCGCTGTTCGCCAAGCGCGGCGATTTCGGCGATCTTGCTCAGCAACGAATGCACGAGCTTCGCTCGAGCTTGCAATCCTGGGGCGAGCAGCTCCGCCGCTCGGGAAGTCCTATAACGCCGATGGGAGCGTTGCCGCAGTTCGGTAACGACAAATGCTGGAAGCGCGACAGCTACCAGCCGAAGAAATGCGGCGCGCTGGTCGCTCGCCGATAGAAACCAGCCGAACATGAATATGCCCCTGCCCTGCGGGGAAGGGGCATTTCGCGGCCTTAGCGCAGCCCCAGAAACTTATGTGTCTGCAGCGACAGACGCCATTTCGGCCGCGTCATGGCCAAGGCCACTGCCGCCTCGACATTCGCTGCGCCCCGCACATCGTCCATCGGCTGGACCAGGAAATGGCGGAAGTCCCAGCCTTCGATCGCGGCCAGGTCGGTTCCCGCCTGCGGCCACACCAGCTTGAGCTCGTCGCCCGATCGCTGAACAACCGCGCTGCCCGCCTTGGGGCTGATACAGACCCAGTCGATCCCCGGATGCGCCGCAATCGTCCCGTTGCTCTCGATCGCGATCCGGAAGCCGCGCGCATGCAGCGCATCGATCAGCGCATCGTCGACCTGCAGCATCGGCTCGCCCCCGGTCAGCACCACGAAGCGCGCCGCACGATCCGGCCCCCAATGCCCGGCCACGGCCTCCGCCAGCGCCGCGGCGTCGGAAAAGCGGCCGCCGCCCAGGCCGTCGATCCCGACGAAATCGGTATCGCAGAAGCGGCACACCGCCGTTGCCCGGTCGGCCTCGCGCCCCGACCACAGGTTGCATCCCGCGAAGCGCACGAACACCGCGCGCGCGCCGGCGTTCACGCCCTCGCCCTGCAGCGTGAGGAACATCTCCTTGACCGCGTAGCTCATGGCGCGGCGGCGTAGCGCGTCGGATCGGGAACGCCGGCTTCCTCGAAGCCCTTCGCGCGCAGCCGGCAACTGTCGCACAGCCCGCAATGGACCCCGCCCGGCGCGGGATCGTAGCATGACCAGCTGATCCCGGCGTCCAGCCCCAGGCGAAGCGCCTCGCGGACGATGTCGGCCTTCGTCATATGCTGGAGCGGCGCGCGGATGCGGAAAGGCTCTCCCTCTACCCCGGCCTTGGTGGCAAGATCGGCGAGCTTCTCGAAGCCCTCGATGAATTCGGGTCGGCAATCGGGATAACCCGAATAATCGAGCGCATTGACCCCGATATAGAGATCGCGCGCGCCCGCTGCCTCGGCCCAGCCGAGCGCCAGGCTCAGGAAGATCGTGTTGCGGGCGGGCACATAGGTGATCGGGATATCCGCGCCCACCCCGCCCTTCGGCACGTCGATCTCGGCGGTGAGCGCCGATCCGCCGAACGCGCGCAGATCGAGCGGGAGGACGACATGCCGCTCGGCGGCCAGCAGCGCCGCGATCCGCCGCGCCGCCGCGAGCTCCACTTGGTGCCGCTGGTTATAGTCGATCGACAGCGCGAGCAGGCGATGCCCGTCCTCGCGCGCCCGCGCGGCGGATACCATCGAATCGAGTCCGCCCGAGATCAGGGCCACTGCTACGCTGTCGCTCATCCCGCTGCCGCTAGCCGCTTTTTGCACGAATCAAAATGGGCCGCCCGAAAGCGGCCCGAGTTGGGATACCATGCCAGAGAGGAAAGCTCTCCTCGGAGAGCATCGCGATCATAGCGAGCGGAGCATGAAACAAGCGTAAGCACGGCGATTCTACGGTCCGATCCGTGCCGATCAGTGATTGTGCCGCGGCACTTCCTCGCTGGTCCGGCGATATTTCAGGGCAAAGTCGAGCACACCGCCCTCGCCCAATTGCCCCACTTTCTCGCGGTACAATTCCTCCCAGGGCGTCTTGCTCGCGGGGATCGATGGCGCCGGCTCGGACTTGCGCCGGGCGATTTCCTCCGCCTCGACCAGCGCGTCGCACCGCCCCTGGTTGAGGTCGATCCGGATCCTGTCGCCGGTCCGCAGCCAGGAAAGCCCGCCCCCTGCCGCGCTTTCGGGAGAGGCGTTGAGGATCGAGGGACTGTCCGACGTGCCCGATTGCCGGCCGTCGCCCAGTGTCGGCAGGCTCATGATCCCCTCGCGGATCAAGTGATCGGGCGGCTGCATGTTGACCACCTCGGCCGATCCCGGCCAGCCGAGCGGCCCCGCGCCGCGGATCACCAGGATGCAGTCGGCGTCGATCTCGAGCGCGGGATCATTGATCCGATGGTGATAATCGTCCGATCCGTCGAACACGATCGCCCGGCCCTCGAACACCCCCTCCTGCCCCGGCCGCGACAGATAGCGTGCCCGGAAATCGTCGGAAATCACGCTTGTCTTCATGATCGCGGTGTCGAACAGATTGCCCGAAAGCACCAGGAAGCCGGCTTTCTCGAGCAAAGGCGCATCGAACGGCGCGATCACGTCGCGGTCCGTCACGTTATGGCCGGCAACATTCTCGGCGAGGGTCCTGCCCGTACAGGTCATCGCCGATCCGTCGAGCACCCCGGCCGCGAGCATTTCGCTCAGCACCGCGGGGATGCCGCCCGCGCGGTGGAAGCGCTCGCTCAGATATTTGCCCGCGGGCTGCATGTTGACGAGCAGCGGCAGGTCGTATCCCTGCATCCAGTCGCTCGCGTCGATCTCGATCCCGGCATGCCGCGCCATCGCATCGATATGCGGCTGGGCGTTGGTCGATCCGCCGATCGCGGTAAGCAGCCGGATCGCGTTGAGGAAGCTGGCCTTGGACAGGATCTTCGAGGGCCGCAGATCCTCATAGGCCATGTCGACGATCCGCCGCCCGGTCTCATAGGCGATCTGGCCGCGCTCGCGATACGGCGCCGGGATCATCGCGCAGCCGGGCAGGCTCATGCCCAGTCCTTCTGCGATCGAGTTCATCGTCGAGGCGGTGCCCATCGTGTTGCAATGCCCGGCGGAGGGCGCGCTGTCGGTCGCCCGGCGCAGGAACTCCTCCTCGTCGATTTCGCCCGCCGCCAGCTTCCGCCGGCTGCGCCAGATGACGGTGCCGGAGCCGACCAGTTCGCCTTCATGCCAGCCATCGAGCATCGGACCGCCGGAGAGCACGATCGCCGGAATGTCGACCGTGGAGGCGGCCATCAGCGACGAGGGCGTGGTCTTGTCGCAGCCGGTGGTCAGGATCACCGCGTCGATCGGATAGCCGTTGAGAATCTCGACCAGCCCGAGATAGGCCAGATTGCGATCGAGCGCCGCGGTCGGCCGCCGGCAATTCTCGAAGATCGGATGGAGCGGAAACTCCATCGGCACGCCGCCCGCGGCGAGCACGCCTTCGCGTGCGCGTTTCACCGTCTCGAGGTGGATGCGGTTGCACGGCGCGATGTCGCTGCCCGATTGGGCGATGCCGATGATCGGCTTACCCGAGCGCAGCTCGTCCGGCGTGATGCCGTAGTTCATGAAGCGCTCGAGATAGAGCGCCGCCATGTCGCTGCGGCCGGGCGCGGCGAACCATTCGCGCGAGCGAAACTGGCGGACGGGGGTACGGCTGGTCATGATGTCCTTCTTGTAAAAGGGGCGCAGCCTTTCGGCCGCGCCCCCGATGCTCCAGGGGTCGGGGCTCAGCCCTCCATCGCCTCGAGTTCCTTGCCCTTGGTCTCGTTGATGAACCGCAAGACGAGGAAGAAACTGATTACCGCGCAAACGCCGTAGAAGCTGTAGCTGGCGGCCAGCCCGATCGTCGCGAGCATGATCGGGAAGGCCTGGGCGATCGCGTAGTTCGCGGTCCACTGGAAGAAGCCTGCGACGGCGAGCGCCGAACCGCGTATCTGGTTCGGGAACATCTCGCCCAGCATCACCCACATCACCGGGCCCCAGCTGACGTTGAAGAAGATCACATAGACGTTGGCCGCGACCACCGCGAGCATGCCGGTGTCGTCCGACAGCACGAGCTTGCCGTCGACCAGCCCGCCCTGGCTGAAGGCATATACCATCACGAACAGCGATGCGGCCATGCCCACCGAGCCGATCAGCAGCAGCGGCTTGCGGCCGATGCGGTCGATCAGCAGGATCGTCACGAAGCAGGCGGCGATAGACACTGCGCCCGAGACGATGTTGATCATCAGCGAATCCTGCTCCGAGAAGCCGGCCGCCTGCCACAGGGTCGCGCCATAATAGAAAATGACGTTGATGCCGACGAGTTGCTGGAACACCGCCAGCATGATGCCCACCCAGACGATCGAGCGGACGCCCAGGAAGCCCCGCCCCCCCGCCGGAGTCAGCACGTCGCTGAGCCGTGGACGGTGATCGTGCGAGAAGCTCGCCTGGATTTCCTCGACCTTGGCCTGCGCCGCGATCGGGCCGGACAGGTTGGTGAGCACCCGGAGCGCTTCGTCGTTGCGGCCCTTCGACACCAGATAGCGCGGGCTTTCCGGAATGAAGTACAAGGCGACGAGGAAGATCACCGCCGGAACCGACTGCAGCAGGTACATCCAGCGCCAGGCCTCGATGTCGAACCAGATCTTGTTGGTCGAAACGCCGGCAATCGCCGTCACGTAATAGTTGGCGAGGAACGCCGCGGTCAGGCCGGTGATGATCATCACCTGCTGCACCGTCGTCATCCGGCCGCGAATGCTCGCTGGCGCCACCTCCGAAATATAGGCCGGCGAGAGCACCGACGCGGCGCCGACGGCCATTCCGCCGAGGATCCGTGCGATCAGGAAGATCGTGTGATCGTGGGCGAAGCCCTGGACCAGCGCCCCGATCAGAAAGAGCACTGCGGAAAGCCGCATGACCGCACGGCGACCGATCGCGTCGGCCAGGATGCCGGCCAGCGATGCGCCGATCACGCAGCCGATCAGCAGCGATCCGACCGTGAAGCCCAGGGCGGCATCGTCGAGGTTGAACGCCGCGATCAGCCCCGGCTGGGTGCCGTTCACGGCACCGCTGTCATAGCCGAACAGCAAGCCGCCGATCGTCGCCACCGCAACGATCGCGAAGACGAGGCCGAAATTGGTCCTCTCCGCCGATTGATTCATCCCTTACGTCCCTCTCCTGCAGTCCGATCGATCGAACTTGTTAGCGCTAACGGTGGCGCGGGCGCGGGAGAAAAGCAAGCCTCTAGCGATGCCCCGGTAGTGCGGGGCCGCCCTGGGTGCGCGCGCCCGTCTTCGTTGTTCCGCGCCGCTCCGCCGTCGCCCCATCGTGCGGCGGGCCGGAGGATTCGCGAACGATCAGCTCGTGATCCAGCACCTGGTCCTCAAGCCGTTCCGCATCCGGAGACCGCTGTGTCCGGATCCGCATCAGAAGCAGCGTGAGCGCCGCCTCGGCCATTGCCGAGATCGGTTGCCGCACGGTGGTCAGTTCGGGCCAAACGGTGGTGGCGAGCGACGTATCGTCGAACCCGACCACGCTCAGATCCCGCGGCACGTGGAGGCCGCGACGATGCGCCACGCCGACTGCCGCCGCCGCCATATCGTCATTGCTCGCGAAGATCGCCGTCGGCGGCTGGGCACGGTCCAGCAGACGCTCTGCGGCAACGATGCCGGACCGGAAGGTGAAATAGCCCTGCTCGATCGGCATGGCGTTCACGTCGAGGCCGGCTTCGTCGAGAGCGGCAGCGAAGCCGCGATAGCGTTCGGCGCTAGAGGTCTGGTTGGGATTGCCACGGATGAAGCCGATCCGGCGGTGGCCAAGGCCGAGCAGATGCCGCGTCATCGCCGCGGCGCCTTCGAAATCGTCGATCCGCACGTTTAGGCTTCGGGCAGGCGGCAGTCCCATCGCCACCGACACCCAGGGTATCCCGGCCGCCTCCAGCTCCGCGCGGACCGGCGCGGCTTCGGACAGAGGCGGCGGCAGGATCACGCCCTCGACGCTGGTCGAGGCAAAGCTGCGCGTTGCCTCCGCCTGTTCGTCGGGGCGTTCGCTCTCGCAGACTTCGAGCACCAGATGGCAGCCGGCACGCCGCGCGGCCGCCAGCGCGCCGATCAGAAACTGCGAAAGATAGGCGGCCGAGGGGTTGGAATAGAGCAAGCCGATCTGGGTCGCCTCGCCCGCGGCCAGGCTGCGTGCTGCGCTGTTGGGCGAATAATTGAGCTGCTCGATTGCGGCCAGCACCGCCTCGCGGGTGGAGTCCCGCACATTCGAGCCGCCGTTGACCACGCGCGACACGGTCATCGCAGACACGCCTGCGACGCGTGCGACATCCTGTACGGTTACCGTGCCACGGCTTCTCCGGCTGGGTCTGCTCATCCCGGTCCTTTTCGGCGAGAGGCATAGGATCAGCCATAGCGGAATGCAATTGGCCTGAGATCCGCGCTCATGGTTGACCAGCGGGATGGGGCACGATAGCTGATAGCGCTACCATAAACGCAAAAAGATGGCGCGTCGGCGTCACATCCCGAGGAGAGACCATGGCCGTCCGCCACCGCCTGCCCCGCACCCGTCAGTTCCGGATTGCCGCCCTCGCCGCGGTCGCGACGATGGCGCTCGCCCCTGCTTTCGTTCCTGCGGCCCAGGCGCAGCGGGCCGAACAGCCGCTCTACGAGGATGCGTCGCAGTCGGTCGACGCCCGGGTGGAGGACCTGCTCAAGCGGATGACGCTGGAGGAGAAGGTCCAGCAGATGGTCGCGATCTGGCTGCAGAAGGACAAGATCCAGGCCGCGGATGGCGAATTCGACGCACAGAAGGCCACACAGAATTTCCCCAATGGCCTTGGCCAGATCTCGCGCCCCTATGACCGCCGCGCGATTACCCAGGGGCCCGCCGCCGGTGCCGCCGCGGGCACGGTCAACCGCAATGCCGAGGATACCGCGCGCTACATCAACGCCGCGCAGAAATGGGCGGTCGAGAAGACCCGGCTCGGCATTCCGCTGATCATGCATGAGGAGGCGCTGCACGGCTATGTCGCCCCCGGCGCCACCAGCTTTCCCCAGGCGATCGCGCTGGCCAGCACCTGGAACCCCAAGCTGCAGGAACAGATCTTCGCGGTCGCGGCGCGCGAGATGCGCGCCCGCGGCGCCAATCTCGCGCTTGCCCCGGTCGTCGACATCGCCCGCGATCCGCGCTGGGGCCGGATCGAGGAGACCTATGGCGAGGATCCGCATCTCGTCGGCGAAATGGGCCTGGCGGCGATCCGCGGCTTCCAGGGCACGACATTGCCGCTCGCCAAGGACAAGGTCTACGTCACGCTCAAGCACATGACTGGCCATGGCGCGCCCGAAAGCGGCACCAATATCGGTCCGGCGACGGTCTCCGAGCGGACGCTCCGCGAATTCTTCTTCCCGCCGTTCGAGCGCGCGGTCACCGAGCTGCCGGTGATGTCGGTAATGCCATCCTACAATGAGATCGACGGCATCCCGAGCCACGCCAATCGCTGGTTGCTGCACGACGTGCTGCGCCAGGAATGGGGCTTCAAGGGCGTGGTGCTGAGCGACTATTTTGCCATCCGCGAGCTCAACACGCGGCACCATCTCTTCGACAATCTAGGCGATGCGGCGGTCCGCGCGCTCGATGCGACCGTCGATTTCGAGACGCCCGACGGTGAGGCATATGCGCTGCTGCCGCAGCTGGTCCGCGAGGGCCGGGTAAGCCAGCAGCAGATCGACGAATCGGTGCGCCGCATCCTCAAGCTCAAGTTCAACGCCGGGCTGTTCGAGAATCCCTATGTCGACGCAAAGGCTGCGGCGCGGAAGACGGAGACGCCCGACGCAATCGCGCTTGCCCGCGAGGCCGCGCGCCAGGCGATCGTCCTGCTCAAGAACGACAAGGGTCTGCTCCCGCTCGACCCCGGCAAGATCAAGCGTCTCGCGGTGATCGGCACGCATGCCAAGGACACCCCGATCGGCGGCTATTCGGATATTCCGCGCCACGTCGTCAGCGTGCTCGAGGGCATGCAGGCCGAGGGCAAAGGCAAGTTCCAGGTCGATTTCGCCGAGGGGGTGAAGCTGACCAAGAGCCGCGTCTGGGCCGAGGATGCCGTCGAGCTGATCGACGACGCGACCAACGATCGGCTGCGCGCCGAGGCGCTGGAGACCGCAAAGAATGCCGACACGATCGTGCTGGTGCTCGGCGACAACGAGCAATTGAGCCGCGAGGCCTGGGCCGACAACCATCTGGGCGACCGCAACAGCCTCGAGCTGATCGGTCCGCAGAACCGGCTCGCGCAGGAGATTTTCGCGCTCGGCAAGCCGGTGGTGGTGCTGCTGCTCAACGGGCGGCCGCTGTCCGTGAAATATCTATCCGAGAATGCGCCGGCGCTGATCGAGGGCTGGTATCTCGGCCAGGAAACCGGCCATGCCGTGGCGGACGTCGTGTTCGGCCGCGCCAATCCGGGCGGCAAGCTGCCGGTGACGATCGCCCGCGACGTCGGGCAGCTGCCGATGTTCTACAACCACAAGCCGAGCGCGCGGCGGGGCTATCTCTTCGCCGAGACGAGCCCGCTTTATCCGTTCGGCTACGGGCTTTCCTACACAACCTTCGAAATGGGCGCGCCGGTGCTCGCGACGCCCACGATCGGGCGGTACAACAAGGTCAAGGTCAGCGTCGACGTGACCAACACCGGCACCCGCGCCGGCGACGAGGTGGTCCAGCTCTACGTCCGCGACGATCTGGCGAGCGTCACCCGGCCGGTGAAGGAGCTCAAGGCGTTCGAGCGCGTGTCACTGCAGCCCGGTGAGAAGAAGACGGTCAGCTTCGAACTCACCCCGCGCGACCTGTCGCTGTGGAATGTCGACATGAAGCGCGTGGTCGAGCCCGGCACCTTCACCGTCTCGGCGGGGCCGGACTCGGTGAAACTCAAGAGCACCAAGCTCACGGTGAAGTGATCCATTCCTCCCCGCGCTTGCCTCGGGGAGGAATTATTCCCCCAGCCAGCTCGCGACCCACACCAGGGGCGCGTTCCAGTTGATGGCGATTTCGTTCATCGTATAGGTCCCGACCTCGTCGGCCCAGCAGGTCATCGGCGCGCATTTCCCGCGCATCTTCATCGCGACCGGATCGCTCATCGAAATGCTGTTGGGGCCGCCCGAAATCACCCCCGGCGGCGGCGGCGGCGTGGTCGGATCGATCGACTGCGCCCAGAAGCGGTGATGCGGCCGCGCCATCGGCCGCGCGCCATAGCCGGTCACGAACGAGCGATCGAGCGGGTTGCGGCCCAGCACCCAATCGAGCGCGTCGATCACGCCGTCGCGATACTTCGCCTGCCCGGTTAGATCGTGCGCGATCGCGAGCAGCATCGCGCGATTGAGCACATTGGACGTCGAACCCCAGGGATAGCCGGGCGGCGAATAGGGAATCTTATAGCCGTTGCCGGCACGTTCGGCGAGGAAAGCGTCGGCCGAGGCCACCAGCGCGGCGCGCAGCCGCTCTTGCTCGGGGCGCGGAATCGCGGTCGGCACCGTCGCCAGCGTGATCGCGCCGAGTGGCGCGACGTTGGGCCAGCCCGGCTCGACCCCGGGCTTCGCGAAATGCGGCGAGGCGCGGACTTCCGCCAGATAAGCGGGCTTGGCGGTCGTTGCGTACAGCTCGGCCGCGGCCCAGTAGAATTCGTCGGTGAGATCGCGGTCGCCATAATGGCCGCTGCCGGTGAAGGTCGCGACCGCATAGACCTGCGGATTGCGCTTCGCCGCCGCCCAGGCGCGCTCGCTCGCCTGCAGGCAGCGCGCCGCGAAAGCGGGATCGATGCCTTTCCAGATGCGCGCGCACTGGGCGAGCGTCGCCGCGAAGTTGAGCGTCGCCGCCGTCGAGGGCGGGTGCAGCACCCGATCCTCCTTGTCCTCGTGCGGCAGCGTCGGCAGCTCGGTCCATGCGCGATCGGCGACCTTGTGGTGGACCATCCCGCCGATATCGAGCTGTCGGAACGGCAGCGTCACCGGCCCCTGCTCTCCGGCGGCGGGCTTGCCGACCGGCAGCATCATCCGCTTGCCCTCGGGCACCTGCATGCCCAGGAAGAAGCCGATTTCGTAGCGTGCCTCATCGAGCAGGTCGCTGACGCCGTTTCCGGCCTCCGGGATGTTCAGCGATCCGTCGGCGAACGGTGCCTTCCCCTTGCGCGCCTGATATTCATGCGCGTTGAGCAGGGTCCAAAGCGTGATGCCGCCATTGACGACATATTTCCCCTGATCGCCCGCGTCATACCAGCCGCCGGTGACGTCGAGCGAATAGCCGCAATCGGGCCATTCGGTCCCGCGCTCGTCCTTGCCCGACACGCACTGCGCCACTTCGTTGGTGTGGCCCGCCGGGCGCGCCCATTTGCCGGCAAAGCGCGCGTCGATCGGCATGCCGGCGCGGTGCAGGTAGAAGAAGTGCAGCGCATCGCGCGCGAGCCCGGAGCGGGTGCCTGGCTTGATCGCGAAGCGTCGGCTCTGCTGCCCCGCCACGTCGAGCCGATAGCCCTCCCCCGCCACGGCGCCGGCCAGGTCGATCGCATGGACATGCTCGCCCGACGCCGCGTCGTCGCCATGGACGATCGTCATGCCGCGCAACACCGACTTGCCCGACGGATCGACCAGCTGCCAGGCGAGCGGCGCCTTGGACGGATGCGCCAGCATCGCCCGCTTGGGCCCCGACGGATCGAGCCCGAGCTGGTTGAGCCGGATCGGGCTGGGCGCTTCCTGCGCAACGGCAGGCGTCGCCAGCATCAGCGCGAGCGCCGGCGGCACGGCGTAGCGAACCACCATCACCGCCCCGACTGCGCATGCACTCCGAACACCGCGCCGACGAAGCCGCCGGCGGTGCGGGTGCTCAGCATCTTGGCGTCGGCCGAGCCCACGATGCGCCACTGGCCCGGGCGCAGCGCGTAGGACAAGGTGTAGCGCGCATCGTCGACGGCGATCCTGAACTGGACCGGCGCGCCCGCCGCGCCGGGCAGCGGCGCCGATCCGATCGTGGTGCCGCCCGCGGGCTCGGTCGGGCCGGCGCGTCGCACCGCTTCGATCATCCGTTTGCCGCCCCGCTGCACCACGTCGATCGACAGCCAATAGTCGTCGCTCTGCAGCGCGACCAGCCCGGCCCGATCGCCGTCCTTCGCGGGCGCGAACCGCACGACGGTTTCCGCCGCCGCCTTCCGGTGCTGCTGCCGCCGCGCCAGGAAGGAGGGGTTGCCATTGTCGCCCAGCCCTTCCGGGCGCGGATCGAGCAGCAGTGCACCCTTTTCGAAGCGGTACCAGTTCGATCGCGGGTTGCGCATCATCAGCCAGTTGATCGGCAGATTCGGCCCGTCGAACGTATCGCGCACCGCCATCGGGCCATTGGTGGGCAGCAAGGGCGGCCGGGCGCGCGGCAATTCGGGCAGCGGGTGGAAATAGGGGATTTCCTTGCCCAGCGGCAGGATGCGGGGCCAGCCATCCACCCAGGTCACCGGCAGCAGGAAGGTCTCCCGGCCGGTATTATAATGGTCGCCCTCATAAGGCCGCACCGCGAGGAAGGTCGCCCACCATTTGCCGTCGGGCGTGGTCACAAGCTGGGCATGGCCGGCCGACGTGATCGGATTGGCGCGGTCGCGCGGCAGATCGCGCTGCGTGAGGATCGGATTGGACGGATTGGGGAGGAAAGGCCCGGTGACGCTGCGCGAGCGCAGGATCACCTGACTATGCCCCTCGGCGGTGCCGCCCTCGGCGCAGCTGAGATAATACCAGCCGTCCTTCCGGAAGATGTGCGGCCCTTCGATCCAGATCGGCTTCTTCGAAAAATCGACGCCGCCGTTCACCAACAGGGTGCGCGGGCCGAAGCTCTTGAGCGTCTTGCGATCGAACTCCTGGATCCAGATCGCGCGGTGGCCCTCATATTCGGGCTTGCCTTCGGGCGGGCCGTTGTTGAGGATCCAGGTGCGGCCATCGGCGTCGAAGAAGAGCGACGGATCGATCCCGCCGTCGAGGTCGGGGAGCCATACCGGATCGGACCAGGGGCCTCCGGGCTTGGTCGCGGTCACGACGAAATTGCCGCCGCAATCGACGCAGGTGTTGAGGATGTAGAAGATCCCGTCCTTGGCCTGGATCGTCGGCGCAAACACCCCGCGCGATAGGCCGAGCTTCTTGAAGTCGAGCTGGCCGGGGCGATCGATCGCGTTGCCGATCTGGGTCCAGTTGACCAGATCCTTGCTGTGGAAGATCGGGATGCCGGGGAAGTAGCTGAAGGTCGAGGTGACCAGATAGAAATCGTCGCCGACGCGGGTCACGCTGGGATCGGGATAGAAGCCCTGGAGGATCGGGTTGCGATACTCTCCTGCCTTGGCCGGCCCGATCGGATCCTCGCCGCGATAGTCGAACCAGTCGAAGCGGGCGCTATTCACCTGCGCGACCGCGCCGGCCGGAGCCAGCGCGAGCATGATCGCTGCGATCGAGATCGAAAAAGAAGCGCGAGAGCCGCCGGACATCGCTTTCACTCCGTACCATATTGGTTTGCGTTCAGAAAAGGAAGCTGGCCCTTGCGGTACGCTCATTCGCCGCTTCCCGGCGCATAGGGCGTCCGAATCGCCTTATAATGTTCGAGATCGTGCGGCGGGGCGGCGTGGCCAACGGGGAGCGGACGCTTCGAGACCGACTGGAAATAGGCGATCGAGGCATCGCGCCACCACTTTGCCTCGTCATGCTGGATGGCGAGATAGTCGCGTACCTCTTCCCAGCGGCGGGCATCGATCTTGCCGCGCAGCGCATCCCACTGCGCCTGCATGCGCTTCACTTCGTCGACGCCGCGATCGTAGCGGACGACCAGTTCGTCCCACACGCTCCGGCCCGATTTGGTGCGATGCTCCCAGGGAACGTGGTGGAACCAGAGCAGCAGTTCCTCGGGCACTTTTTTGCGATCACCCCATTGCCGGACAAGCGGTGGCGCATATTGGCCGAGGCCGTTGCTGCCGCTGGCGGTGCGATCGAAGCCGATCCCGTTAGCGTCGGCCTTATGATAGTAGACCGGGTTCCATTCGGGGCGAGCGAGATCGGCGACCCAGGGGCCGGGGCCATAATGGTGGCCGGTGGCCATCAGATGGGTGAGCCCGAGCGGAGTCATATAATCGACCACCGCCTCGCGCGAGCGCATCATCATCGACACGATCGGATCGACGACCGCGGGATCGTTGCCCCAGGTCATCCGCGCCCAGTCGCGCGCGATCGGCTCGGCCTTGGCCTCGGGATCCCAGGCAAAGCGGCCATAGGCATACCAGTTCGCCTGGTCGAATTGCGAACCGGACCAGTTCACGTCGCTGCCGATATTGGCGACGCCGGCGATACCGGTGACGGCGCCCTTGTCGACCGGCTTTTCGAGGATCTTGGCGACCGTCGCGCCCTTGCGCGGGCGGAAGGTGTCGGCCTGCAGCACCTCCTCCCACATCGTCCCGAGATAAGCGAGGTGGGTGGCGAAGCCGAGATATTCCTTGGTGATCTGGAATTCCATCATCAGCGGCGTCTTCGGCATCGCGCCGAACAGCGGATGGAAGGGCTCACGCGGCTGGAAGTCGATCGCGCCATTCTTGACCTGGACGAGGACATTGTCGCGGAATTTGCCGTCGAGCGGCTCGAACTCGGTGTAAGCCTGCTTGTGGCGATCGTCGGGGTTTTCGGCGGCGTAGACGAAGGCGCGCCACATGACGACGCCGCCATGCGGGCGCAGCGCGTCGGCGAACATGTTCGCGCCGTCGGCATGGCTGCGCTTATAGTCGTTGGGGCCGGGCTGGCCCTCCGAATTGGCCTTCACCAGGAAGCCGCCGAAATCGGGGATGACCGCATAGATTTCGTCGATCTTGGCCTTCCACCAGGCGGCGACCGCGGGGTCGAGCGGATCGGCGGTCTTCATCCCGCCGATCTCGATCGGGGCGGAAAAGCGCGCGGTCAGATAGACCTTGATCCCATAGGGCCGGAAGACTTCGGCAAGCGCCTTCACCTTCTGGATATATTCGGGGCGCAGCACGTCGGCATTGGCATTGACGTTGGTCAGCACGGTGCCGTTGATGCCGATCGAGGCGTTGGCGCGGGCATAATCGGTGTAGCGCGGATCCTTGTACCCCGGCAGCTTCTGCCAGTCCCAGATCGACTGCCCCGCATAGCCGCGCTCGACATGGCGATCGAGATTGTCCCAATGATTGAGGACGCGCAGCTGCAGCTTGGGCCGGTCCGAAATGTCGAGGTTGCGCAGCGATTCGCCGAGCTGGGCGCGCTTGAGCAAGGCAAATACGCCATACAGCAGGCCGACGTCGCGATTGGCGGCGATCACCGTCGCGCGCTGGCCGTTCATGGTCACGCTGCGAATCAGGAAGCCTTCCGTGCCGAGGGTGGCCAGCGGCAGATTGAGCGAGGCGACGAGCGCGGACGATTCGGGCGTGCCGAGGACGATCGCGCCGGGGGCGTCAACGCTGGTCGCGACCGCCAATTGACCGGACTGCAGGCCCGACATGCCCCGGACCAGTTCCTGCGCGGCGACCTTCAGCCTATCACTGCTGCCCTGGGCGACCAGATAGCGCGCCTCGTCGCGAAGTTCGGCGCGGCGCTGCTCCGGCAAGGGCTGATAGCGCAGCCACAGGTCATAGCCGGTTTCCGCCTGCGCGGCGGACGGCGCCATCGCAGCCAGGAGCAACAGCAACAAGGCAAGAATCGGACGCATGCAACCTCTCCACTGGGCCGGTCGATCGCCGGCGTTGACAAGCCGATAGCAGCTTGCTCATGGTAGCGCTACCAACACGGCGCACGACGATGTGCCTTCAAGGAGAGGCATATGCACGTCGAGAAATTCGGATGCGGCGGACTCGCGCATGGCTGAAATCCTATCGGCGCGGGTGATCGTGACCTGCCCGGGGCGCAATTTCGTCACACTGCGGATCGAGACCAAAGACGGCGTATACGGGCTCGGCGACGGCACGCTCAACGGTCGCGAGCTCGCGGTGGTCGCCTATCTGCAGGAGCATGTCATCCCCTGCCTGATCGGGCGCGACGCGCATCGGATCGAGGATATCTGGCAGTATCTCTACAAAGGCGCCTATTGGCGGCGCGGCCCGGTGACGATGGCGGCGATCGGCGCGGTCGACATGGCGTTGTGGGACATCAAGGGGAAGGTCGCCGGCCTGCCCGTCTATCAGCTGCTAGGGGGCGCCAGCCGCGAGGGCTGCATGGTCTATGGCCATGCCAATGGCGCCACGATCGAGGAAACGATCGAGGCCGCGCTGCGCCACCGCGAGGAAGGCTATAAGGCGATCCGGCTGCAGTCGGGCGTGCCGGGGCTGGCCGCGACCTATGGCGTCGCGAAGAACGGCCAGCGCTACGAGCCCGCCGACGGTTCGCTGCCCAGCGAGAGCCTGTGGTCGACCGAGAAATATATGCGCTCGGTCGCGCCCTTGTTTGAGGCGGGACGCGAGGCGCTGGGCTGGGACGTGCATCTGCTCCACGACGTTCACCACCGGCTGACGCCGATCGAGGCGGGGCGGCTGGGCAAGGACCTGGAGCCCTATCGCCTGTTCTGGCTCGAAGACGCCTCCCCCACCGAGAATCAGGCGGGGTTCCGCATCATCCGCCAGCACACCACGACGCCGCTGGCGGCGGGCGAGATCTTCAACACCATCTGGGACGCCAAGCAGCTGATCGAGGAGCAGCTAATCGATTTCGTCCGCGCGACCGTGGTCCATGCCGGCGGGCTGACGCATCTGCGGCGGATCGCGGCGCTGGCCGACCTGTACCAGGTGCGCACCGGCTGCCACGGTGCGACCGACCTCTCGCCGGTCAGCATGGCGGCGGCGCTGCATTTCGGCCTGTCGGTGCCCAATTTCGGCATCCAGGAGCTGATGCCGCACACGCCGGAAACCGATGCCGTCTTCCCGCACGCCTACACGTTCGCGAACGGCATGATGCATCCGGGCGACGCGCCCGGGCTGGGGGTTGAGATGGACGAGGAACTGGCGGCGACATACGAGTATCAACGCGCCTATCTCCCCGTCGCACGGCTCGAGGACGGGACGATGTTCGACTGGTAAGCGCGGGCGCCACGGACAGAGACGAATGCCTTCAGGCTATAGCGGCTCGTTCAGAAATATCGTGATAGTCTCGCCCGACGCGTTAGGACAGGTGCAGAGGAGAGCAGGTGATGACTGCCGCGGCGGCAACGGCTTCGTTGGGCCCCCTGCTTGGGCAGGGCGGGCTCGACGCGTCGGCGCTGTATGGCTTGTCGGACCGGCTCGGCGCGCTGCATGCCGCCGCCCCGCGCGGCGATGCAGCCTCTTTCTGGGCGCGGCTCCAGGCGCTTGCCGGCTCGCGCGCGCAGCGGCAGGAGCTCGAGCGCCAGCGCGAACATCTCAAGCGGCGGGCGCAGGCCGGGCGGGTGCGGCGAATCGGCGAGGACGGCGCGAGCGAGGATGTGCTGTTCGACCTGGCGCGCCCGCTGACCCGGCTGATCCGCGATCGCGAGCTCGTCGAGGCGAGCATCGTCTCCAATCGCTATGCCGACGTGACTCCGCAGGGGGCGACCGGCTGGGGCGTGCTGCCGCTGTTCGTCTCGCTGCAGGTCGCCGCTGCCGGCGACCCCGCGCTGGCCGATACGCTGCTCGACCCATCGCCGCCGCGGCTGGTGGCGATTGGCGGCCTTTCGGGCACGGGCAAGTCGACGCTGTCGCGCCTGCTGGCCAGCCGCGTCGGGCGCCCCCGCGGCGCGCGGATCGTCCGCTCGGACGTGTTTCGCAAGCGGCTCGCGGGGCTCGCCCCCGAAATGCGGCTGCCGCCCGCGCATTATACGCGGCACAGCGACGAAGAGACCTATGAGGCGATGTTCGAATCGGCCGACGATCATCTCGCCTGCGGAAGCTCGGTGATCCTCGACGCGGTGTTCATGAGCCGCAGCGAGCGCGAGGTGGCGGAGGCGATCGCGGCGCGGCGGCGGGTGCCCTTCACCGGCATCTGGCTCGAGGCGCCCGAGCGCGACCGGCTGGCGCGGGTGGAAGCACGGACCAACGACGCCAGCGACGCGACCGCCGAAGTGGTGCGCGAGCAGTCGCGGCGATCGGTGGGCGCAGTCGGCGGCTGGCACCGGATGCGAGTCAACCGGCCGATCGAGCTGATCGTGCCCGCCGCGCGGGCCGCGCTCGAACGGGCGCGCTGAGCGTGCCGCTGATCGCGACGCTGACGCTCAACCCCGCACTGGACGTATCGACCGAGACGGCGGAGGTCCGACCGACTCACAAACTGCGCTGCAGCGCGCCGCGCTACGAGCCCGGCGGCGGCGGGATCAACGTCGCGCGGGTGGTGCATGCGCTGGGCGGAGCGGTGACCGCCGTCTATCCGAGCGGCGGGCCGACCGGGGCGATGCTCGACAGCCTGTTGCGCGCGGCGGGCGTCCCGATCGTGCCGGTGCCGATAGCCGGGATCACGCGTGAGAGCTTCACCGTCGACGAAGGGGGCAGCGGCGTGCAGCATCGCTTCGTGATGCCGGGGCCGAGGCTCGACGCAGAGGAGCTGGCGCGGCTGATGGACGCGCTGACGGGGCTGGCGGGACCGCCCGCCTATATGGTGGCCAGCGGGAGCCTGCCCCCAACTTGCGATCCGGCCATCTTCCACGCGCTGAGCGATCTCACCCGCCGGATCGGGGCGCGGCTGGTGATCGACACATCGGGCGCAGCGCTTGCGGCGTGCGAGGGCAGCGGCGCCTATCTGATCAAGCCGAGCCTGCGCGAGGTCGAGGATCTGGTCGGCCGCGCCCTTACGACCGAGGCCGACGAATGCGCGGCGGGACGCGAGTTGCTGGCGCGCGGATTTGCCGAAGTGGTGGTGATCTCGCTCGCCGAGCGCGGAGCGTTGCTGGTGAGCGAGGATACAGAGCTGCGGATGGCGGCGATCGACGTGCCGGTGGGCAGCGCCGTCGGCGCGGGCGATTCGATGGTCGGCGCGATGACGCTGGCGCTCGCCCACGGCAAGACGTTGGAGGACACGCTGCGCTACGGCATCGCCGCGGGCGCGGCGGCGTTGATCACACCGGGATCCGAACTGGCCCGGCGCGACGACGTCGAGCGGCTTTACGCCGCGGCTCGGTCCGCTTCGGCGTCCGGTGCGGCGAAAAGGCCGTGAAGCGCCTCGATCATCGCGCGCGCCTCGGCGCTGGCAAGCGAATAATAGATCATCTGTCCGGCGCGACGCGGCGCGACCATACCTTCCCGGCGGAGCAGAGCGAGCTGTTGCGACACGGCGGTGTCGCGCGCGCCGGTTAGCCGGGCGAGCTCGCCGACGGGTTTCTCCCCATCGAGCAAATGGCATAATAGCAACAGTCGGCTGCGACCCGACAGTGCCTTGAGGAACAGCGACGCGCGGTCGATCTCAGCAATCAATTGGTCTTTCACGAGCGGACGACTATGCCCGGATTGCAATGGTTGCAACCGCTAGCGTACGGATTTTATGAGACATTTGTTAAGTTGCCTGCTGCGGGATAACTAATCGTGACGATGGACCTTTTCGGCGCGCCGGCACTGCCCGGGCTCGGATATCGTGCGAACATCGTTTCGGGTCCGGAAGAATCGGCCTTGATCGCGGCGATCGACGCCGTCGAACTGTCACCGTTTCGTTTCCAGGGCTGGGAAGGCAAGCGGGTTACCGCAAGCTTCGGCTGGCGCTACGATTTCGACGATCGCAGCTTCACCCAGGGCGATCCGCTGCCGCTGTGGCTGCTGCCGCTGCGGGACAAGGCCGCCGCCTTCGCCGGTCTGCCGGCCGATGAACTCGTCCATGCGCTGCTGATCCGATACGATCCCGGCGCCGGTATTGGCTGGCACAGGGATCGGCCGGTATTCGACCATGTCGTAGGGGTGTCGCTCGGCAACCAGACCACGATGCGCTTTCGGAGGCGCACGCCGCGCGGGTTCGAGCGATTCGCAGCCCCGCTGGCGCCACGCTCCGTCTACCATCTGCAGGGTCCGGCGCGACACGAATGGGAGCATAGCATCGCGCCGATGGAGGTGCCGCGCTGGTCGGTGACCTTCCGCACTCTCAAGCGTGGGTCCTGATCGCTAGCCGCACGCTCCGGTGCGCCGCCCCTCCAGCCGCTCGGCGAAGGGCGAACCGTCGGCCACGCCCTGGGTGTCGACCGTCACCACCCGCGGCGTCTCTACTGCGATCGTCGTGCGGCCATGGCCATGGCTCGGGCAAGTGTAGCGGACGGTCGCCGCAGCGGCGCTATTTTCCATCACGAACTGCTGGCATGGCGCATTGGCGTGCATGATCTGGAGAAGAACCGCGGGATTGCGCAGGCACATGTTGCGCACCGCGCCGTCGGCGCCCCGGAACTGCCACTGGCCGCGCTCGATTCCGTTCAAGGCGGTGAGTGCGGGGGTGCGCTGGGCGGTGGCGCCTCCCGCGGCGACAAGGATCAGCAATCCGGCAAGGGCCGGCCGAATCAAAGGCGAAAGCACCATCAACAACTCCCCGCGCGGAAGCAGTCCCCGCGCCCTAAAGCCGAATCATGCGCCCCTGAATACGCGATATGGACGGACGATATCCAATTACAACGGCTGTGAAACAAAATCCGCGAGCGCCACCGGGAATTGCTTCGAGCAAAAGGCGCAGTCGACGCTGATCACGCCATTCTCGTCCGCCATTTCGGCGCGTTCCTCTTCGGGGAACTTCGAAAGGACCTGGGTGATATAGTCGGCGCCGCAGCGGCAACCGCGCACCAGATCGGTGCCGCCCAGCAGCCGCACTTCGGGCTCCTCGTTGAACAGGCGCCAGACCAGATTCTCCAGCGGGATGGCCGGATCGGCGAGTTCGTCGGCGCCCATCGTCGATGCCAGCGCCTCGACATGCTGCCATTCGGGATGATCGAGCCGCGCATGCAGCCGCTCGCGGCCATTCTCCCCGTCGGGCAGATGCTGGAGGAAGATGCCGCCGGCGATCAACTGGCCCTCGCGCGTCCGCCGCACGCCCAGCCGCACCAGGCTCGGTATCTGCTCGGACTGGAGGAAATAGCTTTCGGCCGCTTCCGCCAGCGATTCCCCGTCGAGCGGCACGATTCCCTGATAGCGCTCCTTCGTCGTCACCTGGTCGAAGGTCACGGCCAGATAGCCCTTGTTGAACAGTGCATAGAGCGACGGATTGTCGCCCAGCGTCGCCAGCCGATCGGCATCGAACTGGACATAGCCGCGCAGCTCGCCGCCGCGATAATCGCACACCATCAGGCTGACGATCCCGCCCTGGTTCTGCGCCTGCAGCGTCATCTGCCCCTCGGCATCCTTGAGCGTCGCGCCCAACAGCGCCGTCAGCGTCAGCGCCTCGGCCAGCAGCCGCTCGATCACCGGCGGATAAGCGTGGGCGGACAGGATCTGCTCGAGCACCGGCCCCAGCCGGGTGATCCGCCCACGGGCGTTGCGCGCGGGGATCGTGAAGCCGGCGACGCGATCGAGATCGGTGGTGGGGGGCGTGAGGGTCGGCATGATCATACTTTCGTCAGCCCCGCGAAAGCGGGGACCCATCTCCCAGGAACGCCGCAAATGCGGCGGATGTCTTGGTCGATAGGGCAGGAGATGGGTCCCCGCGTTCGCGTGGATGACGATAAGGTAGGTATTCGAACCCCGCCTTCAACTCAGCCGATCTGCCCGAAGCACCAGCGCAGCACCGACTTCTGCGCATGCAGCCGGTTCTCGGCCTCCTGCCAGATCAGCGACTGCGGCCCGTCGATCACCTCGGGAGTCACTTCCTCGCCGCGATGCGCCGGCAGGCAATGGAGGAACGCCGCGCCGGGCTTGGCCGCGGCCATCAGCGCCGCATCGACCTGGAACGGCATCATCGCCGCCAGCTTGGTCTCCGCATGTGCCTGCCCCATCGAGATCCAGGTATCGGTGACGATCACGTCCGCGCCTTCGACGGCCTCGCGCGCCGTGCCGACCACCCGCGCGCGCCCCTTGCCGCGAGCGACATCCTCGTCGCTCGGCTGGAAACCCTGCGGGCTCGCCGCCACCACCTCGAAATGCATCAGCCCCGCCGCCTCGATGATCGAGGCGAGGACATTGTTGCCGTCGCCCAGCCAGGCCACCTTGAGCCCCGGCAGCGGCCGCCCGCTCTCGATGATCGTCAACAGGTCGGCCATGATCTGGCAGGGGTGCGAGGCGTCGGTCAGCCCGTTGATGACGGGGACCGAGGCATAGTCCGCCATCTCGACGACCTTGGAATGATCGTCGGTGCGGATCATGATCGCGTCGCAATAGCCGCTGAGGATCCGCGCGGTATCGGCGATGCTCTCGCCCCGGCCGAGCTGCATTGATCCCGAATCCATCACGATCGAGGTGCCGCCGAGCTGGCGGATCGCCATGTCGAACGACACGCGGGTGCGGGTGCTGTTCTTCTCGAAGATCATCGCCAGCACATGGCCCGCGAGCGGGGCGTCGGCGTCGGCCTTGCCCTTGGGCCAGCCTATCCGCGCCGCCTTGCGCTCCAGCGCATCGGCCAGCATCGCCGCGACGCCGTCACCGCCGGCGTCCGAGAGATCGAGGAAATGGCGCATCTTAGATCCTCCCCGGCACGGGGAGGGGGACCGTTCGCGTAGCGAATGGTGGAGGGGGGGCGCCCCAAACCACCAGCTCGCGGAGAGCCCCCTCCACCATGCTACGCATGGTCCCCCTCCCCGTTCCGGGGAGGATAAAATCAATCATCGCTCGGAATCCCGAACGACCGCGCGCCCGCGCTAAGCCGTTCGACACACTCCGCCACATGCCCCTCATCAATCACAAGCGGCGGCAACACCCGGAACACATTCTCCCCCGCCGCCACCGTCAGCAACCCATGGTTATCCCGCAGATGCGCCACGAAATCGCGCGCCACCGCCGGCTCCTTCATCTTGATCCCGAGCATCAGCCCCTTGCCGCGAATCTCCTCGAAGAGATGATCGTGGTTCGGGATCATCTGCTCGAACGCCTGGCGCAGCCGATCCCCCATCGCCACGACATGCTCGAGGAAGCCTTCCTCCAGCATCACGTCGAGCACCGCCTGCCCCGCCGCCATCGCCAGCGGATTGCCGCCATAGGTCGAACCGTGGGTGCCGATCACCATCCCCTTGGCGGCTTCCTCGGTCGCAAGGCAGGCGCCCAGCGGGAAGCCCGCGCCGATGCCCTTGGCGACGGTCATGATGTCGGGCTCGATGCCATAATGCTCATAGGCCCACATCTTGCCGGTGCGGCCATAGCCGCACTGGATCTCGTCGAGGATCAGCAGCAGGCCATGCTCGTCGCATGCCTTGCGGAGCCCCTGGATGAATTCCGGCGTGCCCGCGGTCATCCCGCCCTCGCCCTGCACCGTCTCGACCAGGAAGCCCGCAGTCTCGTCGTCGATCGCGGCGAGCGCGCCCTCCAGATCGTTGAACCGCACATAGTCGAATCCCGGCAGCAAGGGCTCGAAGCCGTCGCGCATCTTGGCCTGGTCGGTCGCCGAGATCGCCCCGATCGAACGCCCGTGGAAGGCGTTCTTGAAGGTGATCAATTTGTGCCGCTGCGGGTTGCCGTTGACATAATGGTAGCGCCGCGCGGTCTTGATCGCGCATTCGATCGCCTCGACGCCGCTATTGGTGAAGAACACCGTATCGGCAAAGCTGATATCGACGATCCGCTGCGCCAGCTTTTCGCCCTGCGGGCTGCCGTAGAGATTGGAGACATGCATCAGCGTCGCCGCCTGGTCGGCGATCGCCTTTACCAGATGCGGGTGGCCATGCCCCAGCGCATTGACCGCGATGCCGGCCGCGAAATCGAGATACTGCTCGCCGCGCTCGCCATAGAGGTACACGCCCTCGCCTCGCACCGGACGCACATCGCACCGCGGGTAGACGGGCATGAGCGGGGTAATCGGCATGGGAACGGTACTCCTTCAGTAATGCTGGCTCGAAGCTCCAGAAACGCAAAAGGGCGGCCAACCGGACCGCCCGGAGCGGGTGTTTACCGGCGAGGCGGGTGTGGCGTCAATATTCCATTGGGCAGCAGGCTATGCCCGCTAGCTCTTGGTCTTCCAGCCCTTGCGCAGCAGGGCGTAGCAAAGCAGCCCCAGCGCCACGTCGATCGCCAGGATAAGCGCACTGCCCAGCAGGATCGGCGAATCCGCCACCCCCAGGAAACCGTAACGGAACCCCGAGATGATGTAGAAGAAGGGGTTGAGGTGGCTGATCGTCTGGAACAGCGGCGAAAGCTTGTCGACCGAGTAGAAGGTGCCCGACAGCAGCGACAGCGGCGCCACCACGAAATTGCTCACCGCCGCGGCATGATCGAACTTCTCCGCCCAGATCGAAGTCAGCACGCCGAGCATCGAGAGAAACACCGATCCGAGCAGCCCGAACCACAATACCGCCCACAGATGCCGTGGCACCACGTCGACGCCCGGCCAGAAGGCCATCGCCAGCCACACCGCCGCGCCCACGCAGAAGGCGCGCGTCACCGATCCGCCGACCAGTCCCGCCAGCAGCTCGCCGGTCGACAGCGGCGGCATCAGATAGTCGACGATCGTCCCCTGGATCTTGCCCACCAGCAGCGAGAAGCTCGAATTGGCGAAGGCATTCTGCAGCATCCCCATCACGATCAGCCCGGGCGCGATGAAATTGGCGAAGTGGATCTGGTTGCCCTGCAGCTCGACCGTGCGCCCGCCGCCGCCCAGCGCGACGGTGAAGATCACCAGGAACAGCAGGGTCGTCACCGCCGGCGCCCAGATCGTCTGGAGCTGGACCTTGAAGAAACGCCGCACCTCCTTGATATAGAGCGTACGAAGCCCTCCCCAATTGACGTTGCGAATCACCGCTACGCCGGGTTCGGGAAGGTTGTGACCGATTTCAGGGTGGCTGCTCATCGCGCGTTCGCGTAACCGCTGCATAGGCTGCCTGCAAGGCGAAGGAAGAATATGAGCTGGACCGACGAGCGTATCGATACGCTGAAGAAGATGTGGGACAGCGGCATGACCGCGACTCAGATTGCCGAGCAACTCGGCGGCGTCTCGCGCAATGCCGTGATCGGCAAGGCGCATCGCCTGGGGCTCCCCGCGCGCCCTTCGCCGGTGAAACCGAACGAAGCCAAGGCCGCGGCGGCGGCCGCCCCGGCTGCTGCTCCCGCCGAGCCCAAGGCCGCTGCGCCCGTCGCCCCGCCGCCTGCACCCAAGCCCGCGCCGGTGGCAGCCGCCCCGATCGACGACGAGCCCGAGGATGATTTCGAGGCCGTCGCCTCCGAGCCCAAGGAGCCCAGCGAGCCCAAGGCGCCGGTGATGCGCTCGGTCGGCCCCGGCGGCTTCCTGCGCCAGAATCCCGGCGAGCAGTCCGCCCCGATCACTCCCGCCCCGCCCCGCCGCCTGGTCCCCGCCAAGCCGAGCGAGGCGATCGCGGGCAAGACCGGGCTGCTCGATCTCAACGACCGCATCTGCAAATGGCCGCTCGGCCATCCGGGCGAGCCGGACTTCCACTTTTGCGGCGACAAGGTGAACCCGGGCTTCCCGTATTGCGTCGCGCATTGCGGCCACGCCTATCAGGCCCAGCTCCCCCGCCGCGATCGCCGTCCGCCGCCGCCCTTGCCCTTCGGCGGCCCGCGGGTTCGTTAATGGACTCACCAGGCGTTGCGCAGTAATTTGCGCGGATGAGCGACACTTCGGAACTCACTTTTCAGCTTCTGAAGCGCCTTCACGCCGAGTTTCCGGACTTCCGGCGCGATCAGGCGTCGGTAAAGATGCGGCTTGGCTCGCTGGAGCAGCACGTTGCGACGATGTCGGTGGATATTGCTCGCATCAATGTCGAACTCGATCACATCCGCGGCGATGTTGGCCTGATAAAGCGCAGGCTGGATCTCGCCGACGCCTGAAGCGCCTCCGCTGGGTGGATACGAAAAGGGCCGGCGGATCGCTCCGCCGGCCCTTCTCATGCGCAATCGCCTAGCGATCAGAAGCGATAGGCCGCCGTCGCGCGCACGCCGTGCGTCTCGAAGCGATTGTCGCTGCGGCGGAAGTCCGTGCCGGCGGCACCCAGCAGGAACGGATTGTTCGCCGGCGTCGCCGGGCTGGTCAGCGCGCCGGCGCGGACGCTGTAATCGTCGTCGTTCAAACGCGTGTAGAGATACTCCACGCCGATCGAGAAGTTGGTGCCGACCTTCTGCTCGACGCCGCCGCCGGCTGCCCAGCCCCAGACGTCCTTGTCTTCGCTGGTCACGGTGAACGAATTGGCGCGGTTGCTGGTCGCGAAGTCATGATCGACCTTGGCATAGGCGCCGCCGCCGGTCGCATAGATCAGCGTGCGGCCGCCGGCTGCATAGCCCGCGCGCAGGCGCAGGCCGGCGTTCCAGTCGATCGAGCGAGTCATCGTATAGCTCGCGGGCGTCGTGCTGAAGGCGGTGACGCTGTCGCTGATCTCGGTCCGGCCGATATCGCCCACCACGCCGACGACGAAATTGCCGCGCTGGACGTCGAAGCCGAGCCGTGCCGCATAGCTGGTGCTGTCGCGATCGTCGCCGCAGCCGGTGCCCGGCGCGCTGCTGGTCGCGGTGCCGCCGCAGAAGCCGGGCGAGAAGGCGTTGGGCGCGTTGGTCGCCGAGGTCACCACGGTATCGCCGAAGCTGCCGTTGAGGTCACGGTCGAACTGGACGGTTTCGTCATTGTCGCTGCGCTGGAAGGTGTGGCCGAGCGAACCGCCGATATAGGGTCCGCTGAATTCCTGGTCTTGGGCGAAGGCGGGGGCGGTGAATGCCATGAGGCCGATGGCGCCGAGCAGGGCGCCGTTGAGGGTACGCATAGGTTACTCCGGTTATACTAAGGCCCCGGATAACGAAGCCGGACTCCGCGAGTTGCTCCATTCGCCGCATTGCAGCAGAAGCCGGCCGCAACGTTGTTCCTCTTTTGTTCTTGCTCAGGCATTGATCGCAGCCTATATCCGTTCGCACGAAGAAGGAGGCGACCATGTTCCTGCAGCAAATCCAGACCTTTGATCTTGGCACCGCGTCCGAGGGCGAAGCCCGCAGCATCGGCAGCATCCTCAAGGATATGCCCGCGCTCGCCGCCATCCTCGCGACCTGCGGCCGGCCCTGACCCCGCCTCGTCCACAGCCTCCGGTGCACCCCGCCTTGCGCGCCCGATTCCCGTGACCCTATACCGCCCCCATGGCTGAAGATCTGTTTGCCGCGCCCGGCGTCCCCTCCGACACCTATGACGCCTCCTCGATCGAAGTGCTGGAGGGGCTGGAGCCAGTCCGGCGGCGCCCCGGCATGTATATCGGCGGGACCGACGAGCGCGCGCTCCACCATCTCGCCGCCGAAGTGCTCGATAATGCGATGGACGAGGCAGTCGCCGGCCACGCCAGCCGGATCGAGATCACGCTCGAGCCCGGCAACCGGCTGACGATCGTCGACAATGGCCGCGGCATCCCGGTCGATCCGCACCCCAAATTCCCCGACAAGTCGGCGCTGGAGGTCATCCTCTCGACGCTCCATTCGGGCGGCAAGTTCGACGGCAAGGCCTATGCGACAAGCGGCGGCCTCCACGGCGTCGGCGTCAGCGTCGTCAACGCGCTCTCGATCGACACCGTCATCGAAGTGGCGCGCGACAAGCAGCTCTATCGCCAGCGATTCAGCAAGGGGCTCACCCAGGGCCCGCTCGAGCATCTCGGCGGCACCCCCAATCGCCGCGGCACCAGCGTCGCCTTCACCCCCGATCCCGAAATCTTCGGGCCCGAAATGCACTTCAAGCCGGCGCGGCTCTACAAGCTCGCGCGGTCCAAGGCCTATCTGTTCGCCGGCGTCGAGATACGCTGGAAATGCGCGCCCGAGCTGATCGGGGACGACACGCCAGCCGAGGCGGTGTTCCAATTCCCCGGCGGCCTGGCCGATCATCTCAAGGAGCAAGTCGCCGGCCGCGAATGCGCCACCGCTGAATTCTTCTCCGGGTCGCAGGATTTCCCCGGCGAGGCGCAGGGCCGAGTCGAATGGGCGGTCGCCTGGCCGTTGTGGAGCGACGGCAGCTACAGCTGGTATTGCAACACGATCCCCACCCCCGACGGCGGCACCCACGAGCAGGGGCTGCGCACCGCACTCACCCGCGGCATCCGCGCGTTCGGCGAGCTGGTCGGCCAGAAAAAGGCCAAGGACATCACCGCCGACGATCTGATGGTCGGCAGCGAGCTGATGCTCTCGGTCTTCATCCGCGAGCCGCAATTCCAGAGCCAGACCAAGGATCGCCTGACCTCGCCCGAGGCCGCGGGCCTCGTCGAAAAGGCGGTCCGCGACCATTTCGATCATTATCTTGCCGACCGGATGGACCGCGGCAAGGCGTTGCTGGCCTATGTCCTCGAGCGCATGGACGAGCGGCTCAAGCGCAAGGCCGAGCGCGAGGTGAAGCGCAAGACCGCCACGTCGGCGCGTAAGCTCCGCCTCCCCGGCAAGCTCACCGATTGCTCGTCGGACGATCCCAAGGGCACCGAATTGTTCATCGTCGAGGGGGATTCGGCCGGCGGCTCGGCCAAGCAGGCGCGCGATCGCAAGACCCAGGCGATCCTGCCGATCCGCGGCAAGATCCTCAACGTCGCCTCCGCCACCAGCGCGAAGATTCTCGCAAATCTCGAAATCGCCGACCTGATCCTGGCGATGGGCTGCGGTACGCGCAAGGACTGCGACGCCAGCCAGCTGCGCTACGAACGCATCATCATCATGACCGACGCCGATGTCGACGGCGCGCATATCGCCACGCTGCTGATGACCTTCTTCTTCCAGGAAATGGCCGACATCGTCCGCAACGGGAATCTGTATCTCGCCCAGCCGCCGCTCTATCGGCTGACGGTGGGCTCGAAGAGCCTCTACGCGCGCGACGACGCCCATCGGCTCGAGATCGAGGCGAAGGAATTCAAAGGCAAGAAGGTCGAGGTCAGCCGCTTCAAGGGGCTGGGCGAGATGAACCCGAACCAGCTCAAGGAGACGACGATGGACCCGGCCAGCCGGAGCCTGCTGCGCATCACCCTCCCCCAGGAATATGAGGAGCGCGCGGGCGTGAAGGATCTGGTCGACCGGCTGATGGGCAACAATCCAGCGCACCGCTTCGCCTTCATCCAGGAAAATGCCGCGCGGCTCGACGAGGAAGTCATCGACGCCTGACCAACGCCTGAGCAGCCCATCCTCCCCCTGGCGGAAGAGGATCATCCAAATTTTTTCACACCTCCCCGTAAGCAATTGCCCCCACCCGCGACTAAAGCTTCGAAACCGGGGAGCAGGACGACGATGGGGCCAGGCGGACAGGACACGCGCTACGCACAGGCAAGCGCCGCGCACGCGCCCGCGATCGCCCGCCTCGCCCGCGCGGTCGAAGCCAATCCCGAGCAGGCGCGCGATCTCGAACAGGAAATCCATGTCGCGCTTTGGCGCAGCTTCGCACGCTTCGACGGCGCCTGCGCGGTCTCGACCTGGGTGTACCGCGTCGCGCACAATGTCGCCGCCAGCCATGTCGCACGCAGCAGCCGCCGGGCAAAGCTGGTCGGGCTCGACGCCGCCGATGCCCTGCTCGCGGCCGACGATCCCGAAGCCGAGGTCGGCCAGGCCCAGCTGCTGGCGCGGCTCAACGCGCTGATCCGCGCCCTCGAGCCGCCCGATCGTCAGGTGATCCTGCTCTATCTCGAAGGGCTCGACGCCGCCTCGATCGCCGACGTCACCGGCATCGCCCGCGGCACCGTCTCGGTAAAGGTTCACCGCATCAAGGCGCTTCTCGCGCGCCGCTTCCGGTCGGAGGAGCAAGCATGACCGACTCGATTTCCGCTTTGTGGGTGCAGCAGCATCACGACGCCGTTGTGCCCGATTCCGCCGCGCTGGCCGCCGCCGACGCTCGCCTGCGCCGCACCTTGTGGCGCCGCGATGCGATCGAATATGCCGCGGGGCTGCTGGTGACGGGCATATTCGCCCATACCGCGCTGCGATCGGACGACTGGCTCATCCGGATTGCGTGCGTTGCGATAATCTTGGGCACCGCCGCGGTGATGCACAATCTATGGCAGCGGCGCCCGAAGGCGATCGACCCCGCACTCGGCACGCCCAGCCTCCAGTACCACCGGGAGATGCTTGTCGCCCAACGCGATTCGCTCGCCAGCGTCTGGCGCTGGTATCTCGCCCCCGCTGTGCCGGGCGTCATGCTATACTTGGTGGCGGTGGCGCGTGCCTCCGCCGAGCAGATGCCGCCCGCAACGGCCTGGGGCCTGGCCGGCATCGGCGCCCTCATCGTCGGCGCGGTGTTCGGGGGTATCCATCTGCTCAATCGCGCCGCCGCGCGGCGTCTACAGCGCAGCATCGATGCGCTCGATCGGGGAGAAATCGCGTGATGCTCCCGGCCCGCCCTTGCCATACCGTAGCGAACAACCCTGCCAGAGAGGTGTCTATGCGACTGTCCCTGCTGCTCCCCATCCTTGCCCTCGTGGCGCCGCTTCCGGCCGCGGCGCAGCCCCAGTCCGCCCCCGCGCCTGCCGCCGCACCGGTCCGCGCCGATCCCGCGCTGGCGGCCAGGGCCAGGGAACTGGTCGCCATCCTCGGCGGCGCCGGCGACTATGACGCCCTGTTCGCTCCCGGTTTCCGGACCGCAATTCCCAAAGCCAAGCTCGATCCTGTCAACGCGCAGCTTGCCGCTACCGGGGGACCGATCGTCGGGATCGAATCGATCGAGCCGCAAACCCCTTTCTCCGGACTTGTGAAGGTCGCCTATCGCAATGCCGTCGCGTCGATCGCGCTGGTCCTCGATCCCCGGCCGCCGCACCAGGTCACCGGGCTGCGCGTGCTCGGCATGAGCGGACGCGAAAGGACGCTCGACGAAGTCGCCGCCGCACTCCGCACGCTACCCGGCGCCACTGGCTTCGCGCTTGCGAAACTGGGCGACAGCACACCGCAATTGCTCGCCTTCCACCAGCCCGAGCAGCGCTTCGCGATCGGCTCCGCCTTCAAGCTGGTCATCCTCGCCGAACTCGTCCGCGCCACCACTGCGAACGAGCGCAAATGGGACGATCTGGTCACGCTCGATGGCTCGATGCTCCCGGCCGGCGGCTATAACCTCAAGCCCAAGGGCACCCAGGTGAGCCTGCGCGAGCTCGCCACCCAGATGATCTCGATCAGCGACAACAGCGCGACCGATATCCTGCTGAAGACGCTCGGCCGCGAGAGGGTCGAGGCGATGCTCCCCGTGGTCGGGGCCGCGCCGGACCCGCGCAACCGGCCGTTCCTCTCGACGATGGAGATGTTCAAGCTCAAGGGGATTGCCGATCTCGCCCCCCGCTATCTCGCGCTCGACGAAGCCGGGCGGCGGCGCATGCTCGACCGCGAGATCGCCGACGCGCCGGCGCTGCTGATCCGGCCGGACCTGTTCCGCGACGGCAAGCCGGTGATGATCGATACGCTCGAATGGTATATGAGCCCTGCCGATCTCGTGCGGGTGATGGACTGGCTCCGCCGCAACAGCGAAGGGCCCGCTGGTGCCGAGGCCCGCGCGATCCTCTCGAAAAACCCCGGCATCCCGCGCAACGTGGCGTCAGGCTGGCAGTGGGTCGGCTTCAAGGGCGGCTCGGAGCCGGGCGTGCTGAACCTCACGCTGCTGCTCCAGGCGAAGGATGGCGACTGGTACGCACTCACCGGCAGCTGGAACGATCCCGCGCGCGACGTCGATACGCTCCGCTTCGTGGGGCTGATCGGGCGTGCGGCGGAGCTGGACTTCGGCGCGCCCTAATTCCGCATCCGCAGCCGGTGATACGCCATCCGCGTAGAAATCGCCGCGACCATCACCAGCACGCCAATGCCCAGCACCCCCGCGCCCAGCCACAGCGGCACCGCCTCCACCCCGCGGCGATGCGACAGCACCAGCAGCGCCCCGAGCAGCGAAAGTCCCAACCCCGCGCGGCGCAGCTTCACGCCCACCCCGCGCAGCTCGCGATGGTATGCCGCGCGCTGGGCGGGATCGTTCAGGTCCGGCGCGGCCATGCCCACTCGTACCGCAACAAGCCATACAGCGCGGTATCGCGCACCCCGATATGCGTCTCCCACTCGCCGCGCAGGATGCCCTCCAGCTTGAAGCCGAGCTTCTCGAGCAACCGCCGCGACGGCAGATTGTCGGGATCGGTATCGGCGAACACGCGGCGCTGTCCCTCATCGAAGATCTGGTCGATCACCCGCGCCACGCCTTCGCGGGCGATGCCGGTGCCCCAATGCGGCTTGGCGATCATATAGCCGATCTCGCTGACATTGCCCTGCCGCTTCTCGCCCACCGCGACGAAGCCGATCGCATAGTCATTCTCGCGCGCGGTGATCGACCAGCAGCGCCAGGCCGGATCGTCGGTCGCGAAGCTCTCGCGGGTCTGCTCGACGGTGCGGTGCGGCGGCGTCGACCACCATTTCATGCATTCCTCGTCGGCATAGCTGGGATGCAGCGATTCGGCATCCTCGGGCCGGCGCGGGCGCAACAGCAGCCGCTCGGTCTTGAGGATCGGCGTGGTCCGCCGCCTCACGCCGCCAATGCGTCGACCAGCGCGCGCACCTTCTTCTGCCGCCACTGCGGCAGCGGCGCGACCAGCCAGTAACCGAGCCGCGACGCCTTGCTCTCGCCCACCGCGACCACCCTGCCGGAGGCGATGTCGCCCCGCGCGAGCAGTTCGGGCACCGTCGCGCGGCCCAGCCCTTCGGCGGCGGCATCGAGCGCCAGCCCGGCATCCGACACCCGCACCAGCGAGGCATCCTCGGCCAGGCAGCCCGGCCAGGCGATCCGGGTGTCGACCCCGCCCTGGGGCCGCTCGACCGTCACCATCCCGTCGCTCTCGAGCGCCTCGCCCTCATGCTCGCCCGGCCCCTCGCCCCAGCGGATCGCCAGATCCAGATTGGCCTCGGTGAAGTCGACCAGATCGTCGGCCGGGATCAGCATGAAGCGCAATTCGCCGTCGCCGCGGGCGATCTCGGCAAGCCTGGGCATCAGCCACTTCGCGGTCAGGTCGCGCGGCGCCGCGATCGTCAGCGATTTCGAAGACTGCCCCGCCTGCATCGCCCGAACCGATTCCTCGAACTGGAGGAACCCCGCGCGCAGCGCGGTGAGCCCCGCCTCGGCCTCTGGGGTAAGCTCCAGCCCCTTGGTGGTGCGGCGAAACAGCACGACGCCCAGCGTATCCTCCAGCGCGCGGATCTGCTGGCCCACCGCTGCGGGGGTGACCGCCAGTTCGTCCGCGGCGCGCGTAAACGACAGATGCCGCGCCGCCGCATCGAGCACGCGCAGGCCGTTTAGGGGAAGGTGGGTGCGCTTCACCCCATCACCGCCGGCGCCAGCAGCGCAAAACTCGGGATCGCCACGTCGAACGCCGAACCGTCTTCGGCGATCATATGATAGGTCCCCTGCATGCTGCCCGTCGGTGTCGAGAGCGGGCAGCCTGACACATAGTCGAAGCTCGCGCCCGGCTCGATCATCGGCTGCTCGCCCACCACGCCCTCACCCTCCACCGAATGGCGCGATCCGCGGCCGTCGGTGATGGTCCAGTGGCGCGTCAGCAGCTGCACGGTGAACGATCCCGCATTCTCGATGCGGATATGATAGGCCCAGAACCAGCGGCCGCGCTGCGGCTCGGACTGTTCGGGCAGATAGGAAACCGACACGCGCACCACGATGCCGCGAGTTTCGGCTTCCTCGGTGAACAGCGCCTTCATCACAGCCCGACTTGGCCAAGCGCCTGATCGAGATCGGCCACCACATCCTCGGGATCTTCGAGACCAACGTTCAAGCGCAACATACCTTCGGTAACGCCCATCTCGATCCGTTTTTCCTCGGCCACGCCCGAATGGGTGGTCGAGGAAGGATGCGTCATCAGCGAGCGCGAGTCGCCTATATTGTTCGAGATGTCGATAAGCTCGAGCGCGTCGAGCAGGCCATGCGCCTGCGCGCGGTCCTCGACTTCGAACGAGAAGATCGGCCCCGCATCGGCCATCTGGCGCATGAACAGATTATGCTGCGGATGGCTGGGCAGCGCCGGGAAATTGATCTTGGGCACGCGCCGTTCGAGGAAGCGCCCGACTTTCAGCGCATTCTCGCTCTGGCGGCGGATGCGCAGGTCGAGCGTCTCCAGGCCCTTCAGCACCACCCAGGCATTGAAGGCGCTCAGGGTCGGCCCGGTGTTGCGCGTGAACGGCAGCAGCACATTGTTGATGAACTCCTCGGAGCCCGTCACCGCGCCGGCCAGCACGCGCCCCTGCCCGTCCATCATCTTGGTCGCCGAATAGGCCACCACGTCCGCGCCGAAATCCATCGGCCGCTGCAGCGCCGGGGTCGCGAAGGCATTGTCGACCACGGTCGTGATTCCGCGCGCCTTGGCGATCCCGCACACGGCTTCGAGATCGACCACGTCCATCGTCGGGTTGGCCGGCGTCTCGAAGAAGAACAGCTTGGTCTTGTCGGTCGCCGCGTCGTGGAATTGCTGCGCGTCGCGCGCATCGACGATCGTCACGCCAATCCCGAACTTGGGCAGCAGCGTATCGGTCAGCCAGCGGCACGATCCGAACGCCGCGCGCCCGGCGACGATATGGTCGCCCTGCTCGAGCTGGCAGAGCAAGGCCGCGGTCATCGCCGCCATGCCCGTCGCCATCGTGCGGCACGCCTCGGCGCCCTCCAGCAACGCGATCCGCTCCTCGAGCATCTGCACCGTCGGGTTCTGCAGCCGGGAATAGGTCATCCCGTCCTGCTCGCCGGCAAAGCGCGCCGCGGCGTCGGCGGCGCAATCATAGGCATAGCCCGAGGTGAGGAACAAAGCCTCGCTGGTTTCGCCAAACTCCGAACGCGCGGTCCCGCCGCGCACGGCCTGGGTGGCGGGCTTCCAGTTGCGGGTGATCGTGCGATCCTGTCCGGTACGGCGCTTCATGCAAAATGCTTTGCCGGTGCAGCATGGCCCGCGTCAACCTCTTCTCCCCTCCCTGCAAGGGAGGGGCCGGGGGTGGGTGGCGAGCGGCGCGAGCCTCCTGAGCGCGCAGCCAGGAGCATCGCCAGAGGCATCGAGCCTCTGCCGGCGCTGAACCCACCCCCTACCCCTCCCTTTCAGGGAGGGGAGTAGTTCGCTATCCACCCCGCATGCTCGCTCGCCTCAAGGCTCTCCACGACCGCCCCTATCTCGTCGCGTTGCTGCTGGGGCTCGCCGCGCAACTGCTCTTCACGATCCATCTCGATCAGCCGAGCCGGATCATGTTCGACGAAGTCCATTATGTCCCCGCGGCGAACGCGCTGCTTGGTCTCGAAGGGCCGCGCAACATCGAGCATCCCCTGGTCGGCAAGGCGCTGATCGGCGCGGGCATCCTGCTGTTCGGCGACAATCCGTTCGGCTGGCGCGCCTTCACCACCGTCGCCGGCACGGCCACCGTGCTAGGCGCCTTCGCCTTCCTCTGGCTGCTGCTCGGCGCAATGCGGCCGGCGCTGATCGGCGCTATCCTCGTCGCGCTCAACCAGACGCTCTACGTCCAGGCGCGCACCGCGATGCTCGACGTCTTCCTGGGCGCCTTCCTGCTCTGGGCGCTGGTGCTGATGCTGTGGGCGATGCGCGGCACCCGGCCGCAGGTGCTGCGGCGCTGGATCGGCGGGAGCGTGCTGCTCGGCCTCGCGGTCGGCACCAAATGGGCGGCGATCCCCTATGTCGCGCTGGCCGGGCTCGCCTTCCTGGTGATCCGCCTGCGCGACGCCCGAATCGCCAGGCGCCCGATCGCCTGGGCGCTCGCCGGCCGCGACCAGCCGCATTGGCCCGGCCTCGCCACGATCCCCGGGCTGCTGCTGCTCGGCATCGTCAGCATCCTCGTCTATTTCGCGACCTTCGCGCCCGCCTTCTTCTACGCCAGCGATCCGCTCCCGCTCGCCCGCCTGATCCCGTTCCAGGCGCAGATGTACGCGCTCCAGACCCAAATCCTGCCCGCCCACAATTACCAGTCCGACTGGTGGAGCTGGCCGCTGATGCTGCGCCCGATCTGGTATTTCTACGAGCCGGACCTGGGCGCGCAGCGTGGGGTACTGCTGATCGGCAACCCGGTGATCATGTGGGGCGGTTTGCTCGCGGTGCTGGCCTGCTACTGGGCCTGGTTCCGCACCCGCGCGGCCCGCCCACTCGCGGTCGCGTTGCTGTGGACCGCCAGCCTAGCGATTTACGCGGTGATCCCCAAGTCGCTCGGCTTCTATTATTACTACCACCTCTCGGGCATCTTCCTGTGCCTGGCGGTGGCGGTGGCGTTTCACCATTTCGACGCCGGCAAGGCCAGGGGCCGCGAGGAATGGTTCGCCTTCGCGGCGCTGATCGCCTTCGTCTATTTCTTCCCGATCCTTTCCGCCGCGCCGCTGGCGGACCCGCAGGATTTCAACCACTGGATGTGGCTGGATAGCTGGCGGTGAAATCCCCTCTCCCATTGGGAGAGGGAGGGAGGCGCGCAGCGCCGGAAGGGTGAGGATCGAGCTGCCCTGACCCTTCCCACTCGCTATGCGAGCGGGCCCCTTCCCGCTCCCAAAGGGAGCGGGAGTTCGGCTCAGTACCGCCCCCACGTAAACCTTGACGACAGCGCGAAATTCCACACCGCCGCCACCGCGATCCCCGCCAGTGCCGACAGCCGCCAGTCGCCATGCTGGACATTGTGCAGGAACGCCGAAACCCCGACATTCGCCACCGCCCCCACCGAGCAGACCAGGCAGAACCTCACCCAGCCCGCGAACAGCGCCCGAGCGCCCTTCAGCCGCTGCCCGCGATAGGTCAGCGCATTGTTGAGGAAGAAGTTGAAGGTCATCGCGACGAGCGTCGCCACGATTGTCCCGGTCACGAAGTCCGCCCCCAGCAGCCGGAACAGCAGCCACAACACCGCAAAGTGCAGCGCCGCCCCCACCGCGCCGATGCCCGAGAACATCGCAAAGCGCACCGGCACGATCTTGCCGAACATCCGGTCGTAGATCGCGATCAGATATTCCATCGCCACGACATGATCGAGCTTGCTCTCGCCCTCGGTCCGGGTGCGAAACACATAAGGCAGCTCGCGAAACTTCAGCGGGCTCGGCGACGCGGTCATGATATCGAGCAATATCTTGAAGCCGATCCCGGACAGCGTTGGCACCAGCCCGCGGACGATCTCGGTCCGGATCATGAAGAAGCCGCTCATCGGGTCGGTCAGGTCTGCCTTCAGCACGCGGCGCGACAGCCGGGTCGCCAGCGCCGATTTCGCCACGCGCTCGTCGTCCCAGTCGCCGGTGCAGCCCCCTTCGCAGAAGCGCGATCCGACCACCACGTCGAGCGCGGCCTCGCCCTCCAACGCATCGAGCATCGCCGGCAGCAGCGTCTCGTCATGCTGCAAGTCGCCGTCGATCACCGCCACCAAAGGCGCCGCGGTCGCGCACATCCCCTCGATGCAGGCCGAGGAAAGCCCCCGCCGCCCGATCCGCTGGATCACCCGCACTCGCGGATCGACTCGCCCCAGCGCTCGCACCGTATCGGCGGTCCCGTCGGGGCTGTCGTCATCGACGAAGATCGCTTCCCACGCCCGCCCCGTCAGCGCCGCGTCGAGCTTGGCTACCAGCGCCGCCACATTGCCCCGCTCGTTGAACGTCGGGACGACGATCGCGAGCTCGAGCAACCTGGCCGTCACACCAATTCCTGCAACACCGCGTCGGCCATCTCGGTGGTGCTCAGGCTCCCGCCCAGGTCCGCGGTGCGCGCGCCCTTGGCGAGTGCAGCGCCCACCGCCGCCTCGACTCGCTTCGCCGCCGCCTCGTTGACCAGCGAATGCCGCAGCAGCATCGCCGCGGAGAGGATCGCCGCACACGGGTTCGCCTTGCCCTGCCCGGCAATGTCGGGCGCGCTGCCATGGATCGGCTCATACATGCCGTTCGCCCCGCTCCACGCGCTCAGCGACGCCGAGGGGAGCATCCCGATCGATCCCGCGCACATGCTCGCCTGGTCCGAGAGGATGTCGCCGAACAGATTGCCGGTCACGATCACGTCGAAGTCGGCCGGACGCCGCACCAGCTGCATCGCGGCATTGTCGACATACATGTGGGTGAGCTGCACTTCGGGATATTCGATCGCGATCTCGTTCACCACGTCGCGCCACAGCTGCGACGTCTCCAGCACGTTGGCCTTGTCGACCGAGCAGAGCTTCTTGCGGCGCCGCTTTGCCATCTCGAAACCCACGCGGACGATCCGGTCCACTTCGCCTTCATTGTACGACATCACGTCATAGCCCTGGCGCAGCCCCTCGATATTGGTACGCCGGCCCTTCTCGCCGAAATAAACGTCACCGGTCAGCTCGCGGACGATGACGATGTCGAGCCCCTTGACCACCTCCGCCTTGAGCGGCGAGGCTTCCTCGAGTCCCGGAAACAAGGTCGCCGGACGGATATTGGCGAACAGTCCCAGCTCGCGGCGGATGCCCAGCAACGCCGCCTCGGGCCGCAGCCGCCGCTCCAGTCCCTCGAACCGCGGATCGCCGATCGCGCCGAACAAGACCGCATCGGCCTTCTTGGCGAGCGCCAGCGTTTCGGCCGGCAAGGGCCGCCCGGCCGCCAGATAGGCCGCGCCGCCGATCGGCGCTTCCTGGAATTCTAGCCCCAGATCGAGCGCCTCGAGAACACGGCGCGCGTGGGTGGTAACTTCGGGCCCGATCCCGTCGCCGGGCAATACTGCAATCAATGGCATCCAGCTTCCTTGTGCGGCCCCTCTCCCTCTAGGAAGGGAGCAATTTGCGTCGCTTTGCCCCCGCGAACCGCGTTAGGCAACCGCCCGCTTGAGCCGATCGACCAGCCGGGCCCGCGCCGCGAGCACGTCCGCCCCGCGCGCGGTCAGCAAATCGCGCTCCAGAAAATGCCCGGTGATCCGCAGCCCGTCGACTATATCGCCCCACTCCGCCGCGCCGCCCTCGGTCAGGAACGAGGGCAGCCGCAGCAGCCGATTCTCATAGCCCGCCGCACCCGCCCGGCTCACCGCGATCCCGCTCTTGGGACTCACGAACGCCAGATCGTCGCTTCGCCCGGTCGCCGCGCACTGCTCAAGGTCGAGCCCGAAGCCCAGTTCGGCAAGCAGCAGCAGCTCATAGCGCACCAAAGCAACCGCCCAGCCCCGCGCCGCAGGCGCCGCCTCGATCGCCGAGAGCACCCCGTCGAGCGCCGAATAGAGATGCGGATAAGGCTGGGCATCGGGCAAGGTCGCCGCGGTCAGCGCCGTCGCCCATTGCAATGCCGCCGCGGGCAGCGCCTCGCCGAACAAGGGCGCGCGGCTGTGGATCAGCTCGACGGTAAGCCCCGCCAATTGCTCCTCGGTCCGCGCGCGCCACTCGCCCAATATCAGGTTCGACGGCTGCAACACCGGCCGCAACGCCCGCGATCGCCCCCCGCGCACATAGCCCGGCTGCAGCCCGTCACGCTCGGTCAACGCCCGCACGATCGCGCCATGTTCGCCATGCGCGCGGACGGAGAGAAGGATGGCTTCGGCGCGCAGGTGCATGAGGCTCCCTAAACGATCCTCCCCGGCACGGGGAGGGGGACCGCGACGCGAAGCGGCGTGGTGGAGGGGGCTCTCAACGCGCGATTCGGTTGGTGGCGAGCCCCCTCCACCAGCCTGCGGCTGGTCCCCCTCCCCGTGCCGGGGAGGATCACCCCCGCCGCAGGCGCTTCGCCAGTTTCCCAAGCCCGGCAGCAAGCACCCCGCGCTTCACCCCCGCCACCGCAGCATTGAACCCACCCAAAGCCGCCATCGTCGCCCGGTTCGCCAGCGAAGGCCGCAGCAGCAGCAAATCCACGCACGCCACCCCGCCGGTCGCGAACTGGCGCTTGTGCTGCCCCTCGCCCTCGGTGAAGTCGAAGGTCGCGAACCGGCCTTCCGCGAACAGATCCTGGAACGCCTCCATCTGCAGCACCGCCCCGGGCGACAGATCGTTATGCGCCGGATCATGCCCGACATAGGCATAGATCAGCGTATCCCCCGCCGCGGGGCAATAGAGATAGGCCGCGGCCTCCCCGCCGATATAAAGTAGCCAGGCGCGCACCTGCCCCGCCGCGGCCTGCCGCAGCATTTCCGCGCGAAACGCCGCATCGTCGGGCAGCCCCGATCCCAGCAGCCGTTCCTGATAGGTACGCAGCGACAACGGCCGCGCGATCGCGTGGAAAGCCTCCAGCTCCTCGGGCGTGTCGAAGCGCCGCACGTCGAGCGCGCCGCCCGAAAGCGCCGCGATCTTCTTGGCCTTGCGCCGCAAGCTCTGCCGCGCGTTCGACGACAGCCCCGCGAGCCACGCGTCGAAGCCACCCGAAAAATCGGCATAATAACGCGTATACCGTTGCCGAACGAAGGGCAGCATGCCCCCGGATTCCGCCACCAGCGCCGCCAGCTGGACCTCGGGAAGCGAAGTCACCGAATAACCCTGCGCCGCGCGGCCAAGCGGCGGCAGTGCCGGCAGTCCCCCCGCCCGCGCCTCGCGCAGATCGAGCGGCACCCGCACCAGCGATCGGCGGATCGTCAGCAGCGTCCGCGCGCCGATTTCGAACTTGAGCGGCACCGGGCGCGCCGCTTCGGCCTCGATCTTCGTCAATGCGTTCAAGCCGCCCGTTCCTCGACCAGGTTGGACCAGAGCTGCTCGGCCTGGCGCAGCCCGGTGCGCAGCCGGCTCGGCCCCAGCGGCTGGTCGTCCTGCCCCAGCGCCATGTGCGGGCGGTCGGCGAAATGCGCGGTCGCCAGCCCCCCCTGCCGCTCCGCCAGCATCCGGCACAGCGCCTCGAAGCGGCGGACATGCACCCCGTTCGCCCGCGTCCCCGCGCGATTGGCGAGCTCGAATCCGTGGCTGACGATCGTCACCGCGACATGGTTGCGCGCCACCGCATGATCGAGCGCCGCCCGCATCTCCGCGGCCGAGAGCGCGCAGATCTGGAAGTGCCGCAAATGCCCCTTCTGGTCCTCGATCAGCGTCACCGGCACTTCGATGATCCCGCAATGCGCGATCGGCGCGATCTGCCGCGGCCCCAGGCTGATCGCGCTGGGCCAGGGATGTTCGGAGCCATTATGGCTGCTGTCATAGACGAAGCCGAGCTGCGCGAGCGCGCCCAGCGTATCGTCGCTCGCCGAATAGGATCCCGATCGGAACGCGATCTGCTCGGGCGCACCCGCGGCGAGGAGCATGTCCGCCGCGCCGGAAAGCAGCTCGACCTGCTCCTTCAGGCTGTAGTCAATCAACTCGAACGGCCCATAGCTCGCGCCGCGATCGCCGGCATGCGCGCCGGTCCAGTTGGGATGCAGATGCAGCTGCACCTCCTGCCCCGCCTCCAGGATAGCGCCGACGATCCGCTTGATCGGATCGAGCCCATAGACCAGCGCCGGCATGGGATCGACGAAGAAGCAGGCCTTCAGCCCGTGCCGCTTCAGCTCCGCCAGCTGCCAGCCGACGCCGACGCCGGCGGGCTCGAGCGAACGCTGGACGATCGTATCGGCATCGAGTCCCGCGACATGATGCCGCCACATGAGCTCGGTGTCGATCGTGATGAAGACGCGGGTCGGCATGCTGCGCAACTAGCAGAATGCGGTGAAGAAACTCCAAATTCTCACGGCTTGATGCCGTAGCGTGCATAGTCCTCGTCGATACGAGCCGACATCATCCGCGCCGCGGCCAGATCCTCGTCGGCCGCCTTGTTGCCCATCCGCTTGCGCACCACCCCGCGCAGATAGAGGCTCGCGTCCTGCGCCGGTGCCAGGTCGAGCGCGGCGTCCAGGTCGGCGAGTGCTTCCTCCATCCGGCCCATCCGAAAATAGACCATCGCCCGACTGTCGTAGATCGAAGACGGATTCTCGGCGAGCTCGATGCCCTTGGTGCAATCCTTGAGCGCCGTGTCGAGCGCGAGGTTCATCGTGCCCTTCAGCCAGCAGCGCTCGTTGAGCAATGTCGCATTGCCTGGATTGGTCTTGATCGCCGCATCGAGCACCGCGATCGCCTCTTCGCCGCGCCCCGCCTCGGCGAGCAACGATCCCTGCTGCGACACGAAAGCGAGCTTCTCGGTTCCGCCCTGGGCGATGCGCTCGGCGATCGAGGCGAGCGCCGCGTCGCGCTGACCCGCGCGGAAGCGAAGCGTCGCCAGCTGGCCGATGCCTTCGGTCGATCCAGGCTCGAGCGTCAGTCCCGCCTCGGCATCGGCGATCGCGCCGCTGTCGTCGCGCAACATCGTCCGCATGCGCGCCCGCCAGAAATGGAGCGCGGCCGTGGGCGCCAGCGCAATCGCCTTGTCCAGATCGGCAACCGCCCCTTTCCAGTCCCAGATCCCGTTCAGGAACGATGCCCGGTTGGTATAGCCCACCACTTCCTCAGGATCATCGGCGATGGCCGCGGCATAAGCCGCGAACAGCGGTGCGAAGGCATTTGTCCGCTTCGCATCTGCGACGACCTTCCAGCGGGGCGGATAATCGGCGGGCGCGACGATCTTGAGCGGGCGGCTCTTGGCGAGCGCCACCTGCGCGCGAACTGCGGCGACGTCTCCCGGCGCGATCTCGCTCGCATCGATCGCGATTCGATCCTCGAGCGTCGCCCAGCCGTTGGCCAACGCGGTCGTGCGGGTGATCGTCGCCCCGGCAAGCCGCGGCGGCAGCGTTCGATCGCCTTCGAATTCGAACCCGGCACCGTTGCGCGGCAGCTTGCTGCGCAGGCGCAGGATGGTCGAGAATGCCCGCGGCGCCGACATCACGGGGATGTCCTTCCACGCCGGCCGCGCGCGATCGGGGGCGAATTCCAGCTCGCTGAGCGTCTTGTCGAAGACGGTGCGATACCGACCCTGCTCGACCTTCCAGCGACTGCCGACAACGCCGTGCACGGTCACCGTCGCGGTTGCAGCTTCGGCATCGTAGGTCACCGAACGGGCAACCGACATGGCGTCGCCCAGCATCTGGCTCACCAGCGCCTGCCCAAGTTCGGACATCTGCTCCTTGTTCGCCTGGCTCGCGCCGGCATGATAGACTTCGGCAAGCGCCCCGCGCACCGTCAGGACGATCTTGAAGGGGGCGGGCACCGCCAGCCCGGCACTCTGATCGAGCTCGATTTCGGCCTCCGCCATCGGCCGGGCGGGCGCGCGCATCACGATCGGCATCAACGCCGCGCCCTCCGCGCGCACCGGCAGCACGTTCCGAAACGGAGGCGTATCGTCCAGATCGCCCTCGCGCGCGCCATTGCCGGTCCCGTCGAGCCACAGGCTCTTGCCCTGGATCACGGCGCGCACGATCACATGATCGAACGCCCCGGGCGAGGGCAGCCGCTGGGCGACGAGATCCCCCATTTCGAGGCTGGCGAGCACCGGTTCCGCCTCGATCTTCAATGCGCCGAGAATCGCGAGCAGAAGCAGGGTCTTCGCCTTGCAATCGCCATAGCGCAGCGACCAGGTGCTTGCCGGCGACTGGGGAATGTAATTGCCGCCATCCATCCCCCGGAACAGATAGCGGACCTCGTCCTGCACCAGCCGAAGCGCCATCGCCGCGCGAGTGCGCGGATCGCTCGATTTGGCCGCAATCTTCGCCACTTCGGCGGCTAGCGGACTGCCGGGTGTGATCAATCCGTCGCTCGCATATAGCGGCGCCATGACGCGCGACACCGCCGCCCAGTCGGCAAAGCTCGTCGCCTCGAGCAGCTGCGGCTTGCGATAGCGCGCCGGCGCATCGGCGGGCAGCTCGGCCGGCTTGGCCAGCGGCAGCGTCACGTCGATTTCGTCATAGCCGGCTTTGCGCTCGGCCTTGGGCGATAGACCATCGGGATAGGCCCGCCACTTTAGGTCGATCCCCGCCGGCCAACTCAGCCGCGCACGCGCAAAGCCAGCCCGCATCGGCTCGGCGATCAGCGGCAATTGGGTCTGGACGTTGCCTTGCAGCGCCTTGTCCTTGCTGGTGATCGAATAAGCGATCCGCAGTACGTCGCCGACGCGAAGCCCTTCCACCGCCATCGTCGCGGTGAGCGTGCCGTTGAGTTGCCACTGCTCCAATTGCTCCTCGCGCCGCAGCACCTCGAAGCGCTGCCCCGCGGCGATAAGGTCGACGTCCCCGCCGGCGCGCAGGATCTTCGCGCTGTGGATGATCAGATCGCCCGCGTCGGGTTGCCAGGGAAGCGCCACCGTCCCGATCTCGCGCATGGTCTGCGAGGAAATGACGCGGGTCGCGCGATCCGCATAGGCCCAGACCTGACCGTCGCCGATCCGCTGTTGCTGGTCGAAGATAACGAGCGCGGGCGAGCTGTCGGTCAGCGTGGCGAGCGCCGGATCCGGCGCGACCGCCACCCACGCCGGTCGCGGCTGATACAGCGGCTTATCGCCCGCTTTTGCCGAACCCGGCCATGCCGAACCTGCGACGCAAAATGCTGCGACCGCCAATAGACTGCGAAAGATCATCACGCCCCCTGCCCCTGATGCGGGAAGGTACAGCAGCGGGCGCGCCGGGCAAGTGGTCAACCGACGTGGAAATAATCGTGGAGCTGCTGGGCCATCGCCTTGCTGACCCCCGGCGCCTTCTGCAGGTCCTCCAGGCTCGCGCCGCGCACCGCGCGCGCAGTGCCGAAGTGCATCAGCAGCGCCTTCTTGCGGGCCGGGCCGATGCCCGGCACGTCGTCGAGCGGGCTCGCGCCGATCGCCTTCGCCCGCTTCGCCCGGTGCGCGCCGATCGCAAACCGATGCACTTCGTCGCGCAGCCGCTGGAGGTAGAACAATACCGGCGAATTGACCGGAAGCATCCGCTCGCGCCCGTCCATCAAATGAAACACTTCGCGCCCGTCGCGACCGTGATGCGGCCCCTTGGCGACGCCGACGACGTTGACGTCCTCGATCCCCAGATCCTCGAGCACGCCCTTCACCGCGTTGAGCTGCCCGCGCCCGCCGTCGACCAGCACCAGATCGGGCCAGTCCCCCTGCGTCCGGTCCGGATCCTCGGCCTGCGCCCGCGCAAACCGCCGCCCGAACACTTCGCGCATCATCGCGAAATCGTCACCCGGCGCGGTCTCGGGCCGCTTGATATTGAACTTGCGATACTGGCCCTTCCGGAACCCTTCGGGCCCCGCGACGATCATCGCGCCGACCGCATTGGTCCCCTGGATGTGCGAGTTATCATAGACCTCGATCCGCTCGGGCGGCTCGGCCAGCTCGAACAGTTCGGCGACTTCGGCGAGCAGCTTGGCCTGCGTCGTGCTCTCCGCCAGCCGCCGGTCGAGCGCCTCCACCGCGTTGCGCTGCGCCTGCTCCATCAGCCGTCGCCTGGTGCCCCGCTGCGGCACGCTCAGCGCCACCTTGAACCCGGCCTTCTCGCCCATCGCCTCGGCGAGCAACGGCGCCTCGGCGAGCTCGCGATCGACGAACACGTTCCGCGGCGGGGGCACTTCCTCGTAGAATTGCATCAGGAAGGCCGCGAAGACCTCATCCTCGGGCACTTCGTTGGTGTGCGCCGGGAAGAAGCTGCGATGCCCCCAATTCTGCCCGCCGCGGATGAAGAAGGCCTGGATGCCCATCACCCCATTCTTGCACGCCAGCGCGAAGATATCGGCGTCGCCCATTCCCTCGGCGTTGATCGCCTGGCTGCCCTGGATGAAGGTCAGCGCCTTCAGCCGATCGCGCAGCACCGTCGCCAACTCGAAATCGAGATTCTCCGCCGCGGCCTGCATCTGCACGCCCAATTTCTCCTGCACTTTGGTCGACTTTCCCTGCAGGAAGTCCTTCGAGTCAGACACCAATTCGGCATAAGCCGGCGCGTCGATCCGCCCCACGCACGGCGCCGAGCAGCGGCGGATCTGGTACAGCAGGCACGGCCGGTCGCGCGTCGCGAAGAAGCTGTCGGTGCAGCTGCGCAGCAGGAACAGCTTCTGCAACGCGTTGAGCGTCATCCGCACCTGCCCCGCCCCCGCGAACGGCCCGAAATAGTCGCCTTTGTACCGCCTGGCCCCGCGGTGGAGCTGGACGCGCGGGAAATCGTGATCGCTGCGCAACAGGATGAAGGGGAAGCTCTTGTCGTCGCGCAGCAGCACATTGTACGGCGGCCGATAACGCTTGATCAGCTGCGCTTCGAGCAGCAGCGCCTCGGCCTCGTTGTTGGTGGTGACGATCGTCATCGACCGCGTCTGCGCCACCATCCGCTGCAACCGCTTCGACAGCCGCGACACCTGGGTATAGTTGGTCACCCGGTTCTTGAGCGCGCGCGCCTTGCCCACATAGAGTACGTCGCCACGCACATCCTGCATGCGATAGACACCCGGCCGCACCGGCAGCGTCGCGACCACGTTGCGGATCGCCGCCACGCCCAGCTCGATATCGGGCGCCCCCTCGCCGCGCACGGCATAGGTCGCCTTTTCCTCGTTGAAGCGATTGGGAGAATTGGGATCGGACATTGCAGCCGAATTAGGAACTAAGCGCGCCGCGCGCCAGCGGTCACTTCTGGGAAGCAGCGTTCTCTATCCGCTGCACTTCGGCTTCGATGCGGTTCATCATCGCCGCGGCGCGGGCGCCGACATCCTCGCGCTTGCGCTGTTCTTCGCCTGCCTCGCGCCAGGCGATCACGGCGAGCAAAGCCGCCAGCGCCAGCGTGACGAAACCGGCGATTTGCAGCCATCGATATTCGGAAGACGGTGCCATCGGGCGTCCTTAGCACGCGGTGCCAGCCGCTTGCACCAACGCAGGTGAGGCAGTGCGTAGTCGAAAGGCTTAGTTCAGCCGCCCCAACCCGGCGATTGTCTGATCCACCAGCGCCTTGTCCGCCTCGGCGCCATGCTTCGCCGCGATGATCGAAGCCGCCGCACGCGTCGCCGCTTCGGCTGCCTGAGTGCGAACCGCCTGGATCGCCGCGCGCTCGGCGGCCGCGATCTTGTCTTCGGCCATCTTGGCGCGGCGCGCGGTCAGGTCGCGGGCATCGGCCTCGGCCTTCGCCAGCACGCCCTTCGCTTCGGCATCGGCATGGACGAGCATCGCCTGTGCCTCCGCCTCGGCGCCCGCGATCTTGCGCGCATATTCGTCACGCAGCGCTTCGGCCTCGGCGCGAAGCTGCTTGGCTTCTTCGAGCCGCGCTCGGATCGCGGCGATCTGGCCGTCCAGCCCGCGCGTGATCAGGGAGGGTACCTTCTTCCAGACCAGGATCAGGATGAAGGCGAGCATCGCGATCGAGACCCACACGGTCGCGTCGAGCACGCCGAACAGCGACGGCTCGGCATGCGCTTCGCTGGGCCCGCCATGCTCGATGGTCAGCGCCTCGGTGCCGGTGTGCGGCACCGGCATGCCGGTGCCATGCTCGGCGTCGCTCAGATTCTGCGCTACGGGATCATCAGCCATTGAGCGCCGCCTTCACTGCCGTCTGGGCCTCCACGGCCGTCACTTGCGCGCCCGAAAAGCGGGCGACGATGTCGCGCGCCGCTTCGGCCGCGACGGTTTCGATCTCGGCCGCAGCCGCCGCGCTTGCCGCGGCGATCCGCGTCTCGGCCTCGGCGATGCGGGTCTCGCTCTCGAGATTGCCCGCCGCCAGCGTCTTTTCCGCCGCAGCCACGCCCTGGGCGCGCGCCTCGGCGATCCGCCGCTGCGCGGCTTCGCGCGCTGCATTTTCCTTCACGCGCCAATTCTCCTCCGCCTGATCGGCAGCCGCACGCGCCGCCTCGGCAGCGGCGAGGTCGCCGGCGACCGACTGGTCGCGCGCGTCGACCGTCGACATCACCTTGGGCAACATCATCTTGCCGACGACGAAGAAGACGAAGCCGAAGGTCACGAGCAGCCAGAAGAGCTGCGACGCGAAGGTTTCGGCGAGCTGGGAGATTTGAGGCATTGGTTTCCCGTCCGGATACGGGCGGGATCGCTCCCGCCCGTGTCGGAGATTTAGGCGACGAAGATCAGGATCATCGCCACGACGAACGCCAGCAGGCCGAGAAGCTCGGCAGCCGCGAAGCCGATGAACAGGCGGCCCTGCTGGCCGTCAGCCGCGCCCGGATTGCGCAGCGCGCCTTCGAGGAACGAGCCGAAAACGTTGCCCACGCCGATGGCGGCCATGCCGGCGCCGATGGCGGCAAGGCCTGCGCCGATCAGCTTGGCGGCTTCGGGGGAGATCATGCTCGCGACGGTGTTGGGTTCCATGGTCTTAAACTCCTGCTTCGATTGCTTTGATTGGGTAGGAAAAACTCAGTGCAGATGCTCGGCGTCGTTGATGTAGAGCGACGTCAGCAGCGCAAAGACATAGGCCTGGATGCCGGCCACGAGGATCTCGAGCGCCGAGATGCCGACCATCAGGATGAAGCTGGGGATGCCGACGCCGAGGCCCGGGATCAGGCCCGCATTGCCCGCATTGATCACGAAGCCCGCCAGCACCTTGAGCAGGATATGCCCCGCGATCATCGCGACGAACAGTCGCAGACCCAGCGAGAAAGGACGCACCATGAAGCTGACGAACTCGATCGCCGGGATCAGCCAGATCAGCCACAGCGGCGTACCGTGCGGCACGAACAGCGAGAAGAAGTGCAGCCCGTGCTTCCAGAAGCCGACGATCAGCACGATCGAGAAGCTCATGATCGCCAGCACGCCGGTGACGGTGAAATGGCTGGTGAAGGTGAAGGGATGGATGCCGAAAATGCCCAGCGGCAGCAGGCCGAGGATGTTCGCGAACAGGATGAACATGAACAAGGAGAAGACGTAAGGGAGGTATTTCCGCCCTTCCTTGCCGATATTCTGCGCCAGCATCGAATCGATGAAGCCGGTGAAATTCTCGACCAGCATCTGCCAGCGGCCGGGCACGACGGCGCGCTTCATGCCGCCGAGCATGAATGCCCAGAGGACGAAGGCCGCAACGCACATCCACAATGCCGAGTTCGTGAAGGCGATCTGGTGCCCGGCTAGGTTGAAGCCGTCCCAGATCGTCTGCACCTCGAACTGGTGCATCGGGTCGATCTTGCCTGATTCAGCAGCCACGCGTGATCCGTTTCATTGCCAAAGCGCCCGAAGAATCTACTTCGAGCGCTTGTTCGAAAGCCTGATGATGTTCCTGAAGGCGCTGGCAATTCCGAGGAACAGCAGCACTAGCAGGAGCCAGGGGGAGGTTCCGAGCAGCCAATCGAGCGTAGCGCCGATCACTGCACCTCCGACCATGCTTCCGATCAGTTCGGCCAGCACGCGGTTGCCAAGGCGATAGCTAGCATCGCCCGTGCTATCCACGGCGCCGGTCCTGATCGCCTCGTCCGATTTTGCCTGCCGCAATCGCTCGTCGAGCGCATTGAGGCGGGCATCCTCCTTGAGGGGTTCCAGTCCGGGCTCGATCTCGGCCATTTCGCCTCTCCATTCAGCCGTTTCCGGCAGGCCAGACGCATGTGCCGAGCGGCGAGCCCGCCAAGGCACGCGCCGATTAGGATGGGGGGGCGGCTGAGTCAACCTTGGCGACTTCGTTCCATAAGCGCCTCCCTTGAAAGGGAGGGGCTTTTAGGGAACACCTCCTGTATGCCCGCGGACATCCCCGACAACAGCGGCCACCGCGCGCGCCTCCGCCAGCGCCTGTTCGAGGGCGGCCCGGACGCATTGCTCGATCACGAGCTGGTCGAATATCTCCTCGCGCTCGCCATCCCCCGCCGCGACACCAAGCCGCTCGCCAAGGCGCTGCTAAAGGAATTCGGCGGCATCGCCGGGCTGCTTACCGCCGATGCCGAGGCGCTCGCTCGCGTCCCCGGCATGGGCGAGACCTCGATCGCCGCGCTCAAGGCTACCCACGCCGCCGCGCTTCGCCTGCTGAGCGATCAGGTCAGGCAGCGCCCGATCCTCGCCAACTGGCAGGCATTGCTCGATTATCTGCGCGCCGACATGGCGCATCACGCGATCGAGCGCGTCCGCGTCCTCCACCTCAATTCGAAGAATATGCTGATCCGCGACGAGCTGATGAACGAAGGCTCGATCGACGAGGCGCCCGTCTATGTCCGCGAAGTCATCCGCCGCGCGATCGATCTCGGCTCGGCGGCGATCATCCTGGTCCACAACCATCCCTCGGGCGACCCCTCCCCCAGCCGCGCCGATATCGAGATCACGCGGCAAGTCGCCGAAGCCGGCAAAAGGCTCGGCATCGCGCTCCACGATCATATCATTCTCGGCAGCGACGGTCATTCGAGCCTGCGCGCACAAGGATTGATCTAGCCTTCTCACGCCCGCGTAATCCATGGCATAGGCGCGCGGAATCACCCCAGCCGCAAGGAAGCCGCCATGATCCCCCGTTATTCGCGCCCCGAAATGACGGCGATCTGGTCCTCCGAAAGCCGCTTCACCATCTGGTTCGAGATCGAGGCGCACGCCACCGATGCGCTCGCCGACCTCGGCGTCGTCCCCAAGGCTGCGGCCAAGGCGCTGTGGGACTGGTGGGCGACCAGCCCCGCGATCGACGTCCCCGCGATCGACGCGATCGAGGCGGTCACCAAGCATGACGTGATCGCCTTCCTCACCTGGGTCGCGGAGAATGTCGGCGACGAAGCGCGCTACATGCATCAGGGCATGACCAGCTCCGACGTGCTCGACACCGCCCTCGCGGTCCAGCTCGTCCGCGCCTCGGATCTGCTGCTCAAGGATATCGACCAGCTCCTCGCGACGCTCAAGCGCCGCGCGCTCGAGCATAAATATACGCCGACGATCGGCCGCAGCCACGGCATCCATGCCGAGCCGGTCACCTTCGGGCTCAAGCTGGCGGAGGCCTATGCCGAGTTCGCCCGCAACCGCGATCGGCTGGAGGCCGCGCGTGCGGACATCGCCACCTGCGCCATCTCGGGCGCTGTCGGCACCTTCGCCAATATCGATCCGCGCGTGGAGGCGCATGTCGCCGCCAGGCTCGGCCTCACCCCCGAGCCGGTCTCGACCCAGGTCATCCCGCGCGATCGCCACGCGATGTTTTTCGCGACCCTCGGCGTGATCGCCAGCTCGATCGAGCGCCTCGCCACCGAAGTCCGCCACCTCCAGCGCACCGAAGTGCTCGAGGCCGAGGAGTATTTCGCGCCGGGCCAGAAGGGCTCGTCGGCGATGCCGCACAAGCGCAACCCGGTGCTGACGGAGAACCTCACCGGCCTCGCCCGCATGGTCCGCGGCTATGTCACCCCCGCGCTGGAAAATGTCGCGCTGTGGCACGAGCGCGACATCAGCCATTCCTCGGTCGAGCGGTATATCGGCCCCGACGCCACGATCACCCTCGATTTCGCGCTCGCCCGGCTCAACGGGGTGATGGACAAATTGCTCGTCTATCCCGAGCGGATGCAGAAGAATCTCGATCGCATGGGCGGCCTCGTCCACTCGCAGCGCGTCCTCCTCGCGCTCACCCAGGCAGGCGTCAGCCGCGAGGACAGCTATCGCCTCGTCCAGCGCAATGCGATGAAGGTGTGGGAATCGGACGGCGCCTTGTCGCTGCTCGAGCTGCTCAAGGCCGACCCGGAGGTCACGGCGGCGCTCTCGGTCGAGGAGCTCGAAGACAAGTTCGACCTTGCTTACCATTTCGCCCAGGTCGACACGATTTTCGATCGGGTCTTCGCTTAGCCTTACATAATAGGAAATCGCCCCCCAACTCCTGCCCACAGGCAAACGGGGGAGCGCGGCAATGGCAATCGGAGCATCGGTAGGCAAGGACGGCGTAAACGAGCATGCGGACGTGTTCGTCGTCCAGCATCTTCTCAACGACTGGCTCGCCGCGATCGCGCAGCCGCGCCTCGCCACCGACGGCGATTGCGGCGCAAAGACCATCGCCGCGATCCTTGCTTATCAGTCGCAGGTGCTCGCTATGCCCGCCCCCGATGGGCTGATCTCCCCCGGCGGCCGAACCTGGACCGCGCTGACGAGCGGCCTCGGCACGGTCCAGCTGTCCGGCGCCGCCTGGTGGCGCGCCAACCAGGCCCGCTTTCCCAATAGCGGCGTCATCGCCGATCTCACCTCCCCCTTCCGCGAAAAGGCCGGCGCGTTCGTCCATGCACTCAAGGACGCCGGCGCCTCGGTGCTCATCTCGGCCACCCGCCGTAACAAGATCCGCGCGCATCTGATGCATTATAGCTGGCGGCTCGCCAACGGCGAGGTCGCCCCGCGCGACGTGCCCGTCATCGCCGGCTGCGCGATCCGCTGGGACCATGGCGACCTGGCCAAGTCGCGGAAGGCCGCGCGTGAAATGGCCGAGCTGTTCGACATCGCCTACGAGCCCTCGCTCACCTCGCTCCACATCGGCGGCCGCGCGCTCGACATGACGATCCGCTGGTCGGGCACGATCCACGTCAAGGACAAGAGCGGCCGCCCCCACCCGATCGGCGCGCCGCAATCGGGAGCCACCAACCGCGACCTCCACGCGATCGGGGCATCTTATGGGGTGTTAAAGCTGCTCAGCGATCCGCCGCACTGGAGCGAGACAGGGCGGTAAAAGCGCTAGACCCGCAGCCGCTCCGCCGTCTCGGCATCCGCCGGAAAGAAAGCCTCGATCGCCAGTTCGTCCAGCGTCACGTCCAGCGGCGTGCCGAACACCGTGGTCGTGCTGAGGAACCGCAATTCGCCCAGCGGCGATGCCAGCCGCAGCGGCACGATGACATCCGCGAAATCCTCCGCCGCCCCCGCCCCCTCGGCCGACGGATAGGCCCAGAGCTCGGCGAGCAACGCCTCGAGTGCCGGGTCGCTGGTCATCCATGCCTGCCGCCGCAGCCGATCCAGCAGATGCGCGCGCCACTCGCCCAGATTGAGGATACGCCGCGCCAGCCCTTCGGGATGCAGGCTCAGCCGCAACACGTTGACCGGGGGCTCCAGCAGCCCAGCCGCGACCCCGACCAGCAGCGGCGCCACCGCCGCGTTGGCCGCCACCATGTTCCAGTGCCGATCCACCGCGAGCGCCGGATAGGGCTCGTGCCCCTTGAGCACCAGGTCCACCGCGCGCCGCGCCGCGCCCAGCTCGGGAGCGTCCAGCCTGCGCTCCGAGTAAAGCGGCGCAAAGCCCGCGCCGAGCAGCATCGCATTGCGCTCGCGCAGCGGCAGCGAAAGCCGGTCCGCCAACAGCAGCACCATCTCGCGGCTGGGCCGCGAGCGGCCCGTCTCGATGAAGCTCAGATGGCGCGTCGATATCTCCGCCTCCAGCGCCAGCTCCATCTGGCTAAGCCGGCGCAGATGCCGCCACTGCTTGATCTGCTCGCCCAGCGGACGGACCTGAAGCTGCATCGCTTTGTCTCCTCGCCCCGCTGGGTAGCCGAGCCCCGATCGCAGTCCAATTACCTCCCGCGTAATCGACTGCGCGCGCCTTCGCGCCATGCTGATCGCTCAATCCAAGGAGAAAGCGCCATGCCCCGTGATATACCGCTTCGCATCATACTGCTCGTGGATGCCGCCACCTGCGCGGCGATGGGCCTGCTGCTGCTGGCCGCCGGCAGCTTCGTCGCCGCCCTCACCGGTCTTCCGCCGGCCCTGCTCCAGGAAGCGGGAATTCTCCTGCTTCCCTTCGCGGTCTTTCTGCTCTGGGCATCGGGGCGTGGCGGCGGCTGGCCGGTTCAGGCGGCGGCGCTCGCCAACATCGCCTGGGTGGTCGCCAGTATCGCTTTGCTCATCGGCCCGTGGGTTACACCGAACCTGCTCGGCACGCTCTTCATCGGCGCGCAGGCGGCGACGGTCGCCGGGCTCGCCGCGTTGCAACTTCACGGTCTGGGCGCAGGCGCGCGTCGAAGCCGCATAGCCAGGTACTCCCGCGACCGTCCCCGGTCGCGGGATTTACCCCAAGGCCGACTTGATCTTCGAGAAGAAGCCGCTCGAATTCGGGCTCTCGTCGCCCGTCTCGGTCAGCCGGAACTCCTCGAGCAACTCGCGCTGCCGTGCGCTCAGCTTGGTCGGTGTCTCGACATCGAGGCGGATCACCAGATCGCCGCGCCCGCGGCCCTGCAGCACCGGCATGCCGGCGCCGCGCTGGCGGATTTCGCGGCCGCTCTGCGTGCCCGGCGCGATCTTGACGACATGCGCCTCGCCATCAAGCCCGGGAAGGCTGATCTCGCCGCCCAAGGCCGCGGTGGTGAAGCTGATCGGCGCCGCAGCAAACAGCGTCGTCCCCTGCCGCTCGAACAGCGCATGCTTCTGGACGTGCAGGAAGATATAGAGGTCGCCCGCCGGAGCCCCGCGCGCGCCGGCCTCGCCTTCGCCGGACAGGCGAATGCGGGTACCCTCGTCGACGCCCGGCGGCACATTGATGCTCAGCGTCTTGGTCTTGTCGGTCCGCCCCTCGCCGCGGCAGTCGCGGCAGGGATCGCTGATCACCTGCCCCGCGCCGTGGCAGACCGGGCAGGTCCGCTCGACCATGAAGAAGCCCTGCTGCGCGCGCACCTTGCCATGGCCGTTGCACTGCTGGCACTGCTTGACCTGGGTGCCCGGCTTGGCGCCGGTGCCTTCGCAGGTGTCGCACAGCCCGGAGACGTCGACGGTGATCTCGCTCGCGCGACCGTGGAAAGCGTCTTCGAGGCTGATCTCCATATCGTAGCGCAAGTCGGCGCCGCGCTGGTTCGCGCGGCCGCCGCGCCCGCCCATGAACTCGCCGAACACGCTTTCGAAAATGTCGCTGAAGCCGCTGAAATCGCCATGGCCCGGCCCCTGCCCGCCGCCATTCTTGAAGGCGGCATGGCCGAAGCGGTCATAAGCGGCGCGCTTCTGCGGATCCTTCAGGCATTCATAGGCTTCGCTGACCGCCTTGAACTTCGCCTCATGATCCTTGCACCCGCCATTCTTGTCGGGGTGATATTTCATCGCGAGCCGGCGATAGGACGCCTTCAGCGTCGCATCGTCCGCGCTCCGCTCGCATTCGAGCAGTTCGTAATAATCGACTTCGGTGGTCATGCCCGGTCCCCGCAACCCCGCCCGTCATCCCCGCGCAGGCGGGGATCCAGAGTCACGAACCAAACGCCGCTTGGCTCTGGATTCCCGCTTTCGCGGGAATGACGGGGGGTGTGCATTCCACGTTACGCCTTGGTGTCGTCGACTTCCGAGAATTCGGCGTCGACCACTTCCTCGGCGCCGGCTTCCGGACCAGCCTCGGCACCCGCAGAAGGCGAAGCCTCCGCAGCGGCCTGCTTCTCGTAGATCGCCTGGCCGAGCTTCATCGCGACCTGCGCGAGGGCCTGCGACTTGGCCTGCATCTCGTCGGCGTCGCCGCCTTCGATCGCAGTCTTGGTCTCGGCGATCGAGGCCTCGATCTCGCTCTTCAGCGCTTCGTCGACCTTGTCGCCATTTTCGGCCAGCTGACGCTCGGTGGTGTGCACCAGGCTCTCGGCATTGTTCTTGGCTTCCGCCGCGGCACGGCGCTTCTTGTCTTCCTCTGCAAAGCTCTCCGCGTCGCGCACCATCTGATCGATATCGGCGTCGCTGAGACCGCCCGATGCCTGGATGCGGATCTGCTGCTCCTTGCCGGTGCCCTTGTCCTTGGCGGACACGTTGACGATGCCGTTGGCGTCGATGTCGAAGGTGACTTCGATCTGCGGCACGCCGCGCGGCGCCGGCGGAATGCCCACCAGGTCGAACTGGCCGAGCATCTTGTTGTCCGCGGCCATTTCGCGCTCGCCCTGGAAGACGCGGATCGTCACCGCCTGCTGATTGTCATCGGCAGTCGAATAGACCTGGCTCTTCTTGGTCGGGATCGTCGTGTTGCGATCGATCATCCGGGTGAACACGCCGCCCAGCGTCTCGATGCCGAGCGACAGCGGAGTCACGTCGAGCAGCAGCACGTCCTTGACGTCGCCCTGCAGCACGCCGGCCTGGATCGCCGCGCCGATCGCCACGACTTCGTCGGGGTTCACGCCGGTGTGCGGCTCCTTGCCGAAGAAGTCCTTCACGATCTGGCGGACGCGCGGCATGCGGGTCATGCCGCCCACCAGCACGACCTCGTCGATCGCGCTCGCCTTCACGCCCGCATCGGCCAGCGCCTTGCGGCACGGCTCCAGCGTGCGCTGGATCAGGTCCTCGACCAGCCGCTCCAGCTCGGCGCGGTTGATCGTCTTCACCAGATGCTTCGGCCCATTGGCGTCGGCGGTGATGAAGGGCAGGTTGACCTCGGTCTGCTGCGCCGAGCTCAGCTCGATCTTCGCCTTCTCGGCGGCTTCCTTGAGCCGCTGGAGGGCCAGCTTGTCCTTGGTCAGGTCGATGCCTTCGACCTTCTTGAACTCGTCGGCCAGGAACTGGACGATCTTCGAATCGAAATCCTCGCCGCCCAGGAAGGTGTCGCCATTGGTGGCCTTCACCTCGAACACGCCGTCGCCGATCTCGAGCACCGACACGTCGAACGTGCCGCCGCCAAGATCATAGACCGCGATCGTCTTGCCGTCATTCTTCTCCAGCCCATAGGCCAGAGCAGCCGCGGTCGGCTCGTTGATGATGCGCAGCACCTCGAGGCCGGCAATCTTGCCCGCATCCTTGGTTGCCTGGCGCTGGGCGTCGTTGAAATACGCCGGGACGGTGATGACCGCCTGGGTGACCGTCTCGCCCAGATAGGATTCGGCGGTCTCCTTCATCTTCTGCAGGATGTAGGCGCTGATCTGGCTCGGCGAATATTCCTCGCCGCCCGCCTTCACCCACGCATCGCCGTTCGGCCCGCGCGAGATGGTGTAGGGGACCAGTTCGGTGTCCTTCTTGGTCACCGGATCGTCGAAGCGGCGCCCGATCAGGCGCTTCACTGCGAAGATGGTATTGTCGCCGTTGGTCACGGCCTGACGCTTGGCCGGCTGGCCGATCAGTCGCTCGCCATCCTTGGCGAAGGCGACGATCGAAGGCGTCGTGCGCGCGCCTTCCGCATTCTCGATGACCTTGGGCTTGCCGCCTTCCATCACTGCCACGCAGCTGTTGGTCGTCCCCAAGTCGATGCCGATTACTTTTGCCATGGTCCCTCGTTGGCCCCTAGTTCGAAAAACAAAGACTTGGCCGGTGCGCCCCCGCAATCAGGCAACGCAATCGGCCTCACGAAAGCGGATATAGGTGCGCTTCCGCTTGCCGCAAGAAGGGTGAAATTCTAGGAACCCTCCCAAATTGGGAGAGTTAGATGCGTGCAATTCCGGGGATCGTTGCGCTGGCGCTGCTGGTCGGCGCCTGCCAGCAGCCCGCCGAACTCAAGGTGGAGGACGCCTGGGTCCGCCTCCCCGCGGTCGCCGGACGGCCGGGGGCGGCCTATTTCACGATCCAGGGCGGCGACACGCCCGACACCCTCCTTGCGGTCGCAACCCGCGCGGCACTCCGCGTCGAATTGCACGAGACGAGCGACCAGAACGGCCTCAAGGCGATGCGCCCGATCCGCGACGTCGCCATCCCCGCCGCGGGCACGGTCGCCTTCGCCCCCGGCGGCAAGCATGTCATGCTGTTCGATCTCGGCCCCAACGTGAAAGCCGGCGAGCGCATTCCGCTGGCGCTGTCCTTTGCGGGTGGAAAGCGGCTAGAGGTGCAGGCGATGGTCGTCGGCGCGGGGGAAATGCCGCCGAAATGATCGAGGGAGGGCAGCATGGTTGAAGCAGTCGATCGGTTTCGTTCGTCCACCTGGGGCTGGCTGCGCGGCACGCTCGCCGGCTGGGGCACGCTGCTGCTGCTGGTCGCCGGGCTCGGCGGCACCTTCTATCTCGCCAGCCAGGCCCCGCTCGAGGGCGCCGCATGGCTCGCCCCCGCGCTCATCGTCGCCGCGCTGGCGATCATCCTGGTCAAATGGATCGGCAATCTCGCCATCACCTATGAAGTCACCCCCGATCGCCTGATCCTCCACCGCGGCATCCTCATCAAGTCGATCGACGAGGTCGAGCTATACCGCGTCAAGGACGTCCGCATCGACTTCACGATCATCAACCAGACCGCCGACATCGGCACGATCAGCATCACCTCGTCCGACGAGACGACGCGCGAAGCCCCGCTGGTCATCCCCGACGTCGCCCACGCCCGCGCCCGCCGCGAGCAGCTCCGCACCCTGGTAGACGCCGCCCGCCGCCAGCGCGGGGTCCGCGAGATCGACATGGTCCACGAGGATTATGACGCCGACGATGCGGGGCTTTCGGTCCGATAGCGGCTCAGCGCGAGCGAGCCTTTTTCCTCGCGCGCTTGGACAAATCTCCCGAGCGGACGCATCAACAGGCAATGTCCGTCCCCCGCCCCCTCACCGAAGGCGAAATCCGCCTCTGCGCCTCGATCTTCGGGAGCGCGCTCGACTATTCACAGGCCCGCGTCGCCAACCGCAAATGGGCCTTCTTCCAGCCAGCCAACACGACGATGGCCCCGCGCGGTACGATCCATTTCCATCCCAAAAGCGGGCTTTATACCGAAGATTTCGCCCATGCCCCACTCGGTGTCCAGGGCCTCTTCATCCACGAAATGGTGCATGTCTGGCAGCATCAGCAGGGCATCTTCCTGCCGCTGAAGCGCCACCCCTTCTGCCGTTACGCCTATGCGCTCAAGCCAGGGCAGAAGTTCGAGAAATACGGCCTCGAGCAACAGGCCGAGATCGTCCGCCACGCCTTCCTGCTTCGTCAGCGCGTGGTCATCCCCGCCGCGCCGCCGCTTGCGCAGTATGAGAGCCTGCTGCCCTTCACCCCGGCCTGAGCCTTATTGCGGTTCTTCGCCCGCCGCCTCGGCGCGCTTGATCGCGCCCGCGGCGGAAATGCCGGGCGAGGGTGGCGGACTGGCGCGGGGCGGCGGCGAGGGACGCGGAGCGGAACCCGATTCGGGTGGCGGCCCACGCCGCTCCGGCCGAGCATCGCCGCCGGTCCGCGGCCTGGCCTCGGGCCGCCGCACTCCCTCGCGTCCAGCACCGGGCCGCCGCGGTCCCCGCTCCGGCCGCGCCGACTCGCCGGCGGGCGACCAGGTCTGGGGCGGAACCACGGTCGATCCGGGGGGGCCGATCCGGTCGGGTCGCCGCGGACGATCTGCCCGCGGCGCGCCAGGCTGCCGGGGCGTATCGCCTTCTGCCGTCCGACCCGTCCCGCGCCGCGCATACCGCCCAGGTGCCTGCCCCTGAAAGCCGCCGTCGCGCCAGTGCCGGAACTGCGCGGAAAGTCCACGCCGCCGCAGCCGCTCCTGCTCGAGCGCTTGCTGCCGCGCCAGGTCGCGACCGATATCGCGATGTCGCCGCCAGCCCGGGTGCCGTTGCCGCCCTTCGTCCCATTGCTGCACGAAGCCCAGGATCAGCGGGCTGGCATCGATCCAGGCCTGGGCGTCGACCGGCCGCCACTGGCGTTGCGCGATAGCGCGCCTCAGCTGCCGCGCGCGCGCATAGAGCGTGGCGCCGTCGCCCAGAAACTGCGCGCCTTCGTCCCGCGCGAGCACTCGACCGTCGGGGCCATAGACGACCGCCACGGCGGCACCGTCATAACCGAAGCTCCGCCCGGGCTCGACGGCCAGGAACGGCCCGCCTGCCTGGGGCTCGAAATAATAGCTGCTGATCCCTTGCGGGCCATCCTCGACGACGATCCAATGGCCGTCGCCGGTCTCCCATGCCCAAGGCTCGGCGCCTTCGAACGCGAAGCTGTAATCGGGCGGAGAATCGCCGATCGCGTCCCACAGGGCATCCGCACGGTCGATCCAGCCATAGTCGTCATCGAAGAGCTGCGCGCTGTAGGCGGCCGGCGGCGGGGGCTCGTCGCCGATCGCGCCGTAGGAGCCGTCGTCGTACATCGGCATGCAGGCTGAAAGCGCGGCAAGGCCGCTTATCGCCCCAAAATGCCCGATCCTGTGCCAGCGCATGCTGCTCTCTCTCCACCGTTGTCGGAGCGCAACATTCCGCCGAGTCGCTGAACCGGGCATGACCGCCCGGTCCAGCGCCAGCCGATCACTCTTCCTCGGCGGCTTCCATATCGGCCTTGGTCTTGTGCGCGACGCCCGGATCCTCGGCCGGCGGAGCGTAGACCGAAAAGAGCTTCAGCGGCTCGTCGCCCTTGTTGATGATGTTGTGCTTCGCGCCCTTCGGGATCACGATCAGCCGGTTGGGGCCCACCTTGGTGCGGCTGCCGTCAACCACCGCCTGGCCCTCGCCCGCAACGAAGAAGGTCGTCTGGTCGGCGTCGTGGGTTTCCTCGCCGATATCGTCGCCCGGCTCGATGCTCATCAGGACGATCTGGATTTTCTTGTCCAGATAGACTTCCTTCTGGAAATATTTGTTCTTGGTCGCCAGCTCGATCATGTCTTTGTTGAAGACAGCCATGATGTGTCCCTTTCGATGGAGTCGGGGGCACAACCGGCACCGAGGAACGGAGTTCCGCCGCGCCGCGACGCTATAACAGGCTGCCCTGCGATCCCGCCAGATGCGACGCCCGCGTCTCCACCCGCGTCGCCTTCTTCACCGGGCTGATCAGCGGCGGCAGCTTGGGCTTTCTTCCCATGAACAACTCGGCGAGCGTGACGAACTGCAGCGCCGGAAACCGTCCGAACTCGGTCTCGATCACCGGTTGCGACGCCGCCTCGTCGCGCATCCCCTTGGTCGGCAACCCCTTCATCACGAACAGTCCGAAGCGATGCTTGTCGCGCTCCATCACTCGGCCCAGATCGCGCACCATGTTGGGCGTCACATTGTCCCCCGCCTTGACGCTGATCACCCCCGTCTCGATCCGCCCCTTCGCCGCGAGATAGTTGAACCAGCCGTCGACGCCCCGGTCTCCGCCCTTCTTCTCGCGCGGAAAACCGCCCACCTGCCACGATACCCATTGCTGGAACTGATGCGGATCCTCCACCGCGAGCCGCTCGGCGCTCGCCAGGTCCCGCGGCACGCCGATCGTCTCGAACTGGATGCCGGGATAGCCGCTGCGCATCCGATCCTCGATCATCCCGATCGCGATATGCGTCACGTCGATCCCGATCCAGCTCCGCCCCAATTTCTGCGCCGCATCCACCGCGGTGCCGCAGCCGCAGAAGGGATCCAGCACCACGTCGCCGGGGTTGGACGAGGCAGAAATGATTCGCTCGAGGAGGGCGCGGGGTTTCTGGGTTGGATAGCCCAGTCGCTCGCGCGATACCGGCGCCAGGATCGGGATCGACCACACCGCGTTCATCGCCACCCCCTGCGATACATCCGCCTCCTCGATCGTCGGGTTGCGCTTGCCCGTCACGTCGAAGGTCACCCGCTGCTTCTTGCCCTTCCACCGCTTCAGCGAGCTCGCGGTCGGCGGCTCCAGCAGCGTGTTGAAGGTCTGCGATCCGTCCGCCTTCGAATAAAGCAGGATGATGTCGTGCATCCGCTGGAAGCGCCGCGCGACGGTAGGCCAGCGGCGATAGCTCCAGACGATCTCGTTCTGGAAATTCTCCGCGCCGAACACCGAATCGAGCACCAGCTTCAGATAATGCGATGCGGTCGGGTCGCAGTGGAGATACAGGCTGCCGCTAGGCTTGAGCACCCGGTGCAGCTCCACCAGCCGCACCGCCATCATCGCCAGATAGGCCATCAGCGGATTCTGGCCGACCGCCTTGTGCATCGCCTCGATCATTACCTGAAGCCTGCGGTTGCTGCCCCCGGCAATGTCGAGCAACGCATTCTGCGAGGCCTCCCCCCAGGTCCAGGTATCGTCGAACGCCTCGATGCTGGCATCCGTCCCCGCCCCGTTCGCCGCCTTGAACAGCACGTTGTAGCCTGCGTTCGAATTGAACGGCGGATCGAGATAGATCAGGTCGATGCTCTCGTCGCGAACATGCTCGCGCAGCACGTCCAGATTGTCGCCATAATAAAGCCTGCTCACTCCGCCCCCCAGCGCTGCCGGGGGGCAGTCTAGCCAAGCCGATCGGCACCGCACGCCGATCTGGGGCCGTTTCGGACGTCCGATGTGGAGCAATCCGAATCCGCCGGACCGGCTCGCCGTCAGCTCAGGCCGGCGACAAGCTCGCCACCGGCGGCACCACCATGAAGTCTCCCGCGCCCAGCACCGTCTCGGCCGCCGATTGCGCGAATAACACCGCCGCCGCCGCGCCATTGCCGTCGGCATCGGCAAGGGGAGCGGCCATCCGGCGGGGCTCAAGTTCGGCGATTGCTTCGCCTATGCGCTGGCCCGCGAAAGCGGCCATTGGCTCTTTTTCAGGGGCGACGACTTCCTCCACACGGGCGTCGCGCCCTACCCGCTCGGCTGAACGACCGGCCCCGCATCGCCCCCGCCAACCCCGATCCGGCACAAACTGAACCGGTTGCCGTCCGCGCAGTTGATCCCCATCTCCGCCGCATCGCGCGGCGCTTGCCGATCACGAACAAATCTGGAACAAACCTCCCTCATGGCACTCACCCACATCTCCGTCCGCGGCGCGCGCGAGCATAACCTCAAGGATGTCAGCATCGACATCCCCCGCGATACGCTGACGGTGATCACCGGCCTCTCGGGCAGCGGCAAGTCGAGCCTGGCGTTCGACACCATCTATGCCGAGGGCCAGCGCCGCTACGTCGAATCGCTGAGCGCCTATGCACGGCAGTTTCTCGAGCTGATGCAGAAGCCCGACGTCGATCATATCGAGGGGCTCAGCCCGGCAATCTCGATCGAGCAGAAGACCACCAGCCGCAATCCACGCTCGACCGTCGCCACCGTCACCGAAATCTACGATTATATGCGGCTGCTATGGGCACGCGTCGGCGTGCCCTACAGCCCGGTGACCGGCCTGCCGATCAGCGCGCAGACCGTCAGCCAGATGGTCGACCGCGTCCTCGCGCTCCCCGAGGGCACCCGCTTGCTCCTCCTCGCCCCGGTCGTGCGCGGGCGGAAGGGCGAGTATCGCAAGGAACTGGCCGAGTGGCAGAAAGCCGGCTTCCAGCGCGTCCGCATCGACGGCGAAACCTATCTGATCGAAGACGCCCCCGCGCTCGACAAGAAATACAAGCATGACATCGAAGTGGTGGTCGATCGGTTGGTGGTGGGCGGCGACATCGCCACGCGCCTGGCCGAGAGCTTCGAGCAGGCGCTAAAGCTCGCCGAGGGGCTGGCCTATGTCGATCTCGTGGATACCACCACTGCGCAAGCGATGGGCGCTCCCCTCCCGCTTGCGGGAGGGGCCGGGGGAGGGGCTGTCCGGGAAGCCCCCCAGACGTTCGCAATTGAAGGCGAAGACAGCCCCTCCCCTAACCCCTCCCGCAAGCGGGAGGGGGACACAAGCGGCATGAAGAACACCGGCATCCCCGCAAACCGCATCGTCTTCTCCGAAAAGTTCGCCTGCCCGGTCTCCGGCTTCACCATCGCCGAGATTGAACCCCGCCTCTTCTCCTTCAACGCCCCGCAAGGCGCTTGCCCCGCCTGCGACGGCCTCGGCGAGAAGCTCGTGTTCGACGAGGATCTCGTCGTCCCCAACCACGCGCTCACGATCAAGAAGGGGGCGATCGTTCCCTGGGCCAAGTCCAACCCGCCCAGCCCCTATTACATGCAGGTACTCGGCTCCCTCGCCCGCGAGCTGGGCTTCAGCCTCGACACCCCCTGGAAGGAGCTCCCCGAGGAGATCCACTACGCCCTCCTCCACGGCACCCGCGGCAAGCCGGTCACCCTCACCTTCATCGACGGCAAGAAGTCGTACGACGTGAAGAAACCCTTCGAGGGCGTCATCGGCAATCTCAACCGCCGTATGCTCCAGACCGAATCCGCCTGGATGCGCGAAGAGCTGTCGAAGTACCAGGCGAGCCACCCCTGCGAAGTCTGCCACGGCGCCCGCCTCAAGCCCGAGGCGCTGGCGGTCAAGATCGCCGGCGAGAATATCAGCCACGCCACCCATCTCTCCGTAGTCGACGCCCTGGCCTTCTTCACTCGCCTCCCCGAAGCCCTCACCGGCCAGCAGAAGGAAATCGCCGAGCGCATCCTCAAGGAAATCCTCGAGCGGCTCGGCTTCCTCAACAATGTCGGGCTCGATTATCTCAACCTCGATCGGACCAGCGGCACCCTCTCGGGCGGCGAATCGCAGCGCATCCGCCTGGCCTCGCAGATCGGCAGCGGCCTCTCGGGCGTGCTCTACGTCCTCGACGAACCCAGCATCGGCCTCCACCAGCGCGACAACGACATGCTGCTCAAGACGCTCCGGCGTCTCCGCGATCTCGGCAACACCGTGATCGTTGTCGAGCATGACGAGGATGCGATCCGCACCGCCGATTATGTCATCGACATGGGCCCCGGCGCCGGCGCCCACGGCGGCGAAGTCGTGGCACAAGGCACGCTCAAGCAGGTCCTCGCCACCAAGGGCAGCATCACCGCGGACTATCTCAACGGCACCCGCGAAGTCCCCCTCCCGGCCAAGCGGCGGAAAGGCAACGGCAAGAAGCTCACCGTCCACAACGCCACCGCCAACAATCTCCGCGGCGTCACCGCCTCGCTCCCTTTGGGCACCTTCACCTGCATCACCGGCGTCTCGGGCTCGGGTAAGTCGAGCTTCACGATCGACACGCTCTATGCCTCGGCCGCGCGCGCGCTCAACGGCGCCCGCATCCTGGCGGGCAAGCATGACAAGGTCGACGGCCTCCAGCATCTCGACAAGGTGATCGACATCGATCAGTCGCCGATCGGCCGCACCCCGCGCAGCAACCCCGCCACCTATACCGGCGCCTTCACCCAGATCCGCGACTGGTTCGCCGGCCTCCCCGAAAGCCAGGCGCGCGGCTACAAGCCGGGCAGGTTCAGCTTCAACGTCAAGGGCGGCCGCTGCGAGGCCTGCACCGGCGACGGCCTGCTCAAGATCGAGATGCACTTCCTGCCCGACGTCTATGTCACCTGCGACGTCTGCCACGGCCAGCGCTACAATCGCGAGACGCTCGAAGTGAAGTTCAAGGGCCGCAGCATCGCCGACGTGCTCGACATGACCGTCGAGGATGCCCACGAATTCTTCAAGGCGGTCCCCCCGATCCGCGAGAAGATGGCGATGCTCGCCGAAGTCGGCCTGGGCTATGTCAAGGTCGGCCAGCAGGCGACGACGCTCTCGGGCGGCGAGGCCCAGCGCGTCAAGCTCGCCAAGGAACTCGCCCGCCGCGCCACCGGCCAGACGCTGTATATTTTGGATGAGCCCACCACCGGCCTCCATTTCGAGGACGTCCGCAAACTGCTCGAAGTCCTCCACGCCCTCGTCGAACAGGGCAACACCGTGGTGGTGATCGAGCATAACCTGGATGTCATCAAGACCGCCGACTGGGTGCTCGATCTGGGCCCCGAGGGCGGCGTGAAGGGCGGCGAGATCGTGGCGCAAGGCACGCCCGAGCAGGTGGCGAAGGAGCCGCGGAGCTTCACGGGGAAGTATCTGGCGCCGTTGCTGGAGCGGGGGACGGTTCGCGAGACGGTGGCGGCGGAGTAAGAATACCGCCAATGCGATCATGGGAGGCTCTAGGATATATTGCCTACGTCGCGTTCCAGATCCTGCACTTCTCTCGAAATGATATTGCTAAATTCGCGCTCGATAGCCTCTACATCCCAGCCAGCGACTTCTTCTGCTGAGTGAGAAGTCATATCGACTATTATTTTCCCTTTCTGATCCAAATCATACTCATCGAAATTAGGAATATATTTGGTATTTTTCAGATTAAACCGTATTTCATGATAGCTTTTAACAAATTTCTTCACATCGCCCATGCGATTTTTAGGAAATCCGGCACGCTTTAGCTGGTCTACAACAAAACGATCTAAAAATGCCAATTGCGAAACATCATCGGTGTACGAAAAGAACATCATCCACCCTCTTCGACCATGATCTACGATGCACCCCGTTATTTTGATATTTAATCTAAATAGCAACTTTCCAATGTCTTTTTTACTATATTTGTAATTAGTAATTACTTTAAGAATGTTCTTAAACATTCGATTATAAGATGATTTTCTAATAGAGACATTTTCAATACATATTTTGTATCCGAGGAAATCTATCCCGTCAGCTACCGGTGATACTTCAGTTTTCCCCGCAACACCCTTTGGATGAATTAGCAAACCCCTAGCCTTAAGTTTGCGGGCTACAGTTTTCAAAAGATCGTCCGCTTCGTCCTTTTCGCATATGTAAAGGATGTCATCCACGTAGCGAAAATACGTTCGGCCCTCGGCAACCTGACTCTCATCAAACTTGACCATGTAGAGCGCGGCCAAGGCACCGGAAACACTTAGACCCTGAGGGATGCCTCGGGAACTAGGCTCACCTGAACCACCCGTTCGCGTTTTCACAGCGGCCATACACAGCTCGCTTACGTTTTGACCCAAATCGAATCGGCGAAGTTCTCTAGCCAAGATCGGGTGCGTAACGCTCGGGAAAAAGTCTTTTACATCAATGCGCACGAACACTTTCGAACCGTGATCGGCTGATTGAACGGCTTCCACGACCTTCTTAACCAGAGCGTGCGGGGACGCACCGCGCGTTTCTGGGACAAACAAGTGGACGACTTGGCAAAGGGCTCGCAACGCCAGCCGATCGCGCACTGTCGGGATAGAGATTTGTCGCGGCGCACGATCAGGTCCGCGTAGAATGAGGCGCTCTTTGAATGTTGTAAACCGGTATGAGCGAGACAAAAATCGCTTCTCAATGAGCGCCGCCTCTTCCACCAATTTGTCTTGAAACCGCGTTATGCGAACGCCATCCTTACCAGTAGCCTTCGATCTTGCAATTTTGGAGCGGAATAGCTCTAGCAGATAAGATGCACGAAAGTGATCATCTTGAGTAAGGGGCTTACCGGTCGCTGCGAGTACCGAGAAGAAATCTTCCTGCACCCCCTCAAACCTGCCGGGGAAGGAGCAGCAAATATCCGAAGGCAACGGGAGCAACAAAGAGGGACGCTAGTACGCTCCATCTCATAGCGACCCTGATGATGCTCTTCAGGATTATGCCGCGGGTTACTTCTACCGGTCCGTCAGCGTCGGCGAGCGGCTTACCAAACAACCAAGACTGATAAAGCACCCACTCGTAATCTCGCTGCAAATGATTCTCGAACTGCGGAAGCGCCTCCGTGTAGGCAACCTTCTTCGCGTCATCCGTTTCTGCAGAGCCATAAATCTGCTGAAGCTGTAGATAGCAATTCCGGAAACCGGCAGCGCGCATACCAAAATTTTGACCTGGTATAAAAATCGAGGTGGCAAGTACTGCGACAGAAAGAATGGCTGTCATAACACTCACATCGCGGACGCGGAATGTTTGCGACAAATCTAAAAGAGAAATAGCGATCAGACATACCGAGTACCAAGCCATCAAGACTTGAGACATAAGGTCTGCGTGCTTTAGACGAGCCTCTGCTACCATCCTAGCCTTGGACGTTATGTATATGTTACCGATCGGGTCCGACTTGCTCATGTGGTGGGTGGACGCATACAATGAATCACTATTTCCTCCAAGGAAGAAAGCGTACACTGAGACTAGCTCGAAAGTAAGAACAGCCTCGCTTGCGCGAAACTAGCGGCCTAAGCCGCTCCGCCCACCCAAGGCGTTTCTAGGCGCTTCGATAGAGATGTGCAACGCGCACTGTGGCGCATATTAGTCCCGCCGCGGCAAAGCCGCGTCGTCGGTCGGCGCTCGTAGCGCCGCCGGCCGGGCGCGCCCTTCGGTGCTAGGATTTAGCTTCCGCTAAATCCTAGCATCCGCGCCATGCCCCACCTCCCCACCCACCCCGCCCACCTCAGCCTGAACGCCACCGCCACCGTCGAGCCCGAAATGACCGGCCCCGAATGGTACGCCGCCTATGGCGAACGCCACGCCGCCGACGGGATCGAGGGCCGGCTCGGCTCGCAAGAATCTCGGGGACGCTATACTCATTCACCAGCCTTCGACGCCCCACTTGCAAAATAGGATTTCACCTGCTTCGCTCCGCCGCGGAGTCGTCGATGCGCCGGGTATCGCGCTTTGAAAAACAAGGTGCACTAGAACGGCCCCGAACCCCGCAACGCAACGCGGATAGTGTGACCCTAGTGTGACCTTCTGTGACTTTCGACGCCCCGCCCCGCCGATCAGCAAGGCCAGCCTATGCCCCATCTCCCCACCCATCCCGCCCATCTCGGCCTGAACGCCACCGCCACGGTCGAGCCCGAAATGACCGGCCCCGAATGGTACGCCGCCTACGGCGAACGCCACGCCGCCGACGGGATCGAGGGCCGGCTCGTCTCGCAATATAGCTTCACCGAAAGCTGGGACTCGTGGGAGGTCCACCCGCACGGCGCCGAGATGGTGATCTGCACCGCGGGCAGCATGACGATCCACCAGGAGCATGCCGACGGCGCGACCGAAAGCGTCACGCTCGCCGCGGGCGACTATGCGATCAACCCGCCCGGCACCTGGCACACCGCCGACGTTCCCGCCGGCACAAGCTGCACCGCGATCTTCATCACTCCCGGCGAAGGTACCGATCACCGCCCCCGCTGAACGCCCCCGCTGAACGCACGCGCCCGCAATGCGTTGTCCCCCGCGAAGCGCCATTCCGGCGCGGCACGCAGGAGCATCGCCATGAGCATTTTCGGCAGCATCAAGGACGCCATCTTCGGCAAGGCCGTCGTCAAGCCCGCAGCCCCCACCCAGGCCCCCGCCGCAACGCCCCCGGTCACCCAGCCCGCCCCCGCCCCCAGCGCCGCCCCCGCAGCCGCCGCGGCGCCGGAGCCGGTCGACGTCGAGACCACGCTGATGATCTTCGAGACCGAGCGCGGCACCGCCGATCTCAACTGGCGCACCTCGATCGTCGATCTGATGAAGCTGCTCGGCCTCGATTCGAGCCTCGACAACCGCAAGGAACTCGCCACCGAGCTCGGCTACACCGGCGCCAAGGACGGCTCGGCCGAGATGAACATCTGGCTGCACAAGGCGGTGATGAACGAGCTCGCCAAGAATGGCGGGAATGTCCCCACCAGCCTGAAGGACTGACATGGTGAACGGGCGGGTTGAAAATATTAACCCGCCCCCCACATAAGGACCCGGCGCCCAACGGACGTTCCACATCGGAACCCGGCGCCACCCTCGCCCAACCGCATCGCAGCACTCGGCCCTCGGGCCCTGCGCGCCGCGAGTCCGGCCGAGGCAAACACCTCACAGGAACATGACTTGAACTTCTTCACGCAAATCGACGAAACCCAGATCAGCCGCGGCGCCGCCACGGCCTTCGACGCCTTCGTGCCCACCCATCGCCGCCTCTTCGCCATCGCCCAGCCGACGCGCAAGCGGCGCCGCCGCCGCGCCCGCAAGGCGCCCGCTCTGGCCTGATGCCCAGGCCGCCGGCGTGCGAGCCGGCGGCGACTTCGGACCGGTCCGGAACTTATCCGCCCGTCCCTGCATTCCCCTGATGTCCAACCCAGGGAGAGAATGTCATGCGCATCGCCGCAATCGGCCTGTTGGCCGCCACCACCCTCGTCGCCGGCTGCTCCAGCTACGGTTCCGGAGGGGGATATGGCGCGAACAGCGCTTATTCCCAATATGACTGGAATCGCCCCGATCCCAGCTACAACGGCTATGACGCCGGCCGCTATTATCGCGACGACCGCCGCTATCGCGAGCGCCAGTTGAGCAGCAACGAGCGCGTCTATCGCGGCCAGGACGGCCGCTATTATTGCCGCCGCAACGATGGCACCACTGGCCTGATCGTCGGCGGCGTCGCCGGCGGCGTGCTCGGCAACGTTATCGCCCCCGGCGGTTCGGAAGTGCTCGGCACCGTTCTGGGCGCAGCGCTCGGCGCAGTCGCCGGCAATGCCGTCGATCGAGGCAGCAACAACGACAACAACCGTCGCAACAACAATCGCGACGTGCGCTGCCGCTAAGCCTGGGAGCACCCGGCGGCCGCGCTTCGCGCGCGCCGCCGGGCTCACTGCGCCGCCTTGAAGCCCGAATAGAGCAAGGCGGCGGGCCCGAAGATCTGCATGCCGACCAACAGGGTCAGCAGGGTGACGTTCAGCCAGCGCCGCTTGACGAAGATCAGGATAAGGTTGAGCAGCAGGCCCAGATACACTGCGATGACCGCCACGATCACGACCGGAGTCTCTTCCACCGGCGGCGCGGGCCGCGCATAGAAGCCGCTCGCTACCGCCGCGGCGAGCGTAAGTGCCAGGTTGCCGACCAGGATGAAGCGGTTGTGCTGGTCGTAATATGCGTCGAAGTCCGGCCAGCTCAACGGATCGTCGGGCCAGACCAGCGACGACAGCAGATAATAGCCGCCGACGATCGCCGTCACGCAGAGCAGCACCACATAGTTGAACGGCAATTGGTCGCGCATCGAAAAGGCGGTGGTCCAGAAGGTCAGCTGGCTCAGCAGCACGAACAGCCCCATCAAGGGCACCAGCCAGCCGACGCGGACGTCCTTGCCAAGGCCCGCGCGGTGCCGTGCGTGGATTTTCATGACCCTGGCGAAGCCGCTTAATATCTCCGCCATCGCCAGCCCGAGCAGCAGCGAGAAAACGGCAAACAGAAAATCGAATGCACTCACGGGCGCCCCCAAACGTCACTGGCCTCGTTTCAGCACGCCGCCGCGCCGCCGCCAAGCCGCACCGCGCACCGATTTGCTTTTCCGGCCCCATGCGCCCATATAAAGACTGCTACAGTCGCAATTGACGGTATCTGGCGCTTTGCGGCCCTTTTTCCTTCTCTATGCCCTCGCAGCACGAGGGGCCCCACTCTGGCGCGCCCCCAGCCGAAGGAAATTCCCATGACCCAGCAGGGCACCGTCAAATTCTTCAACGCCGACAAGGGCTATGGCTTCATCGCCTCCGACAATGGCGGCCCGGACGCGTTCGTCCACATCACCGCGGTCGAGCGCGCAGGCCTGTCGACGCTGAACCAGAATCAGCGCGTCACCTTCGATCTCGAGCCCGACAAGAAGGGCAAGATGGCCGCGGTCAACATTCAGGCGGAATAAGGAGCCTCGGGCGGTGCCGCCTATCGGCGCCGCCGCGGCTTTCTCCAGACCATCTAAGGAATTCCCAGTGGCCGATCTCGTCAACACCTATCGTACCTATGCCGACAAGGCACAGACCGACGCCGATGCCGCCACGCTCGACAATGTCCGCGATCGCAATCTGCGCGCTGCCTATGCATGGACCCAGATGGCCGACCGCCAGGAGCGCACCGAGCGCGCCCGCGCCGTCCGCGAGGGTACTGCTGCCGCCGCCGCGCAGGCGCTTCGCCAGCAGGAAACACAGGAAACTACGTGAACTTCTTCAGCAATATCGAACAGACCCAGCTTACCCGCCGCACCGCGCGGCCCGCTCTGCCCTTCCCGCGCCTGCTTCCGCGCCCCGCTTACGATCCCGTCGCGCGCGCGGCAGTGCTCGAAATCCTCGGCTGATCGTCAGCCCAGCGTGGTGTCGAGGAACATCATCGCCGCCAGCCCGATCATCAGCCCGGTGGTAACCTTGCCGCCGCCGTTGATGCGGGCATGCGCGTCGGGGATGATGTCCGACGCCACGACATAGACCATCGCGCCGCCGGCGAGCCCCAGCCCCCAGGGCAGGAAGGCCTGCGCGACGGTCACGATGCTCACCCCGATCAGCCCGGCGACCGGCTCGACCAGTCCCGATGCCGCCGCGATCAGCGCCGCCCGGCCCCGACTGTAGCCGATACTGATCAGCGCTACCGCGACTGCCAGTCCCTCGGGAATATTCTGCAGCCCGATACCCAGCGCAGTAACCCGCCCCGCGTCGAAATCGCCTGCGCCGAAGCTGACGCCCACCGCCATGCCTTCGGGGAAGTTGTGCAGCGTAACCGCGGCGACGAACAGCCAGATCCGCCGCACCGAGGCGCTCGCCATGCCTGGGGGCCCGAGCCCCAATTTGTCGAGCGGGGGCACCCAGTCGTTGAGCTTGGCGATCGCGAAGGCGCCCAGCAGCACCGCCGCCACTACCTGCGCCGAGGCCATCACCTGCGTCGCCCCCTGCTCCTGCGCGACTTCGATCGCGGGCAGGATCAGCGAGAAGAAGGAAGCGGCGAGCATCACCCCCGCGGCGAAGCCGAGCAGCAGATTTTGCTGCTGGTCAGATGGCTTGCGCATCACCAGCACCGGGATCGCTCCCAGCCCCGTCGCCGAACCTGCGAGCAGGCTGCCCAGGGCACCCGCGGCTATGATCCCGCCTGTATCGACCAAGAGCCACTTCCCCCAAACGGACGCACTTGTCCGCTCATAGCAACCACTGGCGACGCCAGTCGATCCAAACAAAAAGGGCCGCGGCAGGTTTTCCGCCGCGGCCCTTTTCTTGTCGGTTGCCGTCTGGGCCTAGAACTTGACCTCCGCAGCGATCGTGAAGCTGCGGCCACGCGGATCGGCGACGCGCGCTTCCCACGAACCGCCGGCGCCGGTGTTGCCGTCATAGGTGACGGCGAAGGGCGGATCGGTGTCGAACAGGTTCCGGATGCCGGCGGTGAGCTTGTAGCCGGGCGCCAGCCCCGTGTAGCTGAGCGACAGGTTGTAGATGATATAGTCCTTCACGAAGGCATTATAGTCCGGCCGCGTGATCGTGCCGTTGGCGATGCCGGGCAGCGCGCCATTCTTGTAGCCCTTGCGGAAGAGCTGGCTCAGCGCGATCGACACATCGTCGGTCGAATAGTTGATGAACGCATTATGCTTCCACTTCACGCCCAGGTCGCCCGCAAAGGTGAACACGCCGATCAGGCTCGGCCCATAAGCCGAAGTCGGCGTCAGCTTCTCGCGCTTCTTGAGCAGCAGCGTGCCGTCCAGGCCGGCGGAGAACTGGCCGCCAAGCCCCTCGACCCCGCCGCGCACCGAAACCTCGAGGCCCTGGGTGCGGCGCGAACCCGCATTGATCCAGCGCTGGTCGATCGCGCCGATGCCGCCGGTCGCGTCGGGGATGAAACGCTCGCGGAACAGCGCCGCATTGTCGATCAGCTGGCGCAGCGTGAGCGTCTGGATCGTGTTGTCGACATTGATCATCCACCAGTCGATCGACGCGCTGAACAACGGCGCCGGCTGGAACACGACGCCCGCGCTAAGCTGCTTCGACGTCTCCGGCCCAAGCTCGGGATTGCCGCCGGTGAAGATGTTCGGGCGAATCTGCGCGCAGGGCTGCCCGCTGCCGAACGCACTCGTCGGGACGCCGCCGGGGCAGGTCACCGGATTGGCGAGATCGCTGCCTGAATAAGGCGACTCGGTCAGTCCGTTGAAGATCTGGTTGAACGAAGGGACGCGGAAGCCCGAATTATAGGAGCCGCGGAACATGATCTGGTCGATCGGGCGATACTTGACCGAAACCTTCGGATTGGTGGTCGAGCCGAAGCCGGTATAATCGTCGATCCGCACCGCGCCGGTGACTTCGAGGCCCGGGAGCAGCGGGATCAGGACTTCGGCGTAGGCCGCCTTCACGTCGCGATTCTTCGGGGTCAGCGCGTTGACGTTGTCGAACGCCGCCAGGAAGATGACCGGGGCCGTGGCGGCCGCGGCGTCGGAGCCGTTGAATGCATAGGTTTCGCGGCGATAATCGACGCCGACCGCAACTTGGACGTCGCGGCCCCAGAGCGGGAAAAGCGGCCCCGAGATCGATCCGTCGAACTGCTTCACTTCATATTGGCCGCCATAGAGCGTCGCGCCATAGGCCGACACGCCCTCGAGCGCGGCAAGCCCCGCCGCAGTCTGGGTGAGGCTGAACGGATTGATCAGCCCGCTGTTCATCACGCCGACCAGCCCGCGCTGGGCCGTGCCGGGAACCGCAGGCGCGGCCGGATCGATCGCGCCATTGGCGAGCGTGCCGCGATAATAATAGCCGGTGCCGAGCACCGACGAGGATTCGCTCTTCGCGTAGGATGCGCCGGCGCGATAGTCCCAGCCTTCCCACAGCGGCCCCTCGATGCCAAGCGCGGCGCGGAAGGTCTTGGTGTCGGTCACATATTCGCGCGGACCGCAGGCGATGCAGCGCCAGCGATAGGAGATTGGCTGCCCATAGCGCGCGTTGAGTGCCGCCACCTGCGCCGCATTGCCCGAAAAGGCCGAACGGATCGAGTTGAACACGCCGTTATACGTCTCGGCCGTCATCGCATTGAGCGGATAGGCGATCGGCAGGTTGGTGGTGTTCGCGGTCAGCTGCGCGTTCGAGAAGCGCTTGGCCGACGTTGCGTCCGATCCGGTCAATTCGAGCGAGATCTGGTGGTTGCCGCCCAGGTTCGCCACGCCGCGCACATAATAGGTCAGCGTGTCGATCGGCTGCTGAAGCACCGCCGCGCGGCCCGTGTCCCACGAGCAGGAATAGACGGCGGCCGGGGTGTTCCACAGCGCCTCGTCATAGGCCATGCCGCCATCCACCGACGCGCAGCCGGCGCCGCCGGGAAGGTCGAGCGGGTTGATGCCGCCGCCGGCTGCGTTGGCACCGTTCGGAGCCGTGAGGGTCAGGCCGCTGAGCAGCGTACCGTTGGCGGTGATGCTGCCCGGCTGGGTATTCGCACCGATGTTGAACGCAGTCGCGATCGGCGTGCCCCGGGTGTCGATCGAAAGGCCGCGATTGGGCTGATCGCCGTTGACGAAGTCACGCTGCGATCCGTTCAACACCTTGTTCCAGCTATAGGAAACCGAGCCCATGATGTTGAAGCCCTGCTCGTCCAGATCGCCATAGCCGGCGATGCCCGAGAGCCGGTAGATGCTGCCGCCGCCCGCTTCGGTGACGTCGGTGAAGGCGGTTGCGCCCAGCCCCTGATAATCCTTGCGCGTGATGAAGTTGATCACGCCGCCGACCGCGTCGGTGCCGTAGATCGCCGAGGCGCCGTCCTTGAGCACTTCGACGCGCTCGATGGCCGCGAACGGAATCTGGTTCACGTCGACCGCGCCGCCCGACAGGCCGTGCGCCGCCACGCGGCGGCCGTTCAGCAGCACCAGCGTCGCGGCGCTGCCCTGGCCGCGAAGATTGGCCGCCGAAAGCCCGTTGGTGCCGCGCTGCGCGCCGGTGGTCACATCGGAGTTGGAGGCAAGATTGTCCGCGCCCGAGCCGTTGGTGCTCAGGAACATGATCAGCTGCTCGGGGCTGCTGATGCCGTTGCGCTGAATTTCCTGTGTCGTGATCACCTGCAGCGGCAAGGCGCTGTTGTTCGGATCCTGGCGGATGCGCGAGCCCGTGACCAGAATGTCCTGGCTGCCATCGGCGTCGCTGCTCTGGTCGGCATTCGAAACCGGCACGCCGGCGCCGGTGGGCGTGTTGGCCTCGGGCGTGGTCTGGTCGGTGCTGGTCTGCGCGAAGGCGGGCATCGCGCAAGCGAGCGCGGCAATAGCCGTCCCCGATACCAGAATATTCTTGAACGACGTGAAACCAGCCATTTTCTATATGCCCCCAATGATCCCGCCACCCGCGCGGGACCGGCGCATTAAGTAACAAGAATGTTGCGGTGCGCCATAGTTTCTGTTCGCAAAGCCATAGCTTGGCGGCATGTTCGCATGCAAAGCGTGGCGTGGGGGCAACACTATCGCCATTGACTGGGGAAATGCGCCGGGCGACCCTGTGACGGACGGTTCAGGGGACTTCGAATGACCTTCTTTTTTGCGCAGCAACGCATCGGCCGCGCGCTTGGTTGATCCGCACGCGGCAGTCCCGCCGCCCGCCATCCGGCCCGGACTCGGGCGCATGGCGCTCTATGTCCTGCTCGGTTTCTCGGCCGGCCTGCCCTTCTACATGTTCTCGACGGTGCTCTCCGTGCGGCTCGCCGAACATGGCGTCGTGCTCGCGGTCATCGGCTTCTTCGCCTGGGTGCAATTGCTGCCCACCTTCAAGTTTCTCTGGGCGCCGCTGCTCGACAAATATGACGTCCCCGGCTTCGCCCGCTTCTGGGGCAAGCGGCGCGGCTGGATCATGCTGTCGCAGCTCGGCATCTTCACCTCGATGCTGGCGATGGCGCTGACCTCGTCCGACGCGAGCCTGCCGCTAACCGCCTTGTTCGCCGTCCTGCTCGCTTTCTGGACCACGACGCTCGAAGTCGCGGCCGACGCCTGGCGCATCGAGCTCGCCCCCACGCCCGAGGAGCAGGGCCCGGTCGCGGCCTCGAATCTGTGGGGCTATCGCACCGCGATGGTCGCGGCGGGTAGCGGCGCTCTGCTCTTCGCCGATCCGCTCGGCAGCATCGCGCCGACCTTGCAGAGCTTCGGAATCCAGCCGGGCTGGACCTCCTCCTATCTGCTGATCGCCGCCGCCGCCTTCGTGACCCTGCCGATCCTCGCGCTGCTGCCGCGCCAGCCCGGATGCACCGGCGATCGCGCAACCTCGCTCGTCACCGGCACGCTGGTCAGTCTCGCCATCCTCGCGGCGCTCGCTGCCCTGACCGCGGCGGTCGGCTGGCTGCTGCTCGGCGCCGCGGCGTCCGCCGGGATCAGCTCGCAGACCAATATGACCACCCCGGTTCTCGTCATCGCGATGGCGCCCTTCCTGGTGATGGCATTGCTCACCCCACGGATCCGCAAGCTCGCCCCCGATTCCGGCCCGCGCGCCTCGGCCGCGATCGGCCCCTATGTCGATTTCTTCTGGCGCTACGGCTTCATGGCGATCGCAGTGCTCGCCTTCGTCTCGGTCTACCGGATGGGCGACGTGCTGGCGCTGGTCCTCTCGAAGCCGATGATCCTCGGCCTCGGCTATACCAAGACCCAGATCGGCTGGGCCGACGGCGCGGTCGCCCTGATCTCGAGCATAATCGGCGTCGGCTTGGGCGGCTTCATGGCCGCCAAATGGCGAATGAGCCTCGCGCTCACGGTCGGCGCGCTCTTCGCCGCGATCGGCAATTTCGGCTTCGTCTGGCTGGCGCACCAGCCGGTGGACCAGAACACGCTCTATCTCGCCACCGCCGCCGACCAGTTCGGCAACGGCATGGCCGGCGCGGTGTTCGTCGTCTATCTCTCGATGCTCTGCAACCCGCGCTACCCCGGCGCGCAATATGCCTTCCTCTCGGGCTTCGCCTTCATGCTGGCGCGGTTGCTCGCGGGCGCCGGCGGGCAGATCGTCGCGCGGCTCGACGCGGCGGGATATAGCGGCTTCGACCTGTTCTTCCTGGCTTCGGGCGTGGTCAGCCTGGCGGCCTTGCTGTTCCTCCCCCTGCTGGCGAGGGCAAAGCCCCGCCCTGATGATCGGGAGGTAGCCCAAGCATGAGCCGCGCGATCGCCCCCACCCCGGCGAAGGCCGGGGCCCAGCTGCGACGCCCTTCATTGGCGAACGAGTCGCCCTCTCACAAAAACCTCCGCAACTGGGCCCCGGCCTACGCCGGGGTGGGAAGATGAACATAGAAACCGCCTTCGCCCCCACCGCCGCCGTCCTCGCCGCCGGCCAAATCCCCGGAGCCACCCTCGGCATCGTCCGCGCCGACGGCCAGCGCTGGACCACCCACGCCGGCATGGCCGCGCTCCTCCCCGAACCCGAACCCCTCGCCGAATCCCATTGGTTCGATCTCGCCTCGGTCTCCAAAGTGATCTTCACCACCACCGCGATCCTCCAGCTAGCCGACCAGGGCCGCCTGGACCTCGATCGCCCGCTCACCGACGCCATCCCCGACCTGCGCCAATATGACGTGGCCAACGCCCCCGAGCGCAAGCTCACTTTCCGCGACTGTCTCGCCCACCGCAGCTTCTTCCCCGCGGTCGAGCCGATCTACACTTATGGCGACGACCCCCAGCGCCTCCGCGCCTTCGTCCTCCAGCGCGAATGGCGCCACGGCCCGCCGGTCTATTCGGACATCAACTTCATCCTGCTCGGCATCGCGATCGAGCGGATCACCGGCCAGCCGCTGAGCGCATGGCCACTCGGCCCCGGCCTCAGCTTCGGCCCGCCCCCCGGCCCCGCCGTCGCCACCGAATTTTGCCACTGGCGCGGCCGCATCCTCAAGGGCGAAGTCCATGACGAAAACGCCTCGGCGCTCGGCGGCGAGACCGGCCATGCCGGCCTGTTCGGCACCGTCGCGGGCGTCCTCGATTTCGCTTTGGGCCTGCTCGACGGCAGCGGCGCCAGCCCTGCTATGCTGCAGGCGATCCGCACGCCCTTCTACGAGCACCGCACCTGCGGCTGGGAGCGCAAGTTCGCCGGCTGGTCGGGCGGCCAGGCCTGTTCGGCAGAGACGATCGGCCATACCGGCTTCACCGGCACCGGCCTGTGGATCGATTTCGACCGCGGCCTCGCCTGGACCCTGCTCACCAACCGCGTCCATCCCACCCGTCACAAGGACAGCGGCATCTTCGCGCTTCGCCCCGCCACGGGCGATGCGGTGATCGCCGCCTTCGCCGCCTAAACTCCGTCATCCCGGCGAAGGCCGGGATCCAAGGTTACAAAGCGATGCACGGCGTGGCTCTGGATCCCGGCTTTTGCCGGGATGACGAAGCCGCGATTAATTCGCCTCGGCGATCAGGACGAGCGCAGCATCGACGAACTTGGTAGCCCCGGCATCCGCCGGAATGTCGTTGGCAAAGGAAGAGAAGGTCAGTTCCTTCCCACTCTTCGCGATCATATAGCCCGAAAGCGCGTTGGTCGCGTTCAGCGTCCCGGTCTTGGCGAAGATCTTGCCCTCCAGCACGGTCCCCTTGAACCGGCGCGACAAGGTCCCGTCCACCCCCCCGATCGGCAGGCTTGCCCGCCACGTCGAGCCCCAGGGCTGCTCTGCGATCCAGCGCAGCATCGTCACCGTCCCGCGTGGTGCCGCCCGATTGTAGCTCGACATGCCCGATCCGTCGGACAGGTCATAGGCGGTTCGCGGAACCCCAGCTTGCTCCAGCATCGCCTGCACCTGCGCCTGCCCGTCGGCGATCGATCCCGTCCCATGCTGCAGCCCCACGCGGCGCAGCAAAAGCTCGGCATGCAGATTCTGGCTGACCTTATTGATCGTCACGATATTCTCAGCCAGCGGCGGCGGCGTCAGCCGTGCCAGCGCTTCCTGCACCGGCGGCCGCGCCGGCGGCGCACCCTTGCGAACCGCGGGATCGTCGCCCGGCGCCAGCGCCCGATGCCGCGCCGAAGCGGTGCCCCGCACCCGCACCCCGCGCGCCTCGAGCAACGCCTTGAACCGCCACGCGGCGTAATCCGCCGGATCGTCGATCCCCACCCGCAAAGTGCCCGCCGGAGCGCCCACCGCGATCGTGCCGCTGATCTTCAGCACGCGCCGGTTCGGATCGCGGTCATAGCCAAGCGCGGTGGCGCCCGCCGCGGTCGTCAACGCGCGGTTTTCGATCTGGTAATAGCCCAAAGCGTCGATCGTCGGCACCTCGCCCGGCACCGTCGGCGTCACCCGGATCACCAGTTCATTATCGTCCAGGCTCAGCGCCGAAATGCCGGTGCCCGATCGCGACGGGATATTGTTCCAGCTCATCCCCGGGCTCCAGCGCTGGTCGGGAAACAGCGTGTCGTCGCCGATCACGTCGCGCACATGCCGCGTCTTCGCCGCCACCGCATCGGCCAGCGTCGCCAGGCAATCCACCGCGCAATCGTCCGCGCTCGAAAGCCGCGCATCGCCATGCCCCTCCAGGATGACGTTGGAACCCTCGATCCGCACCGCGGTGCCCCCGGCGACATCGGGCTGATCAAGTCCGGGCACCGTCGCAAACGCCGCCGCAGTCGTAAACATCTTGGTATTCGAAGCCGGAATGAACCGCCCATCGGGGTTCACCGCGACGATCTCCGCGCCGTCGGCGTCCGTCACCACCAGCCCGAAGCGAGTCCCTGTCGCCGCCTCGTCCAGCGTCGTCTCCACCCGCTGCTGCAACGTCTGCCCCGTCGCCGGCGTGGCAAGGACAAGCGCCAGGAACAGCAACCGCCTCATGCCCCATCCTCCTTCGCCCGATAGACCGCCTCGTCCAATTCGCCTTCCCACTGCGCCACCGTCGTCGCCACCGTCAAATTGGCGCTGGCGCTCGGCACCGTCCGGGTCATGTCGAGCAGCCGATCGAACGGCAGCACGAAGCCCACCACCAGCGCCGTCTGCTCCGGCGCCACGCCCACTGCCGAAAGCACCGCCGCCAGCATGAACAGCGAAGCGGAGGGAACCGGCGCCGTCCCGAACGCCGCAAGCGCCCCGGTCAGCAGCACCATGCCATAGACCTGCGGCGTCAGCGGCACCCCGAACGCCTGCAGCGCGAACATGCTGAGCAGCCCGACATACATCGCCGTCCCGTCCTTGCCGATGCTCGCCCCCAACGGCAGCACCGTCGAGAAGACCGATCGACCGACGCCCAGATTCTTCTCCGCCACCCGCATCGCCACCGGCAAGGTGGCCGAGCTGGACGCGGTCGAAAAGGCCACCACCAGCGCATCGACGATCCCGCGGAAGAAGGGCAGCACCGGCAGCTTTGCCAGGAAGCGCAGGATCAGGCTGTGGACCAGGACGATCTGGATCGCCGATCCCAGCACCACCGCCAGCGCCAGCCAGCCCACATTGACGAACACCGCCGCGCCATTGGCCGCGACCGCATTGGCGATCAGCGCAAAGACGCCAAAGGGAGTCGCCTCCATGACGATGCCGACCACCTTGAGCAGCACCGACGAGGTCGACTGCAGCAATGCCGCGAACGGCTTGCCCGGCTCGCCCGCAATCACCGTGCCGACCCCCACCAGGATCGCCACGAAGATCAGCGCCAGCATGTCGCCCTTGGCCAGCGCGTCGAAAATGTTGATCGGAATGATGCCGATGAGCTGCTGATAGGGTGTCACCGGCTCGCCAAGCGCATGCGCGGTCGCGGTGCCCAGCGGCGCCCCGACCCCCGGCTGGATCAGCGTCGCCACCAGCATCCCGATCGAAACCGCGATCGCCGTGGTGAGCGCAAACAGCCCGATCGTCCGCCCGCCCAGCCCGCCGAGCCGCTTCGGATCAGCCAGCGAAGTGATCCCCGCCGCGATCGTCACCAACACGATCGGCGCGACCAGCATCCGGATCGCGCGGACGAACAGGTCGCCCATGAACGCCACATAGGGCGTCGCCGAGGGCCATACCAATGCGAAAACCAGCCCCAGCGCCAACGCACCCAGCACGCGCTTCCACAAGGGAATCGCGAACCACGCCGCGAGCATCAGCCGCAGGTCCCCGCGGTCGGCTTGTGCGGCAGCGCGCGGCCGGCCGCCTTGCCCGTCATCCGGCCATTCTCCACCGCCAACACCCCGTTGACCACAACGGTGCGCACGCCCGAAGCGAGCAAGGTCGCCTGCTCATAGGTCGCCCGCGCAGCATAGGTCTTCGGATCGAACACCACGACATCGGCGAACGCGCCCTTGCGCAGATGCCCCCGCCCCTCGAGCCCGAACGTATCGGCGGTCAGCGACGAACTCCGCTCGATAAACTGGCGCAGCGTCAGCACCCGGTCGGCCACGACATATTTGGCATATTTGCGCGCAAAACTGCCATAGACGCGCGGATGCCCGCCCGATGCGTCGGAGCCAGTCATCACCCAGGGCTGCCGCATGAAGGCCGCAATATCGGCCTCGCTCTGATTGAACGACACGACCCCCGGATCCTGGATGCGGATCACGCTGATCGCGGCCTCCACCGGGTCCTGCCCCAATTCCTGCGCGACCGCCGCCAGCGTGCGATTGGCATACTTCCCCTCGACGATCAGTAGCTTGTCCGCTCCGCCGCGCTTGCGCAGATTCTCGACGATCCCAGCGCGCAGCCGCTCGCCCAGCCCCGCGTCGGCGAAGCGCTTGAGCAATGCCGACCGCCCGCCATCCTGTGCCCACAGCGGCATCAGCGAGGCGACCAGGCTGGTGCCGCTCGCCGACCAGGGATATTGATCCGCGGTCACCCTTTGCCCCGCGCGCCGCGCCGCCTCGATCCGGGCGATGATCGCCGGCGCCTGGCCCTGCACGTCGACGCCCAGCGCCTTGATATGGCTGATATGCGATGGCAACCCGCCCTCGCGCCCGATCCGGATCGCCTCGTCGATCGCCGCGGTCAGCCCGACCGTGTAGGAGGATTCGTCGCGGATATGGCTGTCATAGGTGCCGCCACGCCGCCCCGCCTCGCGCGCCAGCGCCACCACTTCGTCGGTCTTGGCGAAACTCTGCGGCGCGTAGAACAGCCCGGTGGAAAGTCCCAGCGCGCCTTGGCACATCGCCGTCGCGACGAGCCCCTTCATCCGCGCCAGTTCGTCCGCGGTCGGCGCACGATCGGCCATGCCGACCACCGCCTCACGCACCGCGCCAAAGCCGGTATAGGCCCCGAAATTGATCCCCACCGGCTTGGTCGCCGCGCTCGCCAATGTCCTGCCGACATCCGGGCTGCCCCCACCGTCATTGCCGATGAAGGCAGTCGTGACGCCCTGCATCAGGAACGCTGGCACCAGCCGCTCCTCGGCTTTGTCCGAAGCCAGCGCGTCGGCCATATGCGTGTGCGGATCGATGAAGCCCGGCGCGACGATCATGCCCCTGGCGTCGATCGTGCGCGCAGCGGTCGCATCCACGCGCTTGCCGACCGCCACGATCCGATCGCCCCTTATCGCGACATCGCCCACGAACGGCTCCGTCGATCCGGTGTAGATCGTGCCACCGCGAATCAGCAGGTCGACATTCTGCGAGGGAGGCGCCGCGGCGCCGAGGCTGAGGCCCGCGATTCCCAACAGCAGCGCGACCTTCATGACGTTCCCCAGAAACCTTTTTGCGGCGCAATCAGATAGCCGCGCGCGTCGCGTACTCCGCCCGGGCGATCCTCCCTGAGCCAGATCGGCCCGTCAAGGTCGACGAAGTCCGACATCGCCGCCACGTGCAGCGCCGGCGCGATCGAAAGCGACGAGCTGATCATGCAGCCGGTCATCAGCCCCATCCCCCGCGCCCGCGCCGCTTCGGCCAGCGCCAGCGCCGCGGTAAGCCCGCCGGACTTGTCGAGCTTCACGTTCACATGGCTGTAGCGCCGCGCGATCACGTCGAGATCCGCGGCGACATGCACCGATTCATCGGCGCAGATCGGCACCGCGGATTGATAGCCATCGAGCCAGTCGTCGGCGTCCGAGGGCACCGGCTGCTCGAGCAGGTCGACCCGTAGATCGACCAGCATCCGCTGCATCGCGTCCACCAGCCGCATATCCCAGCTTTCATTGGGATCGACGATCAGCCGGGCTTTCGGCGCTGCGTTGCGCACCGCGCGAATCTGCGCGTCGGGAAGCGTGGCATCGACCTTCACCTTGAGCAGCGGCGCATCTGCGATCTTCGATGCCGCGAGCCCCATCGCGAACGGGTTGTCGAGCCCGATCGTGAGCGCACTCTCGATCCGGTCCGGCTCGGTCGCGCCGATCCTCTTGGCGACGCTGCGCCCGGATAGGCGCGCCTCTAGGTCCCACAAAGCGCAGTCGATCGCATTGCGCGCTGCACCGGGCGGCAGCAGCGTCAGCAGCGCATCGCGGTCCGCGCCCCCCTCGATCGCGGGACGCACCGCCTCGACGGCCGCCAACGCGCTCTCGATGCTCTCGCCATAGCGGGAATAAGGCACGCCTTCGCCGCGGCCGGCCACGCCCCTCTCCGCCACCTCGACCGTGATCACCTCCGCCTGCGTCTTCACGCCGCGCGAGATGCGGAACGGGGTGGCTAGCGGAAAGCTGTCGTGCTGCGCGCTAAGGGTGCGGGGCATAGCAATTCGTCGAGTATCTCGTTCACGCCGAAGGCGATCGGATCGGTGCAGGGAAGGCCGATCTTGTCCTGTGTCTTCAGGCAGATTGCCCGCGCCTCGGCCGGGTCCATCGCCGAGGTATTGAGGCAGATGCCGACCGCGCGGACTTCAGGGCTGGTCAGCCGCGCGACCTGCAGGTTCATCGCGATACATTCGGCGAGCCCCGGCAGCGCCCGGCCCGGAATGCCGCGCATATCGGTGCGGACCGGATCGTGGCACATCACGATCGCCTCGGGCTGGGCGCCGTGAAGCAGTCCGGTCGAGACGCCAGCGAAGCTCGGGTGGAACAGCGAGCCCTGGCCCTCGATCAGATCCCAGCCATCATCGTCGCGCGCGGGCGCCAGCTGCTCGATCGCGCCCGAGATGAAATCGGCGACCACCGCATCCACCGGCACGCCCGCGCCGGCGATCAGGATTCCGGTCTGCCCGGTAGCCCGGAAATCGGCGGTGACGCCGCGCTCGCGCAGCCCCGTCACCAGCGCCAGCGTCGTATACATCTTGCCGACCGAGCAATCGGTGCCGACAGTCAGCAATCGGTGCCCGGCGCGCGCATAGCCATTGCCGACCTTGAGGTTCGCGGGCGGATCGCGCACGTCGAACAGCTGGAGGCCCTTCGCGCGCGCCAGCGCCACCAGCCGCGGATCGTCGCGCAGCCGCTGGTGCAGCCCGGAGGCGACATGCATCCCCGCCTCCAGCGCGGCGGCGGCATCGTCGATCAGCGCCTGGCCCATCATTCCGCCCGAATTGGCCACCCCGAGCACGAGCGTCTTCGCCCCCGCTGCGGCCCCCTCGGCGATGCTCATCCGCGGCATGCCCACGCTCAGCGGGCAATCGTCATAGCGAAACTCGCCGACGCAATCCTGGGGACGGAAGGCGGCAAGCCCGCGCGAGGTCTTGATGCCGACGAAATCGGTGCTGTGGCCGAGATAGAGAAGATAGGGTGCTGGGATCATCACGAGCCCTCGTATCGCGGGCGCTCAAAAGTCTGCGCATAGCGTCTGGCGCGCGCGCCATAGCTCCGCGTTATGGCACGTCGATCACGCTACGCAGCGTCTTCAGGAAATCGGTGGCAAGCGCCGTCAGCGGGCGATTGTGGAGGTACATCGCATGCACCCCGAAAGTGAGCTGCGGCTTCAGCGGCCGCATCGCCAGTCCGGGCACCAGCGAGGCCTGCGCGGTAAAGCTGTCGACCACCGTCATCCCCACCCCCTGCTGCACGAGCGCGGTGGCGATATAGAAAGTGCGCGCCATCACGACTTCGTTGAGCTCTATCCCCAGCCGCTGGACCTCCTGGGTGAAAAGCTGCCCGATCGGCCCGCTGGTCGCGACGCTTATGAAGCGCTTTCCCTGCAGGCATTCCAGGTCGAGCCGATCGGGCGCGCCGGGCATCTCCTCCTCGCGATAGAGGATCACCAATTCGCCTTCGCCCAGCGCCTTGTGATCGATCGGCGCCGCCGGCGGGATCTCATAGGCGATGGCGATGTCGGTCTCGCGCTCGAACAACTTGCGCAGCAGATCGTCATGATGGACGGTCTGGAGATCGAACTTCACATTCTCGCGCGTCTTGAGGAAGCGCGCCACCGCGGTCGGCAGCGCCTGCAGCGCCAGGCTGGGCAGCGCCGAGACCCGCAGGATACCGCCGGTCCCGCGGCGCAGATTCTTGCCCGCCTCGCGCAGCGCATAGACCTTGTCCTGGATCTCGGCGACTTCGCCGAACAAGGTGTGCGCATCGTCGGTGGGCACCAGCCGCCCGTTGGTGCGCTGGAACAAATGGAAGCCGAGCAGCGATTCGGCATGGCGCAGCATTTTCGATACCGAGGGCTGCGACACGTTGAGCGCACGCGCCGCCCCGCTGACCGATCCGTTCACGTAAACCGCGTGGAATATCTCGATGTGGCGCAGGTTCATGCCGCGCAGAGTATCGCGGTTTGCCCAAAGGGGAAACGCCCGCCATGCTGTGCGCCATGTTGCTCGCAGCCCTCATCCTCGCCGCCACGCCCCAAACCGCACCCCAGCCAGTCGCGACGGTACGTGTCGCCTTCGATCGCACGGGAGAGACCAATGTCGAGGCCGCCGGCTTCGCGGATCTCGCTGCCCAGCGCCCGGTCACCGCCGACGATCCGGTGCGAGTCGCCTCGATCTCCAAGCTGATAGTCGCAATCGGCGTGCTGCGGCTGGTGGAGCAGAGCAAGCTCGATCTCGACGCCGACGTCTCGGCGCAGCTCGGCTGGCGGCTCCGCAACCCCGCCTTCCCGAATGCGCCGATCACGCTGCGGCTCCTGCTCTCGCACCAGTCGAGCCTCACCGACACGATCGACTATGTCCTGCCGCTCGACGCCGACATGCGCGCGGCGCTCGAAAACCCCAGGGCATGGGACGCCGCGCACGCCCCGGGCAGCTATTTCCGCTACGCCAATTTCAACTTCCCGGTCATCGCCGCGGTGATGGAGCGCGCCACCGGCGAGCGCTTCGATCGGCTGATGGACCGGCTCGTCCTCAAGCCGCTCGGGATCGACGCCTGCTATAATTGGGCGAGCTGCAGCCCCGCCACTGCGGCGCGCGCCGTGACGATCTACCGCGCCGGCCAACCGACCAAGGACGATCATAAGGGCGTCGCCCCCGCCTGCGCGGTGACCCCCGCCAGCGATGGCAGCTGCGACCTGAACCAATGGCGCGTGGGGACCAACGGCGCGATCTTCGCGCCGCAGGGGGGCCTGCGCATTTCCGCGCGCGGGCTCGCCCGGATCGGCCGGCTTCTGCTCGGCGGCGGCACGCTGGACGGGGTGCGGCTGCTGACGCCTCGATCGATGGCGCTGCTCGAAACGCCGCTCTGGACCTATGACGGCAGCAATGGCGACACGATCGACGGCTTCTATTGCAGCTATGGGCTGGCGGTCACCTTCCTGCCCACTGCGCGCGCAGGCTGCCGCGACGGCCTGTTCGCCGATGGCCGCAAACGCATCGGCCATGCAGGCGAAGCCTATGGCCTGCGCTCGGGGCTGTGGATCGACCGCAGCCGCGGCACCGGCGTCGCTTATTTCGCCACCGACGTGCCCGACGCAGCGGGCGCGCATTCGGCCTTCACCCCGGTTGAGGAAAATCTCGCGACACGCTGAGGCTCGACGATTGCGGCGCGGCGCCGATTCGATAGACTGGCAGGCTAATTCTGGGGCGGGGGCATCGGACAGGTGAGATTACTATTGCTCGGCGTCGCTTCGATGCTGACGCTCGCCGCCTGCTCGGGCGACGCGACCAATGCCCAGATCGCCAAGGATCAGTGGAACCGCACCGACGACGCCACCGCCGCGCTCGAAAATGTCTGGGAAGTCGAATCCAACATCCGCATCAAGCGGCTCGAAGAACGTATTGCGGAACTGGAGGGGGAGGTGGCCGAGCTGAAGGCGGTAGCGGACACTAAGCGGCTGGTCGAAAGCCGGACGCCCGTGCCGACGCCCACGCCCGCGACCGATGCGCTGGACGCCCCCGAGCCCGACTAAAGTTGCATTTCCCCTTTAGGCCGGCCGCTCAAACATAATGCGGTTCGCCGCGCTCGTGCAATTGCTCATAATGGACCAGCGCCGGCTCCGCGCCTAGCGCCACCGGCTCCCCGTCGCGAAACGTCCATTCGCCGCGATCGCAATCCGCGGCGCGGACATAGCCATTGATGTAGAAGCGGCGCTGATGCTCCGAGCGATTGGCCCCCGATCCATGCACCAGATAGGGGCTCCAGATCGCCAGATCGCCGGGCTCCAGCACCAGCTCGACGACGTCGTCGGGCGAGAAGCCCGCGGCGATCAGCGCATCGTCGGCCAGCGAAGATCCAAGCACTTCGGTCGACGTGTCGAGATCCACCGTGCCCTGCAGGTGGCTGCCGGGCACGAACCGCATCCCGCCCGATCCCGGATTGTGCGGATCGATCGCCAGGCCGGTCTGGACATAGGAAGTGCCGAGATTGCGATAATGCGCGTCGGGCTTGCGGAAGCGCGAATCCTGGTGCCAGGCGAAATCGCCAAGGCTCCCGGGCGCCTTCCAGTGGAGCTGGTTGATGATCTGCTTCAGGTCGCCGCCGATCAGCGGCGCGAGCATCGCCGCGAAGCGCGGATCGCGACGGACCGCGTCGAGCACCGGCTGGTGATAGGAAGGCCATTGCACCATCCGCACCAGCGGCTCGCCGTCGTCCACCGGTGCAACATTGTAGAAGAGGTTGCCGTGGCGGAAGCTGCGCCCGTGCGCGACGCCCTCGGCATGGATCTGGTCCATCGCCGCGGCGATCGCCGCCACTTCGTCGGGCCCGAAGAATCGGGGCAGGATCGCATAGCCGTCGCGCTGATAGGCGGTTGGATAGTCTTCGGATCCCGCGCCGCGCGGCCGAGGCTGCTCAAAACCCACAAGATGCTCCCAGTCCGGACGGCCAAGCGATGCCGCGCGGCATGGCATGGCATCAAGAGCTTAATGCAGGGTCTTCGATGCACGCCGGTTATGGGATGCGGCGATCAGCGACGATCGAGCACGCGCCCGATCCCGGCATGTGCGCTGCGCGGCCCCTGTCCCGCTTCGTCCTCGAGCCGATCGCGGATGTAGCCAAGCTCGCGCTCGCCGAGATGCTCGATCCCGATGAATTCGTTGCGCGCATCGACCAGCGAGCGGATCAGTTCGTCCAGCTTGGCCTGGATCGCCGCGGCATCGCGATTCTGGGCGTTCTGGATCAGGAATACCATCAGGAAGGTGACGATCGTCGTGCCGGTGTTGATCACCAGCTGCCAGGTGTCGGAATAGCCGAAGATCGGGCCGGTCAGTGCCCAGACCAGCACCACGCTGAGCGCGAAGACGAAGGCCGGGGGCCGTCCCGCCCAAGATGCCACCGATTGCGCGAAGCGCTCGAACAGATGTCCCATGCCGTTCCCCTTTTCGCGGGACACCATAAGCGAAGCGAAAGGCGCGGTCACCGTCGCTCGTTCAGGGCGCTCGTTCAGGGCGCTCGTTCAGGGTCGGTCGTTTAGGGGCGCTGGTTCAGGGTCGGTCGTTGGGGGGCGCTCGTTCAAGCTCGGCGTGCCGGCGACGGGCGCGTCCTGCGCATGCCGGTCGCCGAACGCAAAAGGGGACCGGCATTGCTGCCAGTCCCCATGTCACCGGACTTCGGCCACGAACCCGAAGGTCCGGCAGCCTGGTTTCGGCGGCATGCTCCGCTCGCGCCGGCAAGGGCATGCGAGCTTTGCGTCGGTCGCCGAGTCCGGTGGTTCGGCCTGGATTCCGGGGAACCCGCGCTTCTTCCTCCGGGCGTCGGCGGCCCGCTTCACGATTCACGCCCGAAGGCGGGCCCGTGAAGCCTTGCGGATGCGTTTCCCGAACGGTTCGAACTGCTTCGTACTTTCCGCTCGCGCGGCGTCCGAAGGTTTCGCCTCATTCTTCGGGGCGTTCCCTGGCAGCTGCGTCGCTTGCGCGCCGCTGCCGCTTCGGGTCCGTCCATCCGAGCCGCTTCTCCGTCTCTGCTGCCGATTGCGCGGCTGCTTCGACATCGTTTAGGCCCTGCTCCGGCGTCTCTCGAAGTGTCTGCCGCGCTCGCGCACCGCATGCTCTTCGCAACCACCCTTGCTCGGCATCCCGTCTCGCTCCAAAATAGCTCCCCGAAGGGACCGGCATTCGGATCGATCCGTGTAAGCTATTGGTTCTGCTTTGGTTTCCCTCTGCCGAACCGTCCTTCTTACAGATGTGAAGCTGTCACCGATCGCGCATCGTGGAAAGCATGGAATCGGGTGCAGAGCCTGTTGATAACGTGGATAACGGGGACAAACCTGCATCATGGTGCAGGCGGCGCCCATCCCGGCGGTGCGAGCTCGAAGCCGGCGAAATCGAATCCGGGAACGACGACGCAGCTCACCAAACCCCAGCCCCCGGGCGCCTCGGTCGATTGCCAGCGGCCGCCGGGCACCAGGCATTGCGGCGACTCGCCGTCAATGACGTCGCCGCCAAGACGCACCGTCTCCACCAAGCCCACGTCATCCGCGATCCGCACCTCCAGCCCCGCTCCGGCATGCCACAGCCACAGCTCGTCGGCATCGACCCGGTGCCAGTGCGAGCGCTGTCCCGCCTCCAGCAGAAAATGTATCGCGGTGCCTGCCGAGCGCGCGCCCGGCGCGGCGTCCGCACGCCACGTTTCACGATACCAGCCGCCCTCGGGATGCGGCACCAGCCCCAGCGCGGCGATGATTCGCCGCGCGCCCTCGATTCCTAACGGAGGCTGACCGGATTGTAGTTTTAGGTTCATGCAACTGACCCATTCGTCAGGACGTTTCGCTTCCGGTATTGTAAGAAACCACCTCAAGGAGTGAACCCATGCGTAACATGATGCTCGCGTTCGGCGCGATGTCCCTGCTGGCCCCCGCGGCCGTGATTTTGCCGACCGCCAAGGCGGAAGCGAAGTCGTACGAGTACAAGGCGGATCAGCAGCGCCGCAACAATCGCCAGTATCGCGAATGGCGCGGCCGTGACGGCAAGCGCTATTGCCGTAAGCCCGATGGCACCACCGGCCTCGTCGTCGGCGCAGTCGGCGGCGCGCTTGTCGGTCGCACCATCGACACCCGTGGTGACCGTACCGGCGGTACCGTGCTCGGCGCAGTCGCTGGCGCACTGGCCGGTCGCGAGATCGAGCGTGCCGGGAGCAACAACAATGGCCGCCGCTGCCGCTAAGCGATAGACGCACGCGGAGCATTAACGAAGCCGCTGTATAGCGCTTCACCGATGCTCCGCGTGCTCATCCTTTCCACGCTGTTTCCGGACGAGACTCGTCCGAACTTCGGCATATTTGTCGAGCGTCAGACGCTAGCATTGGCGGCCCTGCCCGATGTCGAGGTGCGCGTCGTCGCGCCGCTCGGGATTCCGCCCCGGCCCTTTTCGCGATTAGCCCGCTTCCGCCGGCTCGCCGCGCTCCCGCGCCAGGAAGGGTGGAAGGGACTGGACGTCCACCGCCCGATCTTCCGCAATCTGCCGCTTACCAAAGGCCGCTTCCATGCAGGTGCAATGGTCGCCGCGCTGGCGCCGTTACTCGAACGCATCCGCGCGGATTTTCCCTTCGACCTCATCGCCGCCGAATATTTCTTCCCCGATGGGGTCGCCGCAGTCGAACTGGGACGACGCCTGGGCGTGCCCGTCTCGATCAAGGCGCGCGGCTCCGATATCCATCGCTGGGGACGCACGCGCCCGGTCGGCGCGCAGATCCGCAAGGCCGGCCAGGCGGCGGACGGGATGCTCGCAGTATCGGAGGCGATGCGACGTGACATGATTGCGCTCGGCATGCCCGGCGATCGGATCGAGTGCGTCGTCTCCGGCGTCGATTTCGAACGGTTCACGCTGCGCGACCGGGCCCAAGCCAAGACGGAGCTCGGAGTGGAGGGTCCGCTGATCCTTTCGGTCGGCGCGCTGATCCCGCTCAAGGGGCACGAAATCGTCATCGAGGCAGTCGCCGCCATGCCGGGGGTGCGCCTATGGATCGCCGGCCAGGGACCGCATCGCCACGCGCTGGAGCGCTGCATTGCCCGATCGAACGCCGGAGACCGTGTCCGTCTGCTCGGCTCGATCCCGCATGCCGAGCTCCCGATCCTGCTCGCCGCCGCCGACGCGATGGCGCTTGCTTCCGAGCGCGAGGGGCTCGCCAATGCCTGGCTCGAAGCCTTGGCGAGCGGCACGCCGATCGTGATCCCGGATGTCGGCGGCGCCCGCCAGGTGGTACGCAGCGACGTCGCCGGCCGGATCGTCGCGCGCACGCCGCAGGCCTTCGCCGAGGCGCTCCGTACATTGATCGACGCCGCGCCTCCGCCGGCGCAGGTTCGCGCCACCGTCGAGCCCTTCACCTGGGCCGCCAACAGCGCGCGGCTCCGGGCCTATTTCCTAGGACTTGTCGATCGCCGCGCCGGCCGACCGTAGCGCAGGCGGAACGACTCACCGCCCGCACCGTTCATCCAAGCGAGCGGGCCAGGAGAATTTTGATGGCAGACGATATTCGCGACGCAGCGGCAGCCGATGCCGACAAGCAGCGCATCACCGCCGACGAGCTTCTTGAGCAGCTCGCGCAGACCACGTCCGAAAGCGCGGGTGGCAATGTCAGCGGCACCGCCGCGGACAGCGATTTCGATATCGTCTTCGAACCCGAAAAGCAGCCCAAGGACGGCAACTGACAGTCGCACGTTGACTTAGCGTCCGGTGCCCGTGACACTAGTGTCACGATCATTGGAGGAACGGCATGGCCGGCAAGAAGAAGAACGGAAGGCGCAATGAAAAGCAGAGCTCGATCCTTCCAAAAAGTGTTTCCGGCGTGAAGATTCCCAAAACCGTGCGGGGCAAGCTCGCCAGCCTCGCCAAGCATCCGGCGGTGGCCGAGCTGCTGACCGTTGGGCTGCTGGCGATCGGCGCGCGGCTCAAGAAGGGGCGCCAGCCTGCCAAGAGCGCCGACAGCAAGCCGGTGGACACGCCCGAAGCCGCCATCGGCGAAGTGGCGCATGCCGCCGCCGACGCGGTGACCGCAGCCGTGGTCCCGGTGATCAAGCGCACGCGCAATCCCGCGGTCCGCAAGGCAGCCAAGTCTGTTGTCGCAGCGACCGGTCAGCCTGCCGTCTCGACCGCCAAGCCGGCCGCATCTGCCAAGCCTGCGGCCACGAAGGTGGCCAAGCCGACGACGCGCAAGACCAATGCGGCTAAGCCGGCAGCGGCCAAGCCCGCTGCGGAAGCTGCGAAGCCCGCTGTAGCGGTGGAGAAGACGGCTCCCGCCAAGTCGGCCGCCAAGCCACGCAAGCCCGCGGCCAAGCCGGCGGCGTCGACACCCTCGCCCGCTCCGACGGCAGCAGCCAAGCCGCCCGCTCGGCGCACGCGTAAATCCACCGAATCCGCCCCGGCCAAGCCCCGCGCCGCCCGCCGCGCCACGCCCAAGGGTCCCAAGCCCAAACCGCCCGCACCCAAGAGCTGATGCTTCACCCCCCCCTGCTAGCAGGGGGGGGCCGGGGGTGGGTGCGCGTGTCTGCGCGCCCAAAGGAAAACTTGGAGCCCGCCGCTAGCTCGATCGCGTCGAATCCGTCATCGGCTCGATTACCCCCGTATCGGGGATGTGCGGCCCGGGCATCGTGCCGGTCTGCCGCTCGATCATCCGGTGGACGACGATCTCCTCGCCTTCGATCCGCAGCGCCCTCAGCGCCGCCGTATTGGCGTCGTCGGCATAGGTGCGCCGCTGGTTATGGCGAATGAATTCGAGCCAGGTCGCCACCTGGTACCGCTCGACCCACAATAAGGGATCACCCAGGTCGCGCAGCAGCGCCCAGTGGCGGGCGCCATCGCGGCGGCGGATGCGCCTCCGCTCGTCCATCGCCGTCAGGAATGCCGGAATGTTCGCAGGGTCGATGCGATATTCGATCGTGATCACGATCGGCCCGCTGCGCATGTCGACCGGCACCGCGGTCTCCGGTTCGTGCCATCGGCCGAGCAGGTCTAGGTTGAGATCGCTGATCGGGGGAAGCGGCCAGCGCAGCCCCAACAAGGTCCCCAATGCCTGGACCAATGCCGCGCCGCCCAGCGCCAGCACCGGCCCGTGATGCTCGGCCAGCAGCCCGAAGATCCACGCCCCAGCCGCCATCCCGCCGAACGCCGACATCTGGAACAGCGCCAGCGCGCGCGCCACCACCCAGCGCGGCGAGGCCATCTGCACGCTGACGTTGAAGGTGGAGATGGCAAGCACCCAGCCGGCCCCCGCGACCCCGAGCGACAGGATCGTCAGCGGCAGGATCCGGCTCGCCGCGGCGCCCGCCGCGCCGATGGCGAGGGCAAGCGTGGCGGCACGGACGATCCACTCGGTCGTCAGGAAGCGCCGCAACCGGCTGCTGACCAGCGCGCCGCCCACCGCGCCGATCCCGAAGCCGCCGAGCAGCATGCCATAGGTCAGCGGCCCGCCGCCGACGAGATCGCGCGCGATTAGCGGCATCAGCGCGGGCACCGCGCTCGCCGCCAGCCCGAACACCGCGGCGCGCAGCAGCACGACCCGGATCGCGGGCGACATCGCGACGTAGCGGACCCCCGCCCCCATCGCGAGCCACAGCCCCTCGCGCGGCAGCACCCGCGCCGGCACGTCCGGCCGCCACCGTGACAGCACGACGATCAAGCCGAGATAGCTCACCGCATTGGTGAGGAAGGCCGCCGCCGCCCCCGCCGCCGCGACGATCGCGCCGCCGATCGCCGGGCCGACGCTGCGGGCGATGTTGAAACCCATGCTGTTGAGTGCAACCGCGCTGGGCAGCACCGGGCGGGGCACCATATCGCCGACCGACGCCTGCCAGGCGGGCGCGTTGAATGCGGTCCCGCAACCGATCAGGAAGGTGAAGATCAGCAGCGTCCAGGGCGTGAGCAACCCGAGCCAGGCGCCGACCGCGAGCCCGATCGACACGAGGAGCATGAAACTCTGTGCCACCAGCATGACCTTGCGCCGGTCAAGATTGTCCGCGATCGCGCCCGCCCAAAGCGACAGCAGCATGATCGGCAGCGTCGTCGACGCCTGGACCAAAGCGATCATCTGGGGCGAGGCGGAGAGCGAGAGCATCATCCACGATGCGCCGACCGACTGGATCAGCCCGCCGAAATTGGACGCCATGCTTGCGAGCCACACCGCCCGGAATATGGGAATGCTGAGCGGGGAGCGGGGAATCGAATCCATCACCCCCTCAATGCGGCATCGCGCCAAAGGTGCCCAGCCCGTTTGGGCCCCTAGCCCAGCACCCGCTGCAGAAACCGCGCGCCCAAGTCGATCCCGGCCATGTCCACGCTGTGCCCAAGCCCCGGCGACACATGCCCCTCGACCTCGAACCCCAGCCGATCCAGTTCCGCCAGCGCGTGATGATGGGATGCGACCGGCAGCACCGGATCGACGCTTCCGTGGATCAGCAGCACCGGCGGCTTGCTGCGCACCTCGGCGTCGGCGATCCCCGGCCCGGCGATCATGCCGGAATAGCCCAGGATCCCCGCCAGCTGCCTTTCGCGCCGCACGCCCGCGTGCAGCGCCATCATCGTCCCCTGGCTGAACCCGGCGAGCACCATCTGCGCTTCGTCCAGGCCATTGTCGGCGAGCAGACCGTCGAGAAAGGCGTCGAGCACGGGCGCCGCGCCGGACGCCCCGGCGAGCAGCGCGGTGCGGCTATGATCGTCGAGCCCCCACCATTGAAAGCCGCCCGGCGCGCCGGGGCAGCGCTCGGGCGCGTTGGGCGAGACGAACAGCGTATCGGGAAAGCGCGCCTGCCACATCGGCGCCAGCGAGATCAGGTCGGCGCCGTTCGACCCATAGCCGTGCAACAGCACGACGATCGACTTGGGCGCGCCGCCGGTCGCGGGGAGGAGCCGCGGCCCGTCCAGCTTCTGCATGTTCATGTTCCGGGAATTGAAGGTGGTGATCGCAACCTAGTGCGGGTCGCGGCGATGTCCAAGCGAGACTCCTCCCCGCCCTGCAAGGGAGGGGTTCCGCGAACCTAAACCGCCCCCCCGGCTGTGCAATCCGCCGTTTACGGCTAGGGTCCACGCATGCCCATCGCCCCCCCGCTCGCCCCGCCCCCGCCGCTCCGCGCCGCCACCCACAGCCTCCTGCTCGATTTCGACGGCACCCTCGTCGAGCTCGCCGATCGCCCCGAATCCGTCGTCGTCGAGCCCGCGCTTTCGAACCTGCTTCGCCGACTGGCGGGAACCTTTCAGGGCCGGATCGCCTTGGTAAGCGGGCGATCGGCGGCGCAGCTCGAGGGGTTTCTCGGCGAAACGCTCGCCGACATCGCCATGGTCGGCAGCCACGGCGCCGAAGTGCAGACGGGTTCCGGACACACGGCGCCGATCCGACCGCCGGCATTGATCGAGGCGGAACATGCCGTCCGGGCGATGTTCGCCGGGTGGGAGGGGGTCGTCGTGGAGATCAAGACATTGGGGGTTGCGGTGCATTACCGCCTCGCCCCCGCCGCCGAGCCCGAGGCCCGCGCGCTGATCCAGCGCCTCGCCCGGGATGACGGTCTGGCGGTGCAGGAAGGAAAGATGATGATCGAATTGCGAACTGCCGGCCATGACAAGGGCAGCGGCATCACCGCGCTGATGGCGCACGCCCCCTTCACCGGCAGCGTGCCGGTCTTCGCCGGCGACGACGTGACCGACGAGGCGGGCTTCGTCGCCGTCGAAGCGCTCGGCGGACTCGGCGTGCTCGTCGGCCCCGAGCGCGAGACCGCGGCCGGCTATCGGCTCGACGACGTCGCGGCGGTCCACGCCTGGCTGGAACAGGCCGCATGACCGCGACGCTCGACCTCTGGCCGATCGGCAATTGTCAGGTCTCTGCGCTCGTCGATCGCGCCGGACGCTTCGTCTGGGGCTGCACCCCGCGGGTCGATGGCGATCCGGCCTTCTGCTCGTTGCTCGACGACGCACCGCCCGCCGGCGAAGCCGCGTTCGGCTTCTGGGAAATCGACCTCGATGGCGTCGTCGAGACGACGCAAACCTATCTGCGCAACACGCCGGTGCTGGTCACGCGCCACAGCGACGCCAACGGCAATGCGATGGAAGTCATCGATTTCTGCCCGCGCTTCAAGCGCAACGGCCGCATGTATCGCCCGGTCGCCTTCGCCCGGATCGTCCGCCCGATTGCCGGCAGCCCGCGCATCCGCGTGCGGCTCCGTCCGGCCCGGCGCTGGGGCGAGGCGCGCGCCGAGACCACCCGCGGCTCGAACCATATCCGCTACAAGGTGCAGGACAGCGTATTGCGCCTCTCCACCACCGCCGCAGTCGGCTGGATCGAGGACGAACGCCTGTTCCGCGTCGAACGCCCGCTTTATTTCTTCCTCGGCCCCGACGAGAGCTTTTCCGAAGAAATCGGCGTCTCTCTGGAGACGATGCTCGATCACACGATCGACGAATGGCGCCACTGGGTGCGCGGGCTCGCGACGCCCTATGAATGGCAGGAAGCGGTGATCCGATCGGCAATCACCCTCAAACTGTGCCAGCATGAGGAGACCGGGGCGATCGTCGCCGCGTTGACGACCTCGATCCCCGAACATGCCGGCTCGGGGCGCAACTGGGACTATCGCTACTGCTGGGTGCGCGACGCATATTACACCGTCCAGGCGCTCAATCGCCTCGGCGCGCTCGACGTGCTGGAGGGCTATCTCGAATATCTCCGCAACATCGTCGACAATGCCGCCAGCGGCCATATCCAGCCGCTCTACGGCGTCGGCGGCGAGGCGACCCTGATCGAGCGTGAGGCGCCCGCGCTCAGCGGCTATCGCGGCATGGGCCCGGTGCGCGTCGGCAACCAGGCCTATGAGCAGGTCCAGCACGACGCCTATGGCCAGATCATCCTTTCCAACGCCCAGGCCTTCTTCGACCACCGCCTGCTGCGGATCGGCGGGATCGAGGATTTCAACGCGCTCGAGCCGGTAGGGGAACGAGCGTGGGAGAAATATGACAAGCCCGACGCAGGGCTGTGGGAGCTGCGCACCAAGAGCCATGTCCACACTTACTCGGCGGCGATGTGCTGGGCTGCGTGCGACCGGCTGGCCAATGCCGCGGAAGTGCTGGGACTATCCGACCGCCAGGCCTTCTGGCGCGATCGGGCGACGACGATGCGCAAGCGGATCGAGGATGCGGCGTGGCGCCCCGACACCGATCGGCTGTCCGCCACCTTCGCCGGCGACGATCTCGACGCCAGCCTGCTGCAATTGCTCGACCTGCGCTTCCTGGCCCCCGACGATCCCCGCTTCCGGGGCACGCTCGCCGCGGTCGAGGGTGGGCTACGGCGCGGATCGCACATGCTGCGCTACGCCACCGAGGATGATTTCGGCCTGCCCCACACCGCATTCAACGTCTGCACCTTCTGGCTGATCGAGGCGCTGCACTTCACCGGCCGTGATGCCGATGCCCGCGCCTTGTTCGAGGAAATGCTCTCGCGCTGCACGCCCGCGGGGTTGCTGTCCGAGGATATCGATCCGGTCACCGGCGAATTGTGGGGCAATTATCCGCAGACCTATTCGCTGGTCGGGATGATCAACTGCGCCGTCTTGTTGAGCAAGCCCTGGAGTTCGGTGCGATGAGCCGCCTGATCGTCATCTCCAACCGCGTGTCCGCGCCCACCGCCGAAAAGCCCGGCGCGCAGGGCGGGCTCGCGGTGGCGCTCACCGCCGCGCTGCGCGAAGCCGACGGCATCTGGTTCGGCTGGTCGGGCGAGACGGGCGAGACCGGCGAGCCCCGGTTCGAAACCTATGACGGCGTCACCTCGGCGACGATCGATCTGCCCGAGCAGGACGTCGAGGAATATTATGACGGCTACGCTAATCGCACCCTCTGGCCGCTCTTCCATTACCGGCTGGGGCTGACCGAGTTCGAACGCGATTTCCAAGGCGGCTATGAGCGCGTCAACCGCGTGTTCGGCGACGTCATCGGGCCGCACATCCAGCCCGACGACCTGATCTGGGTGCATGATTATCACATGATCCCGCTCGGCTGGGTGCTGCGCCAGCGCGGGTTGACCAATAGGATCGGCTTCTTCCTCCACATTCCCTGGCCACCGACGCGACTGCTCACCGCCTTGCCCGAGCATCGCCGGCTGGTGGAAGCGCTGTTCGCCTATGACGTGATCGGCTTCCAGACTGACGAGTGGCTCGATACTTTCCACGATTATGTCATCAATCAAATGGGCGGCTCGATTGGCGAGAACGGACAGATCACCGTCGGAGGACGCACGATCTGTGCGATCGCCTGCCCGATCGGCATCGACGCCAAGGAGTTCATCGCGGGCGCGAACAGCCCGCAGGCAATGGCCACCTATGCCCGGATGGTCCAAAGTTCGATCGGCCGCAGCCTGATCGTCGGGGTCGACCGGCTCGATTATTCGAAGGGTCTCGAAGAGCGCTTCAACGGCTACCAACGCTATCTCGAGACCCGGCCCGACGCGCATTCGAACGTCTACCTGCTCCAGATCGCGCCGCCTTCGCGCGCTACGGTGCAAAGCTATCAGGACATCCGCGCCCAGCTCGATGCATTGTCCGGGCGAATCAACGGCGCCTTCGCCGATATCGACTGGGTGCCGCTGCGCTACGTCAACCAGGGCTTCCCGCGCGACGTGCTCGCCGGGGTCTATCGCGCCTCCTGCGTCGGGCTCGTCACGCCGCTCCGCGACGGCATGAACCTGGTTGCCAAGGAATATGTCGCCGCGCAGAATCCGGAGAATCCGGGCGTCCTGATCCTCTCGCGCTTCGCCGGGGCCGCGGCGCAGCTGAGCAATGCCTTGCTGGTCAATCCCTACAGCCCCGACGACATCGCCGACGCGATCGAGCGGGCGCTGACGATGTCGCGCGAGGAGCGGATCGCCCGCTGGCAGCCGATGTTCGAAAATGTCCGTGACGAGGATGTGATCTGGTGGCGCAAGCGCTTTACCGAACGCCTCTCGAGAAGCTGATCTATTTCTGGATTAGCCGCGGCATCGCCTTGATCGGCTCCAATTTGATCGCGCGAAAAAAGGTCTCGGCTCCTTCGGACTGAAGCTGGATCCGGCCATGCGTCAGCGGCACGCGCCTGCCCGTCGAGTCCAGCTCGGCCAGATCGGTCAGCGCCATCACCGGCACGCCATTGACCACGAAGATCGCCTGGTCGCCCACCGCATAGAGATCGAGCCGGTTCCACTGGCCGACCGGCTTCTCCGCATCCACTGCATTCTCCACGTTCCAGTCCGGATTACCGTTGTTGGTCACGTCGATCGTGCGCCCGCCCAGCCGGAAACGCCGGTGCGGATAGAGGATGGTCTTGTCCTGCGCGACGAAGGTCCGCGCGCGGATATTGTCGCCCACCGGCACGATCATCCCGGTCGAGCCCAGCATGATCTCGAACTCCACCGCCGCCATCCAGGTGCCCCACACGACGCCGGGATTGCCGTGCGAGTGGAACAGCAGGCCGTTATTCTGCGGCTCGGTCAGCCGCGGCGCCCAGACCTGGTCGCCCCATTTATATTCGAGGCTCAGACGATAGTCGCGCAGGTCCGCTTTGTGGACCAGGCTACCCCAGGTCTTGCCCTCGACCCGCAGCGCAGGCGCGCCATCCTCGGTCACCACGCTGAAAGCCTGGTTCGTGTCGACGCTCGTGCCCAGCGGGGCGATGGGGGGCCGCTTATAGGTCAGCGCCGGGTCGGCATAGCCGAGCCACGCTTCCCAGTCGGCAAGGTCGCGCCCGTTGAACAGCTCCAGTGCCGGCCCCGTCGCCTTGGGCAAATCGACCAGTGCGAGCTGCTGCGGGGCCGCCGCCGGATCGCCCGCGATCGCCGCTTTTTCGGACGTCTGCGCCTGTGCCAATGCCGGGATCAATCCCAGCAACATCGCCCAACTCAAAGCCCGCATCGCATCACCCTCCCCATTTTAGCGCTAACATGCCGTAGCGCGCGCCGGCCGACAACCTTGACATAGGGCAGCACTTCTGCCACATGCGCCGGCATCGAGGCATTATGCAGCGTGATTCGGGCCAACCGCTTGCTTCGGCAAGGGCGCCGCCCCGGCTCTGCTTCGGTTCATATTTTCCGGCTTCCCAAGTCACGCGGGTTGTCATTTTTTGACACCGCTTCCGCGCGCTCATTTTGCGTGCGCGTCGGCCGATTCCATAAGGTTTCTCCATGCAATTCAAACATCTCGGTCTCTCGGAGATCGTGCTCTCGGCGCTCGCGTCCAAGGGCTATACCGAAGCCACGCCGATCCAGGCACAGGCCATTCCCTCGCTGCTCGAAGGGCGCGATCTGCTCGGCATCGCCCAGACCGGCACCGGCAAGACCGCCGCTTTCATGCTGCCCTCGATCGATCGCCTGATGGCATCGGAGAAGCGCGCCCAGCCGCGCGGCTGCCGCATGCTCGTTCTCGCCCCTACCCGCGAACTCGCCAGCCAGATCGCCGAAAGCGCCCGCGATTATTCGAAGGGCACCAACCTTCGCGTGATGACCTGCTTCGGCGGCACGTCGGTGCACAAGAACAAGGTCGATCTAGCCCGCGGCGTCGACATCCTTGTCGCAACGCCGGGTCGCCTCGTCGATCTGATCGAGCAGCATTATGCGATCCTGCTCGGCATCGAGATCCTCGTCCTCGACGAAGCCGATCAGATGATGGACCTGGGCTTCATCCACGCGCTCAAGCGCATCGTCCGCGAGCTTCCGGCCAAGCGCCAGACCCTGTTCTTCTCGGCGACCATGCCCAAGACCATCCGCGATCTGGCGACCCAGTTCATCAAGGATCCGGTCGAAGTGAAGGTCACGCCCGAGGCGACGACTGCCGAGCGCGTCGAGCAGCAAGTCACCTTCGTCACCCAGGCCGAGAAGCAGTCGCTGCTCACGCTGGCGCTGCGCGATCCGAAGATTGATCGCGCGTTGATCTTCACCCGCACCAAGCACGGCGCGGATCGCGTCGTGAAGCTGCTCTCGGGCAATGGCGTCGCCTCCAATGCGATCCACGGCAACAAGAGCCAGCCGCAGCGTGAACGTGCGCTGGGCGAGTTCAAGTCGGGCAAGGTCAAGGTGCTGATCGCGACCGATATCGCCGCGCGCGGCATCGACGTCTCGGGCGTCAGCCACGTCTTCAATTTCGAACTGCCCAACGTGCCGGATCAGTACGTTCACCGCATCGGTCGCACCGCGCGCGCCGGCGCCACCGGCATCGCGATCAGCTATTGCGCCGAGGACGAGCGTCCGTATCTGCGCGATATCGAGAAGCTCACCCGCCAGAAGCTGACCGTCGTCCCGCTGCCGGCCGATTTCGTCAACGAATCGTCGAAGATAAAGTCGACCCGTTCGCCGATGCCGGTCAGCCGCGACGAATCGAACGGCCGCAACGGTCGCGCGATGCAGCATTCGGGCCGCTCGAGCAGCGCCCCGCGCGGCAATGCGCAGCCGCGCCGCGAAGGCAATTCGTTCGGCGATCGCCGCCCGCCCCAGGCCGGCGAGCAGCGCCGCTCGGACGGACCACGCTCGGATGCGCCCCGCGGCGACGCACCCCGCAACTATGCGCGACCGAAGAGCAAGTTCACCGCGCGCCCGGCGCGTCCGGCCGGCACCGGCGGCGGTCGTCCGCGGTAATTGAACCTCTCTCCGGTTCCTAAAGGGGGCCAGGTAGAATGGGCGACTGGGCAGAGATGCCTCGTCGCCTTTTCTATATGACCCGCTTCAGCCGGCGGCACGCGACGTGTCCGGCGCGGTTCCGGCGGCGCTCAAACGGTGCGAGGAAACAGCCTCGCCGCTTCCCCCGAAACGGCGCAGCGTGATCCCCAGGACCGCGACCCCGAGCGCGATAATTCCTGCCGAAAGCAGGAAGGGGGCGCCGGGGAAGTACAGCCCCTCCCCGTCGGCGAACGCGCCGAAGACCCCGGTCATCAGCGGGGGGCCCAGGATCGCGGTCAGGCTGATCACGCTCGCGATCGCGCCCTGCAACTCGCCCTGCTGATCCTCCGCGACGCGCGCGGTCATCAGCTGCTGCATCGCCGGGAAGGCGACGCCGGGAATCGCCCCCACCACCAGCGCAGCGACGATCACCGCGGTCGAGGGCGCGAAGGCGAGCATGAGATAGGAGATGACGCCGAAACCCAGGCTGCCCAACGCGGTGCGCACCGGGCCGAAGCGCCGGATCGCGATCCCGGAACCGAACCCCTGCACCGCGACCATCAGGATCCCGAACAAGGTGATCGTCAGCCCGATCGTGACGATGCTCCAGCCGAACCGGGCGATGCCCTGATAGGCCCACACCGAAAGCTGCGCCTGCGACGCGAGCTGCATGAGGAAGCCCGCGGCGAGGCAGCCGATCACCAGCGGCGCCCGCCGCATCTGGATGAGGCTGCCGATCGGATTGGCGCGTGCCGGCGTGAAGGCGCGGCGCCGCTCGACGGGAAGCGTTTCCTGCAGCACGAACCAGCCGAACAGGGCGCCGGCCAGCACAAGCATGCTCGCCGCGACGAACGGCACGCGATCGCCGAAATGGCCCAGCAATCCGCCCAGCGTCGGCCCGAGCACGAACCCGGCAGCGCCGGCCCCGCCCAGCATGCCGAACGCCCGGCCGCGCTCGCCCGGCGGCACCACATCCGCCACGCAGCTGTTCGCCGCCGCGAAGGTCGCGCCCATCACCCCGGAGATCAGCCGTCCGGCGACCAGCCAGCCCAGCGTTGGCGCCCAGGCCATCAACGCATAATCGATGCCGAGCGCAGCGAGCGTGACTAGCAACACCGGGCGCCGGCCGAACCGGTCGCTCAGCCCCCCGATCACCGGCGCGAACAGGAATTGCATCGTGGCGTAGCAAAAGAACAGCCACCCGCCGATCTCGGCCGCGCGATCGATCGTCGCGCCGGTCAGCCCCATCACCAGCGATGGCATCACCGGCGTGATCAGCCCGATCCCGGCCATATCGACGAACACGATCATGCCGACGAACAGCAACAGATGTCGAGGCGGCTTCGCTTCTTCCATAATGCCCCCGTTAAAGGCAGCGCGGCGAGCAGCCTTATCCCTGCTTCCGCCGCGCTCGTTCGCGCGCATCCTCGCGGCCGGCGATCAGCCGCGCCGCGCGCTCCGCGCCTTCACGGCCCTCGCTCGCGCCGGCCTGCGCCGCGTCGCGATAGGTCGCCAGCGCGGCTTCAAAATCGCCTGCCTGCTCGCTGCAGAGCCCGAGGTTGAACAGCAAGGACGGGTGCCCCGCCGCCTCCGCCTGCATCGCTTGCCAGCCGGCGCAGGCGCCGCGGGGATCGCGCTTGGTCAGCTTGACCAGTTCCTTGAAGCGCTTGGCGAAATCCTTCGAAAGCCCCTTGGTGCTTTCGCGCACGCGGATCTTATAGGTCCGCAGCTCGGGCACGATGTCGGCGCGCACCGAATATGCGATCTCGCGAATCGCGCTCGACACCACCTCCTCGGCGGTGCGCCCCGGGCTGCCGCCCGGGCACCAGCTCACTTCCTCGCGGAACGGCTTGGGCACCGAATAGAGGATCTGCCCGTCGGTGTTGCGGACGATACGGATGTCGGCGTTGACGTCGATGATGCGCCGCCGGCACGTCACCTCGACCTCTTCTTCCTTGGTGCATTTGCCGTTGCCGTCTTTCGACGTGCAGCGCTTCTCCTTCTTATTGAACGGCCGCTCGTCGACTCCGGCCGAGACTCCTCCCGACATCGAGCCCTCGGCGGTGTCGCGTCCGGCGCGTCCGCCCAGCAGCTCGAACCCACTACCCTGAAGCGCGCGTTCGAGCGCGATCTGCAGCGTGCCGCCGTCCTGGCCCGAGAAGCGATCGATCGAGAGCGAGGTGAGAAAGCTCGCCTCGCGGTGCGGCGCGGGGAATTCCCCCGTCACCTCGAGCACCTCGGCATGCGCCACCCCGGCCAGCAAGAATGCCGCGCCGAATAGCGACCGCTTATACTTCATGTCCGCCCCCCGGCTTCTGAAGAATATTGATCGGGGCGCAAAATGCACCGGCTTTAGAGATCAGGCAAGCGTACGCTGTGCCGGACTGTCCGAGCGTAGGCCGACCACCAGTCCGGGTTGCATCCCCGCGCCCCCGATGCTAACCGCGCCGCGACCCATCGGGGACGCAGGCTTGCGGCCCCCATTTCGCATGGGACGACATCCGAACCCTCCAAGAGGAACCGAAACGCGTGGAGAATTCCGGCGGTATCCAGGCCAGCCTAAGCGGACGTTACGCCATCGCCTTGTTCGAGCTTGCTCGCGAGTCGAAGGCGCTGACCCAGGTCGAGGCGAGCCTCGCGACGGTGCGTGACGCGCTCGCGCAGTCGGCCGACTTCAAGGCGCTGACCACCAGCCCGCTGGTGAGCCGCGGCGACGCGGCAAAGGCCATCGCGGCCACCGCTGCCGAGCTCAAGCTCGATCCGACCACGGCTAATTTCCTCGGCGTGCTCGCGCACAACCGCCGGCTCGGCCAGCTTCCCGCGATCATCCGCGCGTTCCGCGATCTCGCGGCGCAGGATCGCGGCGAAATGACCGCCGAAGTCGTCTCCGCCCACCCCCTCGACGACGATCAGGTCGCCGCGCTGAAGGATCAGCTGCGCGCCCGGGTCGGTCGTGACGTTTCGGTCGACCTCTCGGTCGATCCCGCTTTGCTCGGCGGGCTGGTCGTCAAGATCGGCAGCCAGATGATCGATTCGTCGATCCGCACTCGTTTGAACTCCCTCGCGCACGCGATGAAAGGCTGAAGGCTAACAACATGGATATCCGCGCCGCAGAAATCTCCCGGGTCATCAAGGACCAGATCGCCAGCTTCGGCACCGAGGCCGAAGTCAGCGAGACCGGCCAGGTGCTGTCCGTCGGTGACGGCATCGCGCGCATCCACGGGCTGGACAATGTCCAGGCCGGCGAGATGGTCGAATTCGCCAATGGCATCCAGGGCATGGCGCTCAACCTCGAGGCCGACAATGTCGGCGTCGTGATCTTCGGCTCCGACTCGGAGATCAAGGAAGGCGACACCGTCAAGCGCACCGGCACGATCGTCGACGTCCCCGTCGGCAAGGGTCTGCTCGGCCGCGTCGTCGATGGCCTCGGCAATCCGATCGACGGCAAGGGGCCGATCGTCTCCGATCAGCGCAGCCGCGTCGAAGTGAAGGCGCCGGGCATCATCCCGCGCCAGTCGGTCAGCGAGCCGATGCAGTCGGGCCTCAAGGCGATCGACGCGCTCGTCCCCGTTGGCCGCGGCCAGCGCGAGCTGATCATCGGCGATCGCCAGACCGGCAAGTCCGCCGTCGCGATCGACACCTTCATCAACCAGAAGGCGGCCAACGCCGGCGACGACGAGTCGA